>NZ_JBCNTJ010000005.1:0-326422 GCF_039581215.1 Pseudomonas halotolerans
CGAATTGCTTGATTCAGTTGTTAAAGAGCGGTGGGTTGAGCCTTTCGTCTCAACCGAGGCGCGCATTCTACAGCGCCCGGTGTATCTGTCAAGCGGTTATTTTAAGAAGTTTTCAAAGTTTCGCTTAAGAAACATCAACAACTTCAACCACTTGCGCTTCCGATCTCTCGTTAGCGGGAGGCGAATTCTACAGCGTTACTCGCTGCTGTCAACACCTCTTTTTGACCGCTTTCGATCGAGAAGATCGAATCGTTAACGGAGCCAGAAAAACCGCCCCACCAACTACTTCCCAAGCCTCGATCATCTGAAGCCCTGCGCCTTCGAAACCTACTTAACTCATTGAAACTCAAGGAGTTTTCCGTTTCGACTGCGCCGGAAGTGGGGCGAATTATAGACTTCCAGAATTTGCCGTCAACCCTTAATTTCGTTTTTCTATCAATAAGTTGCAGGGCATTCGAAAAAGCACCGTGCCCCCTCAAAAAGCCTCTTCTATATAGAAGAAACAATCAGAGCACTCCAGCCTCCCTCAGGCCCGCCACCATCACTTCATCCAATCCCAATACTCGCTGCAGGACATCCTGCGTGTGCTCCCCTAATAGCGGAGGTGCATTGCGATATTCCACCGGCGTTTCAGACAGCCGGATTGGACTGGCAACCTGCGGCACTTCGCCCGCCAGTGCATGAGGCAACGTCATCGCCAACCCACGCGCCCGAACCTGAGGATCGGCAAACACCTGAGCCACATCGTTGATCGGCCCACAGGGCACACCAGCCTGCTCCAACTGCGCGACCCATTCGGCAGTGGTCTTGAATACCGTCGCCTGGCGAATCAAAGGAATCAATACCGCGCGGTTTGCCACTCGCAGCTTGTTTGTCGCAAAGCGGGGATCATCAGCCCACTGCGGTTGACCCGCGACCTCGGCGAATTTTCGGAACTGACTGTCATTGCCCACCGTAAGGATGAAGTCACCGTCAGCCGTGGGAAAATCCTGATAAGGCACTATGTTCGGATGAGCGTTGCCCAACCGCTTCGGCGCGTTGCCCGTGGTCAGGTAATTCATCGCCTGGTTCGCCAGGCAAGCCACTTGAACGTCCAGCAAGGCCATGTCGATATGCTGCCCGCCGCCGGCATGATCGCGGTGAGCCAGCGCCGCCAGAATGGCCACGGTTGAATAGACACCGGTCAGGATATCCGTCAGCGCAACCCCGACCTTCACCGGCCCCGCCCCCTCATCGCCTTCAGGCCGGCCGGTGAGACTCATCAACCCCCCCAAGCCCTGGATCATGAAGTCATATCCGGCGCGCTTGGCATAAGGGCCGGTTTGACCAAACCCGGTAATCGAGCAATAGATCAGTTGCGGGTTGATCGCCTTCAGCGAGTCGTAGTCCAGGCCATAAGCCGCCAGCCCACCCACCTTGAAGTTCTCAATCAGAATGTCGGACTTTGCCGCCAACTCCCGCACCAACCTTTGCCCCTCGGGGTGCGTGAAATCGATGGTCACCGATTGCTTGTTGCGATTGGCCGACAAGTAATAGGCCGCCTCGGTCGTGTTCTCGCCCGACGCATCCTTCAGAAACGGTGGCCCCCAGGCGCGCGTATCGTCACCACAACCTGGTCGCTCGACCTTGATGACCTCAGCCCCCAGGTCCGCCAGGATCTGACCGGCCCACGGCCCGGCCAGCACCCTCGATAAATCCAGTACCCGCAGATGCGAAAGCGCGCCCATGCCGTCCCCCTATTAATAGAACGCCTGGATACCGGTTTGCGCACGCCCCAGGATCAGTGCATGAACGTCATGAGTACCTTCGTAAGTGTTCACCACTTCCAGGTTGACGAGATGACGAGCGATGCCAAACTCATCGGAGATGCCATTGCCGCCCAGCATGTCCCGCGCCATGCGAGCAATATCCAGGGACTTGCCACAGGAGTTGCGCTTCATGATGGAGGTGATTTCAACAGCGGCCGTACCCTCATCCTTCATACGCCCCAGACGCAGGCATCCCTGCAGGGCCAGGGTGATTTCAGTCTGCATATCGGCCAGCTTTTTCTGGATCAACTGAGTGGCAGCCAAAGGACGACCAAACTGCTGCCGATCCAGCGTGTACTGGCGCGCGGTGTGCCAGCAGAATTCGGCTGCACCCAAGGCTCCCCAGGAAATGCCATAGCGAGCCGAGTTCAGACAGGTAAACGGCCCCTTCAACCCACGCACATCCGGAAAGATGTTTTCTTCTGGAACGAAGACGTTATCCATGACGATCTCGCCCGTGATCGAAGCGCGCAGACCGACCTTGCCGTGAATCGCCGGCGCACTCAGGCCCTTCCAGCCTTTCTCCAGAACAAAGCCGCGGATGTCACCGGCGTCATCCTTACCCCAGACGACAAATACATCGGCAATCGGGCTGTTGGTGATCCACATCTTGCTACCCGTCAGGCTGTAGCCGCCTTCCACTTTGCGCGCACGAGTGATCATCGCTCCCGGGTCGGAACCGTGGTTCGGCTCTGTCAGACCAAAGCAACCGATCCACTCGCCGGAGGCCAGTTTGGGCAGGTACTTCTGCTTTTGGGCCTCGGTACCGAACTCATTGATCGGCACCATGACCAGCGAGGACTGCACGCTCATCATCGAGCGATAGCCTGAATCAACGCGCTCCACTTCACGAGCGATCAGGCCATAGCTGACGTAGTTCAGTCCGCTGCCGCCGTACTGTTCAGGAATGGTTGCACCCAACAAGCCGACCTCACCCATTTCACGAAAAATGGCCGGGTCGGTTTTTTCATGGCGGAACGCTTCCAACACCCGCGGCGCGAGCTTCTGTTGGGCGAACTGCTCGGCAGTGTCGCGAATCATGCGCTCTTCTTCAGTGAGTTGCTGGTCCAACAACAATGGATCAATCCAGTTGAAGCTCGCTTTACCGGCCATGAATGAGTCCTCGCCAATCAGATTAAAAATCGTGGGTTGATCCTAGGCGCGCTTTCCTACCAGAGCAAACGAGGATTACGCACGCTCTTGTGCTAATTTCTCACTCCGTAAGTGCAAAGAACCCCGTTTTCAACTCTGACGTGTGAGGTTGACGTACATGCGCAGAAAAATCCCCAGCACCGTCGCCTTGGTCAGTTTCGAGGCGGCCGCACGCCATGAGAGTTTTACCAAGGCCGCACAAGAGCTTTCCCTCACGCAGGGTGCTATTTGCCGACAGATTGCCAGCCTGGAGGACTTCCTCGGCGTGGAGTTGTTCCGACGTTCACGGCGGGGAGTCAAGCTGACAGAGGCCGGACTTTCCTACAGTCGCCGAGTGGCCACTCAACTGGACGCCGTGGAGCGCGATACCCTTTCAGTGATGGGGCATACCGGCGCCAACGTGATCGAGCTGGCAGTGGTTCCGACGTTTGGTACTCAATGGCTGCTACCGCGCCTCAAGGACTTCCAGCAGCAGCATCCAGAAGTCACGGTCAATCTGACCAATCGCACGCGGCCGTTTCTCTTTGCGGATACGGATTTTGACGCCGCCATCTACTTCGGCGATGCGGACTGGTCTGGTACCGAATCCCATAAGCTGATGGGAGAAAATCCAATGCCCGTGTGCAGCCCCACCTTACTGGGTAACCGGACCAGCCTGACACCGCAAGCCCTCGCCGAACTGCCCTTGCTCCAACAAACCACTCGCCCGTATGCCTGGCGCCAGTGGTTCAACTCTCAAAACCTCAATATCGCGCGAGACCTGACAGGCCCTCGTTATGAACTATTCTCCATGCTTGCCCAAGCGGCCATGCACGACATGGGAGTGGCCTTGATTCCACCCTTCTTGATCCAGCGCGAGCTGACAGAGAAACGACTCGTCATTGCCAATCGCAACGCATTGTCGAGCCTCAAGGCCTACTACCTGATGATCCCCGAACGAAAGGTCGAATCGGCCTCTTTACGGGCTTTTCGTGATTGGCTGGTCAACCAGGCGGGTGGTTACTGCCTTGATTATTAAGGTAAAAATGCATATCCGACTCTGGTAGTAAGCTAATCAAAAGCGCTACAGATATAAATTTATGTCGCATACAGTCAATCTGTTACGAAATCAGTACAGTAGTCTCAGAACCGTTCAACTACGTGGCTTTGAGCCACATTACGCAGCTCATCAGGGTTCATTCACGTCGCCAATGGAAAAAACGTCATTTTTGGCCTGAATCCCTGAAAAGCCCAGCCCACAAGGGATATCTACTGATAGTTGCGACATTCGGTCACAGGGTGACTTGTAGTTAATTTTCCGTCACCCGTCATAATCCCTTGAAGGGCTGAATTTTCGCCTGCAAAATGCCGCGCCCCGCCTGATTCGGCGGGATCGTGCTGATCGGCCGCCCCAGCCGCACCATCCGAAGTGCCTGGGTTTACTCAATAAGATCACGCAGGAGATTTGACGTGCACATTGGTGTTCCTCTCGAAACCCAGACGGGTGAAACGCGGGTTGCTGCAACCCCGGAAACCATCAAGAAGCTGATCGGCCAAGGCCATAAGGTCACTGTCCAGAGCGGCGCCGGCATCAAGGCGAGCGTAATCGACAGTGCTTATGAAGCAGCGGGCGCCACCATTGGCAGCGCCAGTGATGCTTTCGGGGCCGAACTGATTCTCAAGGTGGTCGCCCCCAGCGACAGCGAGCTGACGCTGATCAAGAGCGGCACCGTTCTGGTGGGCATGCTCAATCCGTTCAACAATGAAACCATCGCCAAGCTGGCCGAGCGCGGCATTACCGCTTTCGCCCTTGAGGCCGCGCCACGTACCTCCCGCGCCCAGAGCCTGGATGTGCTGTCGTCTCAGGCGAACATTGCCGGTTACAAAGCTGTGCTGCTGGCTGCCCACTACTACCCGCGCTTCATGCCAATGCTGATGACCGCCGCGGGCACAGTGAAAGCGGCGCGGGTGCTGATTCTTGGCGCCGGCGTGGCCGGATTGCAGGCGATTGCCACGGCCAAGCGCCTGGGCGCTGTGATCGAGGCGTCGGATGTGCGGCCGGCGGTGAAGGAGCAAATTGAGTCCCTCGGCGCCAAGTTCGTCGACGTACCTTACGAAACCGACGAAGAGCGTGAATGCGCCGTCGGTGTCGGGGGTTATGCCCGGCCCATGCCGGCCAGCTGGATGCAGCGCCAGGCTCAGGCCGTGCATGAGCGCGCCAAACAGGCTGACATCGTGATCACCACCGCATTGATTCCTGGCCGCAAGGCCCCCACCTTGCTGAGTGCTGAAACCGTCGCACAGATGAAACCCGGCTCAGTGGTCATTGACCTTGCGGCAGCCCAAGGCGGCAACTGCCCACTGACCGTGGCCGATCAGGTGGTTGTCGAGAACGGCGTAACCATTGTCGGCCCGACCAACCTGGCCGGCGAAGTCGCGGCCGACGCTTCGGCGTTGTACGCGCGCAACCTGCTGGACTTCCTGAAGCTGGTCTTCACCAAGGAAGGTCAGTTCGACGTGAACCTGGAAGACGACATCGTCGCCGCGTGCCTGATGTGCCGCGACGGCCAGGTCATCCGTAAAAACGCCTAAGCAGGGATTCAGACAATGGAAGAGCTTATCTCCCCCGGTATCTACAACCTGATCATCTTTGTGCTGGCGATTTATGTCGGTTACCACGTGGTCTGGAACGTAACGCCCGCGCTGCACACACCGCTGATGGCGGTGACCAATGCCATTTCGGCGATCGTGATCGTCGGCGCCATGCTTGCCGCCGCACTGACCGTGACCCCGCTGGGCAAAACCATGGGCACCCTCGCCGTGGCCCTGGCCGCGGTGAACGTGTTCGGCGGCTTCCTGGTGACGCGCCGCATGCTTGAGATGTTCAAGAAAAAAGCCCCGAAAGCCGTAAAAGAAGAGGCGCCTAAGTAATGAGCATGAACCTGGTAACGACGCTCTATCTGATCGCGTCTGTCTGCTTCATCCAGGCCCTCAAAGGCCTGTCGCACCCCACCACGTCCCGCCGGGGAAACCTGTTCGGCATGCTCGGCATGGCGCTGGCGGTGCTCACCACCGTGGGCCTCATTTATAAGCTCGGTGCTGAGCTGGCGACTGCCGGCATCGGCTACGTCATTGTGGGCCTTTTGGTCGGCGGCACCGCCGGTTCGATCATGGCCAAGCGCGTCGAGATGACCAAGATGCCCGAACTGGTGGCGTTCATGCACAGCATGATCGGCCTGGCTGCGGTGTTCATCGCCATTGCAGCAGTAGTCGAGCCGCAGTCCCTGGGCATCGTCCAACAACTGGGCGATGCGATTCCGGCCGGTAACCGCCTGGAGCTGTTCCTTGGCGCCGCCATTGGTGCAATCACCTTCTCCGGTTCGGTGATCGCCTTCGGCAAGCTCTCGGGCAAGTACAAGTTCCGCCTCTTCCAGGGCGCACCGGTACAGTTTGGCGGGCAACACAAGCTCAACCTGATTCTGGGTCTGGCAACGCTGGGCCTGGGCCTGACCTTCATGTTCACCGGCAACCTCGGCGCGTTCGCCTTGATGCTGGCCCTGGCCTTTGTCCTGGGCGTGCTGATCATCATCCCGATCGGCGGCGCGGACATGCCGGTGGTGGTCTCGATGCTCAACAGTTATTCCGGTTGGGCCGCAGCGGGTATCGGCTTCTCGCTGAACAACTCGATGCTGATCATTGCCGGCTCGCTGGTGGGTTCGAGCGGTGCGATCCTGTCGTACATCATGTGCAAGGCGATGAACCGTTCATTCTTCAACGTATTGCTCGGCGGTTTCGGCAACACAGCAGATGCCGCAGGCCCGGCAGGCTCCAAAGAAGCCCGGCCGGTGAAATCCGGTTCGGCGGACGACGCCACCTTCCTGCTGACCAACGCCGACACCGTGATCATCGTCCCGGGTTATGGCCTGGCGGTGGCACGGGCGCAGCACGCATTGAAAGAACTGACCGAGAAGCTGACCCACCATGGCGTGACCGTGAAATACGCGATCCACCCAGTGGCCGGTCGCATGCCCGGACACATGAACGTGCTGCTGGCCGAGGCTGAAGTGCCTTACGACCAGGTGTTCGAAATGGAGGACATCAACTCCGAATTCGGCCAGGCCGACGTGGTGCTGGTGCTCGGCGCCAACGACGTGGTCAACCCGGCCGCCAAGAACGATCCGAAGTCGCCGATTGCCGGCATGCCGATTCTCGAAGCGTTCAAAGCCAAGACCATCATCGTCAACAAGCGCTCGATGGCCAGCGGCTATGCCGGCCTGGACAACGAGCTGTTCTATCTGGACAAGACCATGATGGTGTTTGGTGACGCCAAGAAGGTTATTGAAGACATGGTCAAAGCTGTGGAGTAACGACCACTGTTTTGTCACTAACGCCCCGACTTGTCGGGGCGTTTTGATTTGTATCAAGGCCCAACGTTACCGATCCAGTAATAATGTTTTGCCTGAAACGCCCGTAATAGACGCCTTAAATGCGACTTTTGTAGCGGGACGGACACGGCGCGAATTCAATAGACTGCGCACCTTGCTTCCAGCCCGAGATAACCCCCCATGTACCGTGACCGCATCCGCCTGCCTTCGTTGTTGAACAAAGTTGTGAGCGCTGCCGAAGCAGCCCTGTTGATTCAGGACGGCATGACCGTCGGCATGAGCGGCTTTACCCGCGCCGGTGAAGCGAAAGCGGTGCCCCATGCGCTGGCTGAGCGCGCCAAGGTCACGCCGCTGAAAATCAGCCTCATGACGGGGGCGAGCCTGGGTAACGACCTCGACAAGGAACTCACCGAAGCCGGCGTGCTGGCGCGGCGCATGCCGTTCCAGGTCGACAGCACCCTGCGCAAGGCGATCAACGCTGGTGAGGTGATGTTCATCGATCAGCACCTGTCGGAAACTGTCGAGCAATTACGCAACGCCCAACTCAAGTTGCCGGACATTGCCGTGATCGAAGCCGTAGCAATTACCGAGCAAGGCCATATCGTGCCAACCACTTCGGTGGGCAACTCGGCCAGCTTCGCTATTTTTGCCCGGCAGGTCATTGTTGAAATCAACATGGCCCACAACCCTGATCTGGAAGGGTTGCATGACATCTATATCCCGACCTATCGCCCGACGCGCACACCGATTCCCTTGGTTAAGGTCGACGACCGTATCGGCAGCACCGCCATCCCCATACCGCCGGAAAAAATTGCCGCCATTGTCATCACCAACCAGCCGGATTCGCCTTCGACTGTCATGCCGCCGGACAGTGATACCCAGGCCATTGCCGATCATTTGATCGGTTTCTTCAAACAGGAAGTCGCGGCCGGGCGCATGACCAACAAACTCGGTCCGTTGCAGGCCGGTATCGGCAACATTGCCAACGCCGTGATGTGCGGCCTGATCGACTCCCCGTTCGAAGACTTGACCATGTATTCCGAAGTCCTGCAGGACTCCACATTCGACCTGATCGACGCCGGCAAACTGAGCTTCGCCTCTGGCAGCTCAATTACCCTGTCGGGACGGCGCAATGCCGACGTATTCGGCAATCTGGAGAAGTACAAGGACAAGCTGGTCCTGCGTCCCCAGGAGATCTCCAACCACCCCGAAGTTGTACGCCGCTTGGGCATCATCGCCATCAATACGGCGCTGGAGTTCGACCTCTACGGCAACGTCAACTCCACCCATGTCTGCGGTACGCGGATGATGAATGGAATTGGCGGTTCGGGAGACTTTGCCCGGAATGCGCATCTGGCGATTTTCGTCACCAAATCGATTGCCAAGGGCGGGGCGATTTCCAGCGTCGTGCCGATGGTCAGCCATGTGGACCATACCGAGCATGATGTCGATATCCTGGTGACTGAAATCGGTCTGGCCGACCTGCGCGGTCTGGCGCCAAGGGAGCGGGCGCGGGTGGTCATCGACAATTGCGTGCATCCGTCCTATCGCCAGGCACTGAATGAGTATTTTGAGGCGGCGTGCGCCTTGGGTGGACATACGCCGCATATCCTGCGCGATGCACTGAGTTGGCACTTGAACCTGGAAGAGACCGGACAGATGCTGGCGGTGTAATACAGCTGGATCATCCTGATAACAAATACAGTTTTCGTTGTCCGCAAGTTTTGACCCGTCAAAAACAAAAACTGTACTACTGTACCTGTGCTTTCCTACAGTAAACGCCTACACATTCCAGCTTACTCGGCAAAAATGCACTATATAAGTGCAGACAGGTACAGTTGCCTCAATATTGACCAGTACACCGCCATTTAACAGTTAACTGGTCTCTCACATTACAGGTGAACTGTATCTAGAGAGACTGGCCAAACGAGAGGATCATGGGCACCAGTTAAACCACTACCTAATCCCGCCATAAGCGGAAGGATGTCAACCATGGAACGTACACTCAGTTCCGAGCTGTTTTTCGAAGACAAAGCTGAAAAAAACCAGGCTTCCCTGCCTCTTCGCGTTATCGCTAACCTGATGTTGTGGCAGCGCCGCATCGCCAGCCGCCACCAACTGGCTCGTCTGGATGCACGCCTGCTGGCTGACGCCGGTATCAGCGAAGCACAACGCTACGAAGAGCTGAGCAAGCCGTTCTGGCGCTAACTCAGCGTCGCTGGCCCTGACCCACCGGGTCCACCGCCAGCACCGAATTGAACAAACAAGACCCGTCGCGGGCAATCGCGACGGGTTTTGTCGTTTCAGGACCCTGGCTTTTAGCCAAGACGGCGCGACTGAACAGTTAGAAATAATCTAACAACGACCAGTACAGTTCTGTCTAGCTGTTATACAAACGACCGAAATTGGCAGTGGCAGAGCTGTCATCCACCTCGTTCTGACCTAATATCGAAACGAACGTGGCGAAGCGGGTCGAGCATGCGTCTTCTCTTCCAGCTACACGCACCGGCACCACTTCATTATTCAAGGAGTTTCACCATGATCCGTCTTCGTCTGCTCAGCGCCGCCGCCCTGCTGGCCGTAGCCGCACACGCCAATGCCAGTAGTTTTATCGTCACCACCGACTCCCTCGTGGGTGCGCTCAAGGCCACATCCGACGCAACGTCCGATCTCACCTCGTCGTTTCGCGACGACAAAATTGTTCTGGCCGCCCGCGACGACGCCGCCAGCTTCGTCGCCAGCCACGGCGCCATCCGCGGTGTGAAACTGGAAAGCGCTCTGGATTACATCCGCCAGCAGGCACCGCAGTTGAACGCCAGCGACGCGCAGTTGGCCCAAGCCATTCTGGTGATCTGATTTCCAAAGATGAAACATCGGGACGCCAATGGTGTTCCGATGTTTCAGCGCTGGCTCTGGCGCAGTGGTTTGCGCTAGCCTTCGGACTCACCATCAACAGTCGAGTCCCATGCGTTTCTACTCAGATCTGTCCATCGCTTTTTTCTTCAGCGCTTTATGCTGGTCCGTTCCGGCCCATGCCTTCGATGTCTCCACCCAGCAAGTGGTGATCAGCGGCTATGCCACGAGCATGGTGACCTCCGCGCCCTTCGACCATAAACTGATCGCCGCCGCCCACGACGATGCTGCGGCATTCGTTGCCAGCGACGGGCAGTTGAGAGGGGCGCGACTGGAGTCGGCCCTGGATTATCTACACCGGACCCAGCCAAAACTTCACGTCAGCGACCTTGAACTGGCACAGGCAATTCTCGTCCAATAGTTATCTTTATTCTTCGGAGTCGTTCCATGCGTAGCCCGCTGATTGCTGCCACCCTAGGCCTGCTGGTGTTGGCCGATGTGGCCCAGGCACAAACCCTGGTAGCCACCAGTAACATCGTCGTTCGCGCTTCCCAGCGCACGATCGATTTCACCTCCGACACCACCACATCCATCCGTGACTCGAAAATCGTTCGTGAAGCCCATGACGATGCGGCCAGTTTCGTCGCCAGTAACGGGGAAATTCGTGGCGCTCACCTCGAGGCCGCCTTCGACACCTTGCGCACCCGCGTACCGGAAGCCCGCGACGCCAGTGACCAGGTTCTCGCCGAAGCCATCCTCGCATTGTGAGGCCGTTCGCCGTCTGGCTGACGGCCGGGGTCGTGCTGCTCTTGAGCAGCACCGCCCAGGCCGGCCTGCAACTGCACCTTAACGACGAAGGACTGACCCCGGCGCAACAGCAGGCCAGCCAGGCGCTGCTCGATGAAGCGATGCAGGCCCTGCCGCCGCGATTCATCGAACAACTGGACCGACGCATTAATGTGGGCTGGACCGACCGGATGCCCGCCAACGCCTATGGCCAGGCCTCGCTGGTGTCGCAGTTGGACCTCAATCGCAACCTGCTCGACAGCCTCACCGACGGCAGTGCCGCCACGCAAAAGACCCATCGCCCCCACGGCACCGTGCGGCGGGAAATGCTCGCCACGGTCCTGCATGAACTGACCCACATTTATGATCGCTCGCGTTTATGGCCGAACGCCGAACGCGCGCTGATCCAACGTTGCACCCGACGCACCAGCAGCGCCGGGCTGATCGGTCTTCCCGATGAATGCCGGGGCCAGAACGATCGCCGCTTCACCCTCAGTGATGATCCCCGCTTGCTGGACCTCGCCGGCTGGCCGCAATACGTCGGCCGTCGTGGGGAACGGGAACAGCATAATCGCCAGGTGGCTCGCAGCCCGGACATTTACGAGACGAGCAGCCCCAAGGAGTTCGTCGCGGTCAACATGGAGTACTTTCTCCTGGACCCGAGCTACGCCTGCCGCCGACCAGCGCTGTATCGCTATTATCAGGAGCACTTCGGCTGGGCTCCCGCCGCCAAGAATACCTGCGCCCCGTCATTCGCGTTCCTCAACGCCGGCAACGACTTTGCCAAGACACCGCTGGGCAAGGTTGACCCAGAGCGGGTCTACGCCATCGATTATCTCTTGGCTGAAGCCAACCAGAACTGGGTCAGCCGTTGGGGCCACAGCATGCTGCGGCTGGTGATCTGCGCACCGGACCGCCCCCGTGGGCCGGCTTGTCGGCTGGATCTGGATCAACACCTGGTGCTGTCCTACCGCGCCTTCGTTGGCGATGTGCAGTTGTCGAGCTGGGACGGCCTGGTGGGCAAATACCCATCGCGCCTGTTCGTACTCCCGCTGGCCCAAGTCATCGATGAATACACCAAGACCGAACTGCGCAGCCTGGCCTCGGTACCGCTGAACCTGTCACGGTCCGAGATCGAGGCCACCGTCGAACGCGCCGCCGAAATGCACTGGAGCTACGACGGCAACTATTACTTCCTGTCCAATAACTGCGCAGTGGAAAACCTGAAGTTGCTGCGCAGCGGCAGTAATAATGAACAGCTCAAGGGCCTGGACAGCATCCTGCCCAACGGCTTGCTGGAAGTGCTCAAGGGGCGGGGCCTGGCCGATACCAGCGTGCTCGATGATCCCAAGGAGGCCTTACGCTTGGGCTACCGTTTCGACTCGTTCCGCGAGCGCTATCAGGCCATGTTCGAGGTGCTGAAGAAACACCTGCCGATCAAGCAACAAAAAGTGGAAGACTGGCTGGCCCTGAGCGCCGCTGAACGCCGGCCATGGTTTGAACAGGCCGACCTGCGCACCAGCGCGGCGTTGCTACTGCTGGAGCAAGCCAGTTATCGCCGGCAGTTGCTTCTGGCCCAGGATGAGGTCAAACAGCGCTACCTCGGTGCCCGGGAGTTGCAGAACGGCGGCATGGAAAGGGCCAACGCGACACTGCAGCAGATCCTCGCCAACAGCGGTTTCCTGAGCCGTCCCGCCGAGTTGCTGGGCAGCAGCGGATACGGGCTGCCACAGCCCAGCGAGTGGCAGCGATTGGAATCCGAAAGCAGCTTGCGTCAGAAACAACTTCAAACACTGACAGGGGATCTGGATAAGGAAGTCAGGGCCTTGCTCGAACCAAGCCGTGCGGCAGAAATTACCGCGAGTGAGGATAACGTCAAAGCAATCGGCGAGCACTTGCGCCAATTGCACAAGGCGGCGGGCGGGTTGGAGCTACCCTGACGAACACTCGCCACCAGGGTCCAGCCTGAGCAATCAGTCGTCGATCTTTTCGGCCAAAAAAAGGGGGCTCAGAACCAGGTTCTGTCCCCCCTTTTTTGCAGACCGAATCAGGCACTCAATTGACCCGCGCCTTACGCACCCCATCAGCCAAAGCGGCGCAAAGGCTCAACACCCCATCGATCGCCTGCTCCGGTGTATCAGCGCTGGCGATATGGTCGATCAGCGCCGAGCCGACCACCACCCCGTCGGCCAACCGTGCAATGGCCGCGGCTTGCTCCGGCGTGCGAATGCCGAAGCCAATGCTGATCGGCAAATCGGTGTGACGACGCAGGCGCGCCACGGCTTCCTCCACATGTTCCAGCGTCGCGGCGCCGGCACCGGTCACGCCGGCCACCGAGACGTAATACACAAAGCCGGAACTGCCGTTGAGCACGGTCGGCAAACGCACGTCATCAGTGGTCGGCGTGGTCAGGCGGATGAAATCCAGGCCGGCCGCCTGGGCCGGTTCGCACAGCTCACTGTTGTGCTCGGGCGGCATGTCCACCACGATCAGCCCATCCACGCCAGAGTCCAGCGCTTCGCCAATGAAACGCTGCACGCCATAACGATGGATCGGGTTGAAGTAGCCCATCAACACCAGCGGCGTCTCGCTGTTGCCTTCACGGAACTCGCGCACCATTTGCAGGGTTTTCGCCAGATTCTGCTGTGCCCCCAAGGCGCGGATGTTGGCCAGCTGGATCGCCGGGCCGTCGGCCATCGGATCGGTGAATGGCATGCCCAGCTCGATCACGTCAGCGCCAGCCGCGGGCAAGCCCTTGAGGATCGCCAGCGAGGTGTCGTAGTTCGGGTCGCCAGCGGTCACGAAAGTCACCAGGGCGGCGCGGTTCTGTTCCTTGAGTTCGGCAAAACGGGTTTGCAGGCGGCTCATCAGTGTTTCTCCTGCTGGGACTGTTCCATGTGGTGCATGACGGTTTGCATGTCTTTGTCGCCGCGGCCGGACAGGTTGACCACCATCAGGTGATCCTTGGGCAGGTTCGGGGCACGCTTGAATACTTCAGCCAGGGCATGGGCGCTTTCCAGGGCGGGAATAATCCCTTCCAGCCGACAGCATTTGTGAAAGGCTTCCAGGGCTTCGGCGTCGGTGACGGAGGTGTACTGGACGCGACCAATGTCGTGCAACCAGGCGTGTTCAGGGCCGATCCCTGGGTAATCGAGGCCGGCGGAAATCGAATGAGCATCAATGATCTGGCCGTCGTCGTCCTGCAACAGGAAGGTGCGGTTGCCGTGCAATACACCCGGGACGCCGCCGTTCAGGCTCGCCGCATGCTTGCCGGTTTCGATACCGTAGCCGGCGGCTTCGACGCCGATGATGTCCACGCTCTTGTCGTCCAGGAACGGGTGGAACAGGCCCATGGCGTTTGAACCCCCGCCGATGCAGGCGACCAGGCTGTCGGGCAGACGACCTTCCTGGGCTTGCAACTGATCGCGGGTTTCCTTGCCAATCACTGCCTGGAAGTCGCGGACCATGGCCGGGTAAGGGTGCGGACCAGCCACGGTGCCGATCAGGTAGAACGTGCTGTCAACGTTGGTCACCCAGTCACGCAGCGCCTCGTTCATCGCATCCTTGAGCGTGCCGGTGCCGGCGACCACCGGGATGACTTCGGCCCCGAGCAGCTTCATGCGGAACACGTTGGCCTGCTGGCGCTCGATGTCGGTGGTCCCCATGTAGATCACGCAATCCAGACCGAAACGTGCAGCGACGGTAGCGGTGGCTACGCCGTGCATGCCGGCGCCGGTCTCGGCAATGATGCGTTTTTTGCCCATGCGCCGCGCCAGCAAGATCTGGCCAATGCAGTTGTTGATCTTGTGCGCGCCAGTATGGTTCAGCTCTTCACGCTTGAGATAGATCTTGGCGCCGCCGCAGTATTCGGTCAGACGTTCAGCAAAATACAGCGGGCTCGGACGTCCGACGTAATCACGCTGGAAGTAGGCCAATTCCTCAATGAACGCTGGATCTTCCTTCGCCGCTTCGTATTCGCGGGCCAGATCAAGGATCAGCGGCATCAGGGTTTCGGCCACATAGCGGCCGCCGAACGCACCGAACAGACCATTGGCGTCCGGGCCACTGCGCAGGTTGAAAGGGGATGTAGGCTGGGTCATCGGGCGCTCCAGGCGAATGCGTAGAAAGACAATGAGGTTCACTCTACCCCTGACATCCCGCGCTGAAAACCGATAAGATCGCCGCAACCTGTCAGGAAAACTCACAGATAAAATGAGCCATGATCTTCCCCCGCTGAACGCCTTGCGCGCCTTCGAAGCCACCGCCCGCCTGAACAGCGTGAGCCAGGCGGCGGAACAGCTGCATGTCACCCACGGTGCCGTGAGCCGACAACTGAAGGTGCTCGAGGAGCATTTGGGCGTCAGCCTGTTCGTCAAGGAGGGCCGCGGCCTTAAACTCACAGATGCGGGCATGCGTTTGCGAGACGCCAGCGCCGAGGCTTTCGAGCGATTACGCACTGTCTGTGCGCAACTGACGCAAAGCTCCGCAGATGCGCCCTTCGTATTGGGCTGTTCAGGGAGTCTGCTGGCGCGCTGGTTCATTCCTCGTCTGGGCCGGCTCAACGCCGACCTGCCGGATTTGCGTTTGCATCTTTCCGCTGGCGAAGGCGACCTGGACCCCAGGCGACCAGGGCTTGACGCGTTGCTGGTATTCGCAGAACCACCATGGCCGGCAGACATGCAGGTTTATGAACTGGTCAGCGAGCGGATCGGCCCGGTCATGAGCCCTCATTACGCCGGTTTCGCCCGCCTGCAAAGCGCCCCGCCGAGTGCAATTCTCGGCGAGGCGCTGCTGCATACCACCTCTCGTCCCCAGGCGTGGCCCACTTGGGCACGGCAAAACGCCCTTGAACCCAATAAGCTGAAATTCGGGCAGGGCTTCGAGCACTTGTATTACTTGCTGGAGGCTGCCGTTGCGGGGCTAGGCGTGGCCATCGCACCCGAACCGCTGGTCGCCGAGGATGTGCGCGCCGGTCGCCTGGTCGCGCCGTGGGGCTTTGACGAAACCCCGGCGCGACTGGCGTTGTGGTTACCCAAGCGGGCCGCGGACGGGCGCGCTCGGCAATTGGCGCAATGGCTCAGGGATGAGCTGAACCCACCGGCTCAGTCGCCGCGCTTGCACAGCAAATAAGCGGCCAACAAACCCAGTGCCCCGACCGCGACACCCGCCGTGGTCCAAGGATGCTCCTGAGCGTAATCACGCGTGGCGATTCCGGTTTCACGGGTTTTCACCTTGACCTCTTCATACGCATCGCTCAGCAGATGCCGGGAATGCTTCAGTGCGTTCTCGGCGTTTGCCTTCAGCGACTTGAGGGTCTTACGCGACTCGTCCGAAGCGTCGTCCTTCAGGCTTTCCAACGACTTGAGCAGACTCTCGATCTCCGCTTCCATGCTTTGCAACGAGGCTTTACGTAACGAATTGCTGGCCATGGTGGCTCTCTCCTGCAGTGGTTGAGTGGCGTGTGTGAATTGGGACTCCAGCCGTTTCTGAAAGTGCAGTAAATCTGAACTTTCACCGGGTTAACGGCGACACACGTAAGGCGAAAATTCGCTGCTAGGCTGTTAAAGACAACCAAGGAGAACGTCATGAGTGATCATCACACGTATAAAAAGGTCGAGCTGGTCGGCTCCTCTCCCACCAGCATCGAAGACGCCATCAACAATGCTTTGGCCGAAGCCAGCAAAAGCCTCAAGCATCTGGAATGGTTCGAAGTCACGGAAACCCGCGGGCACATCGAAAACGGCCGCGCCGCGCACTTCCAGGTGACCATCAAGGTTGGGTTCCGAATTGCCAATAGCTAGGCGGCCGTGAACTTGCACGCTGGCGGAGTGCCATAGGGAATGGCGATGCGCTATCTGGCAAGCGCGTCATGTCTGTTCGATCCCTGCCCTATTTGATCCGACCAAGGAGTGCGAGCAATGAAAAAGTGGATGGTTGCCCTGGGTTTGCTGAGCCTTGCGGGTGCTGCGTTTGCAGACGGCAAGCCATGCGAGGAGCTGAAAAGCGAGATCGCCGCGAAAATCGATGCCAATGGCGCATCGGGTTATACGCTGGAAATTGTCGACAAAGGTACGGCCACTGACGGCGAAGTCGTCGGCTCCTGCGAAGGTGGCACGAAGGAAATCGTCTACAAGAAGGGCTGATACGTTCTGAAACGTCAAAGCCGACGCATGCGTCGGCTTTTTTAGGCGCCTGATTCAGCCTTTCATGACGTGGGCCAGCAACTCGTATGAGTGCAGACGATCAGCATGTTCATACAGATCGCTGGTAAAGATCAGCTCATCGGCCTGGGTTTGCTCAATCAGCACTTCGAGCTTGGCCCTGATTTTCTGCGGACCGCCGACCATGGCCAAGCCCAGGAAATCGCCGACCGCCTCTTTCTCATGGGGCAACCAGAGACCGTTCATGGTTTCCACCGGCGGACGCTGGACCAGGCTCTGGCCGCGCATCAGGGCCAGGATCCGCTGATACACCGAGGTCGCCAGGTAATCGGCCTGCTCGTCCGTGTCCGCCGCCACCAAGGGCACGCCAAGCATCACGTAAGGCTTGTCGAGAACCGCCGAGGGCTTGAAGTGGTTGCGGTAGATGCGGATCGCCTCGTGCATGAAACGCGGTGCGAAATGCGACGCGAAGGCGTAGGGCAAACCGCGCTCACCGGCCAATTGCGCACTGAACAGGCTCGAGCCGAGCAGCCACACCGGCACGTTGGTGCCGGTGCCGGGCATGGCGATGATGCGTTGATCGGGGGTGCGCGGGCCGAGGTAGCGCATCAGTTCAGCCACGTCTTCGGGGAAATCGTCCGCGCTACCGGAGCGCTCGCGACGCAATGCTCGGGCAGTCATCTGATCGGAACCGGGCGCGCGCCCCAGCCCAAGATCAATACGGCCTGGGTAGAGGCTTTCGAGCGTGCCGAACTGTTCGGCAATGATCAACGGCGCATGGTTGGGCAACATTACGCCGCCGGAGCCGACACGAATGGTCGAAGTACCCCCCGCCAGATAGCCCAGCAGCACGGCCGTCGCGGAGCTGGCGATGCCATCCATGTTGTGGTGCTCGGCCACCCAGAAGCGGGTGTAGCCGTATTGTTCCACGTGCTGCGCCAGGTCCAGCGAGTTGCGCAACGACTGGGCAGCGTTGCCATCAGCGCGCACAGGCACGAGGTCGAGGGTTGAGAACTTCACTTCGGACAGCTGTTTCATGGGCCGGCATCTCCAACGGCATGAGAGGCTTTTCCTACGGGCAAAAGCCTGCCGTTTCTAATAGGTGTGTTCCATGCAATGTGGGCATATACCCGAGTTTCAATAGCTACCACGAAATTTCCTACTAAATCGGTCGGCTAATCGAGAGGATGAACTTTATCGGGCGGTCTATCCTCACAACCCTGACAACGAAAAAACACCCAGGCGCGAACCCTCGCGCCGGATATTGAGGAGGCAGACATGGCTATCATCAAGAAAGCATCGGCTCATTGGGAAGGTGACCTGAAAACCGGCATCGGCTCCATCTCCACGGAAACCGGCGTGCTGCGCGAAGCCCCCTATGGCTTCAAGGCACGCTTTGAAGGCGGCAAAGGCACCAACCCGGAAGAATTGATCGGCGCGGCCCATGCGGGCTGCTTCTCCATGGCGTTTTCGATGATCCTTGGCGATGCCGGGCTCAAGGCCGACAGTATCGATACCAACGCCGACGTCACCCTCGATCAGGTCGAGGGTGGTTTTGCGATCACGGCCGTGAAGCTGACGCTGAAAGCGAAGATTCCCGGCGCAAGCCAGGAACAGTTCGAAGAGCTGAGCAACAAGGCTAAGGAAGGTTGCCCGGTTTCCAAAGTGCTGAACGCCAAGATTACCCTGGACGCCACGCTGGTGAGCTGATGCGATACCCATCACAGCCTTCAACTGCGGCTGAAGGCTGTGATCTGTTTACCCTGCAGCAATTGTGGTCGAATGCACACCTGCAGTTTCAGCGCACAGGCAGTGCGCGCTGTCATGAGGAATTCGAGCATGAAACGATTCGCCCTGGCGGTCATCAGTTGCGCATTGGCCACGTCGGCCCTCGCGGCCCCCAAATCCTGTGAAGAACTGAAAGCGGAAATCGAAGCGAAGATCCAGGCCAACAACGTGCCTTCCTACACCTTGGAAATCGTGACCAATGATGAAGTGCATGATGAAAATATGATCGTGGGCAGTTGCGAAAACGGCACCAAAAAAATCATTTACCAAAAGAACGACAGCTAAGCCGTCCTACGGAACGCAATTGACCTGCCGTTCTTCGGCCACGATTTCACGCTTGGCGTTATAGAGTCGGGCGCTGGGAGTAAACGCCAGATTGCGACCCTCCAGGCGATAGCGCTGGCCCGCCTCGAAATGGTCGTAACGCACGAGCATGTAGCACAGCCGCTCCTGCGGCTCGGCCTGCATAGACAGCCCACCACCGCCAGGCACCTCGAAGTCGAAACGCACTTTCAGTTCATGACTGCCCGGAGAAACCTGGAAGAAACGTCCGTCCTGCAGTCGTTGGCCATCCAGGCTTTCAGCCATCAGCATCTTGCCGCCCGGCATGGGCGTGGCGAAGTCGATCCAGGCCATGTTCGGATCAACCTTGGGCGGCGGGCTGGTCGCACAGCCGCTCATGGAGACAAAGGCCAATAGCAGCATAGGTAGGCGCATGATGATTTCCTGAAGTCAGATAATGAGCATAGCGCCGATCAGCTTTGCTGACAGCCTGCTGGCGTGCCTTGGCCCACGACTTTTCGCTGCTGGTCGTAGAGCTTGGCCCATGGCCGGAAACCGATGTTGCCAGCCTGCAACTGGTAACGCTGGCCTGCGTTGAAATCCTTGAACCTCACATTCAACCGGCAATCGCGCCACAGTGGCTCGGCATTCGGGCCGATGTTGCCGGGCTCGACGGCAAATTGATAACGCACCGTCAACTCGTGGCTGCCGGGCTGGACTTCGAAATAACGCCGGTCCACGGAGGTCTTGTCATCGACTTCCAGCGCTTGCAGCGCCGTGTCCCGATGGCTTCCCAGGTCGATCCATGCTTGCGACGGATCAGGGTCAGGCAAACCGGCGCAACCGGTCAGCAGCAACAGGCCACTTGTCAGCATCAACACGCGCATAGCGAAGCTCCGGGCAGGCGAGATAGTCTTGTGGGCAGACTTTCCCAAGGTGATACCAATTGATCAGGCCGCATCCAAGCCATCGGTTACTCGACCGTGTTTTCCGGATTTTGTTTCCAGGCCTCCTGCTTTTGTTACTCAACGGTTGTGCAAGCGTCGGTTACTACAGCCAGCTCGTCGGCGGACAGCTGCGGCTGTTGCAGGCCCGCGAGCCTATCGACCAGGTCATTGCCGACCCGGCGCGCGATCCGCGACTGCGGGCGCATCTGGCCCAGGCACGGGAAGCACGAACGTTCGCCAGCTCACACTTGCACCTGCCAGATAACAAAAGCTATCGCCTGTACGCGGACATTGGCCGGCCGTTCGTGGTCTGGAATGTCTTCGCCACGCCGGAGTTTTCCCTGGCACCGCAAAACCACTGCTTCCCGATTGCCGGTTGCGTGGCGTATCGCGGCTACTACACACAGGGCGCCGCCCGTGGCGAGGCCGCGTTACAACGATTGAAGGGTATGGACGTGGCGATTGGCGGCGTAGAGGCCTATTCGACGCTGGGCTGGTTCAACGACCCGATCCTGAGTTCGATGATGCATTGGGGCGACGAACGCCTGGCGACGCTGATCTTTCACGAACTGGCGCACCAGCGGTTCTACGTCAAGGACGACACGGAATTCAACGAGTCCTTCGCCACCTTCGTTGAACAGGAAGGCACCCGGCAATGGCGCGCCAGTCGAGGGCTGGCGGCGGATACCGGCAAACGGCTACGTCAACGCGATCAGTTCATCCAACTGGTCCTCGACACGCGTCAGCGGCTGGAACGGCTCTACACCCAACCCCTGCCGGCCGAACAAATGCGCCAGCGCAAGGCCGAGGAATTCGACCGTCTGCGCACCGACTATCAGCAAATGCGCGACACTCAGTGGGCAGGTGACAAACGCTACGATGCCTGGGTCTATGCGCCGCTGAACAATGCGCGTCTATTGCCGTTCGGGCTGTATAGCCAATGGGTTCCGGCGTTTGCGGCGCTGTTCCAGCAAAAGGACAGGGATTGGCTTGCGTTTTATGCCGCAGTGGAAAACCTCGGCAATTTGCCGATTGATGAACGCAAAGCGGCACTCAAGACGCTGGCAGAATCAAAGGCCTCTGGTGATTGAACCGACCTCATCGCGGGCAAGCCTTGCTCCCACAGGGCAGTACTCGAAATGAAGCGCTAAGGGTGTCATCTGTGGGAGCAAGGCTTGCCCGCGATGACGTCGGCCCAGATACATCCTGCTCCAACATTCCAAGTCAGATCCGTTGCGGCTGTCCTAGCCTTGAGACAAAGGACAGATCAAGGAGGATCACTTATGACGATACCGCCTCACTCCAATCAGTTGCGTTTCGGGCGTTATTCGCAGTCTGGGCAAATCTATTTGCTGACCGTGAATACGCGCAACCGCGAGCCGCTTTTTGGCCGTTTCAAGACAGGACGCTTGGTGGTTGATGCCTTTCGCAAGGCTCAGGAAGAGCAATTTGCCCATTCGTTGGCCTGGGTGGTGATGCCGGACCATTTTCACTGGTTGATCGAGTTGCAGGGGATCGGAATTTCAAAGCTGATGGCGAGAACGAAGTCTCGGACCACGGTCACCTTCAATCGATTGATGCAGAGGGAAGGATCGCTTTGGCAGGAGGGATTCCATGACCGAGCCATTCGCAAGGAGGAAGATTTACAAGCAGTTGCACGGTATATCGTGGCGAATCCGCTACGGGCGGGTTTAGTTAAGAAAATTGGGGATTATTCATTGTGGGATGCCGTATGGGTATGAGTCGGTTCAGGCTGTGTCCATGAGGGCCTCATCGCGGGCAAGCCTTGCTCCCACAGGCGGAGGGTATGCCTTGATCCTCAGGCATTCTGGGTACCGCTCTGTGGGAGCAAGGCTTGCCCGCGATAGCAATAGGGCTAACCCCGCAAAAACGCCTGATGCAACGCCTCCAACGTCTGAAAATGATGCACAGGCTTCTCCGCACTCAACTCCTCATAGCTGCCAAACCCATACCCCACCGCCGCCGCGTCCAGGCCGTTGCTGTGCGCGCCGATCAGATCATGCTTGCGATCGCCAACCATCAAGGTACTCGCCGGGTCGAGCCCTTCTTCAGCCATCAGGTGAGCAATCAACTCGACCTTGTCGGTCCGCGTACCGTCCAGCTCACTGCCGTAGATCACTTTGAAATGTTTGGCGAAGTCGAAGTGCCGGGCGATTTCCCGGGCAAAGATCCAAGGCTTGGAAGTGGCGATGTACAGGTGCCGGCCTTGACCGCCCAAGGTTTCCAGCAGCGGCATCACGCCATCGAATACCCGGTTTTCATACAAGCCGGTGACTTTGAAGCGCTCGCGATAGAAGTTCACCGCTTCCCAGGCCTTGGCTTCGTCGAAGTCATAAAACTGCATGAAGGCCTGCAACAGCGGTGGGCCGATGAAGTGTTCGAGGCGGGTCAGGTCGGGTTCGTCGATGCCCAGTTGGCTCAGGGCGAATTGGATCGAACGAGTAATGCCCTCGCGGGGGTCGGTGAGGGTACCGTCGAGGTCGAAGAGTACGGTCTGGTAAAGCATGGCAGTTTCCTGAGCAGTATTACGATGTTGTGAGCGCTTCGCACTCAAGCGGGAGCAAGCTCCCTCGCCACGAGGGATCAAACGACTCAGGCCTGGTCGGGCATAGCCTCTGCGGCTTGCTCGACGGGCATCTCAGCGGCCTTCTGATATTCCAGGCCGCTGCCTGGCATGGTGACGTTGGCGATACGATCTGAAAAATATTTGTCAAATGGCTCCAATTCTGGATATTCATCAGGTGCAATCAACAAAGCTGTCAGGCGCCCGATAAGGCCGCAGATCCAGTCCGCGCATTGGATGGTTTGGAACAGGTGGCTTTCGGCCTGAATTGGCGGCTCAATGAGTGCCCTGCATTTCTCCGAGGCATCCTCAAACATGGCCAGCGTACAGACCTCCACGTTAGTTTCCCGCCATTCGTTACCGCAGCGTTGTTCATCGAGCATCAACAGGAAGGTCGAGCCACTCTGCACGCAGAATCGGTCTATCTTGCGCACCGACTGCAGGAGCTGCCGTTTGAACGTCTCGGTGGAGTCATGGGCATCAGGGTCAGTGCTCTTGTGCTCCCCCGTGTAGAACACGTGGCCACCGATTTTCTCAATGTGACTCAAGAGGCGGAACGTGGAGCGTCGGAGCTGCTCGTACTTGGTCACGTTCCGGAGGGCATAGAGCTGAGAACCCTTTTTTTCCCACTGATATGCCGGCAGATTCTTGGGGTTATTGTTGGCAAGGTCGAACGCTAGGAGTTGGCATTTGAGCTTGTAGAAATAGATTGCGAACTCGCGGATTTCGGTAGCCGGAAGGATCAGGCCAGCAAACCCGAAAGCGGGATGCGTTTTGTACCTTGGATGGTTGCGTGAGACGTACTGGCCAACGTGCCCGAATTCGTCCAGGTACGCGACGTAATGCGTCATAGTGACCGGATTCCTTGCCATAGAAACACGAAAGCCCGCAGAGATTTCTCTCAAGCGGGCCTCGGAAGGTAGGCACGAGAGTCACCCCTCATGCGTTGGGATAATTATTATTACGGCGCAATCACTATGTCAATCACGTTTGATGAATGCCCGTGAGCTTCCGGGGCTTTCAGTGACACCGGCTTGGTAATGCGTGGCAGTTTCCTGAGCAGTATTACGATGTTGTGAGCGCTTCGCACTCAAGCGGGAGCAAGCTCCCTCGCCACGAGGGATCAAACCAATCAGACCCGGTCGTAGCCTTCGGCCAGATGCAGGTCCTTGAGCTTCACGTAGTTCGCCGCGCTGTAGGTAAAAAAGGCACGTTCCTTGTCGGTCAGAGGCCGGGCCTGTTTTGCCGGGCTGCCTACATACAGGAAGCCGCTTTCCAGGCGTTTTCCCGGCGGTACAAGGCTGCCCGCGCCGATGATCACGTCATCTTCCACCACCGCCCCGTCCATGACGATGCTGCCCATGCCGATCAGGACGCGGCTGCCCACCGAGCAGCCATGGAGCATGACCTTGTGGGCGATGGTCACGTCATCGCCGATCAGCAGCGGGAAACCATCGGGATTGAAGGGGCCGGCGTGGGTGATGTGCAGCACGCAGCCATCCTGGACGCTGGTGCGGGCGCCAATGCGGATGCGGTGCATGTCGCCGCGAATGACCGTCAACGGCCAGACGGAGCTGTCTTCGCCGATTTCTACGTCGCCGATCACCACCGCGGTGCTGTCGACAAAAGCGCCGCGGGCAAGCCGTGGGCGGTGATTCTGGTACGTGCGAAGGGTCACGATAGGCTCTCTCTTATCCGGTGATAGGCGCTGCTAGCTGCGGTGAACGTCGATTGTAATTAAGATGGGTCCATGTTTCTTCCAGCCAAGGTGTCAACCGTGAGCGTGAACAACCCTCTTTTGCAACCCTACGACCTGCCACCGTTCTCGGCGATCCGTGCCGAGCACGTGCAACCGGCCATCGAGCAGATCCTGGCTGACAACCGTGCCGCCATTGCCGAGATCCTCAAGACCCAGGGCACACAACCTACCTGGGCCGGCCTGGTGCTGGCGATGGATGAGCTCAATGATCGCCTGGGCGCCGCCTGGAGCCCGGTGAGCCATTTGAACGCCGTGCGCAACAGCCCCGAACTGCGCGAAGCTTACGAGGCCTGCCTGCCGGCGCTGAGTGCTTATTCCACCGAGCTGGGCCAGAATCGCGAGTTGTTCCAGGCCTTCGAAGCCCTGGCCAATAGCCCCGAGGCCGCCGGTTTCGACGTGGCGCAGAAAACCATTCTGGAACATTCCCTGCGTGACTTCCGTCTGTCGGGTATTGATCTGCCGCCCGAGCAGCAGCAGCGCTACGCCGAAGTGCAAAGCAAACTGTCGGAACTGGGCAGCCGCTTCTCCAATCAATTGCTCGACGCGACCCAGGCCTGGACCAAGCACGTCACCGACGAGGCCACCCTCGCCGGCCTGACCGATTCGGCCAAGGCGCAAATGGCCGCAGCCGCCCAGGCCAAAGAGCTGGACGGTTGGCTGATCAACCTGGAATTCCCCAGCTACTTCGCAGTGATGACCTACGCCGAAGACCGCGCCCTGCGTGAAGAAGTCTACGCGGCCTACTGCACCCGTGCGTCAGACCAAGGCCCAAATGCCGGCCAGAACGATAACACCCCGGTGATGGAGCAGATCCTCGACCTGCGTCAGGAACTGGCTCAATTGCTGGGTTTCGCCAACTTCGCCGAGTTGAGCCTGGCGACCAAGATGGCCGAGTCCAGCGATCAGGTCCTCAGTTTCCTGCGAGACCTGGCCAAGCGCAGCAAGCCGTTCGCGGCCCTGGACCTGGAACAGCTCAAGGCGTTCGCCGCCGAACAGGGCTGCCCCGACCTGCAAAGCTGGGACAGCGGTTTCTATGGCGAAAAACTGCGCCAGCAGCGTTACAGCGTGGCCCAGGAAGCCCTGCGCGCGTACTTCCCGATCGACAAAGTGCTGGGCGGCCTGTTCGCCATCGTGCAGCGGCTCTATGGCATCGAGATTGCCGAACTGAAGGGCTTCGACACTTGGCATCCGGACGTGCGCCTGTTCGAAATCAAGGAGAACGGCCAGCACGTCGGCCGTTTCTTCTTCGACCTCTATGCCCGCGCCAACAAGCGCGGCGGCGCCTGGATGGACGGCGCCCGCGACCGTCGGCGCACCTTCGATGGCGTGCTGCAAAGCCCTGTCGCCAACCTGGTGTGCAACTTTACCCCGGCCGACAGCGGCAAACCCGCGCTGCTGACCCACGACGAAGTTACCACCCTGTTCCACGAGTTCGGCCATGGCCTGCACCACCTGCTGACCCGCGTCGAACATGCCGGCGTGTCCGGCATCAACGGCGTGGCCTGGGATGCCGTGGAACTGCCGAGCCAGTTCATGGAAAACTGGTGCTGGGAGCCCGAAGGCCTGGCGCTGATTTCCGGTCACTACGAAACCGGCGAGCCGCTGCCCCAGGACCTGCTGGAAAAAATGCTCGCGGCGAAAAACTTCCAGTCCGGCCTGATGATGGTGCGCCAACTGGAGTTCTCGCTGTTCGACTTCGAGCTGCACGCCACCCACGGCGATGGCCGTAGCGTGCTGCAAGTGCTCGAAGGCGTGCGCGACGAAGTCTCGGTGATGCGTCCACCGGCCTACAACCGCTTCCCCAACAGCTTTGCCCACATCTTCGCCGGCGGTTATGCGGCGGGCTACTACAGCTACAAGTGGGCGGAAGTGTTGTCGGCCGATGCGTTCTCCAAGTTCGAAGAGGACGGCGTACTCAACGCCGACACCGGTCGCGCCTTCCGTGAAGCGATCCTGGCCCGTGGCGGCTCCCAGGAGCCGATGGTGCTGTTCGTCGACTTCCGTGGCCGTGAGCCATCGATTGACGCACTCTTGCGCCACAGCGGCCTGACCGAGGACGCAGCAGCATGAGCGAGGGGCCTGTGATTACCAAAAGACGCTTTATCGCTGGGGCGGTCTGCCCGGCGTGCAGCGAACCGGACAAGTTGATGATGTGGAATGAAGACGGCGTGCCGCACCGTGAATGCGTGGCCTGCGGTTATTCCGACACGCTCAACGAACAAGGCCTGTCGGTGCCCAAGGAATTGGGCACCCGGGTCAATACCTCGGCGCTTAAAGCGCCGGACGCCAAAGTCCAGGCCGTGCAGTTTTTTCCCAACCCCAAGTTGAAGAAAAAGCCCGACTGAATTATCCAGCATCACCTTCCGGGCCGCCCCGGCCCGGGAGCGATACATATATACCGCAAGGCTCCTCACCTTCCTCCCCAGACTGTCGACTCAGACAAGACAGGCCGGAAGGTTTCCCATGCTCAACGATGACAACCCGCTGCTGCAGGCCTATGACCTGCCACCCTTTTCGCAGATCCAAGCTGAACACTTCTCACCGGCCCTCGACCGGATTCTTACGGAGAGCCGCGCCCAGGTGGCCCAGATCATCAAGACCCAGGCGCCGTTTCCCACCTGGGACGACCTGGTGCTGGCCATGGATGAAATCCATGCGCGATTGAAAGGTTTCGGCTATGTGCTGCACCGTCTGACGACGACCAGGACAGGACGGGCCTGGGAGCAGGCATCGCTCGATTGCAGCGAGCGACTGGAGCAATACCAGAGGTCGCTGAGGCAACATCGTGAACTGTTCGAACTCTACCAGCGCTTGGCAGACAGCCAGATAGCCCTTCATTTTGCACCGGCGAGAAAAAGAGCCTTGGCAAAGATCCTCCGCCAGTTCCACGAGCATGGCCTGGCGCTCACTGCCCAAGCAGACGTGGAGGACCTGAAGTTGCGAATCCGGGGCGCTTGCAGTTTGTTCCTGGAACATTTGCACGAGGCCAACAAGGCCTGGAGCAAAGCGTTCCACGACGAGGCCCGATTGAGCGGTCTACCGGCGCCTTTCAAACAACGCATGGCCGACCAGGCGCGTGAAAAAGGGCATACGGGATGGTTACTGGCCCTTAACGACGACTCGTACCGAACCGTCACCCGTTACGCTGACGATCCCCTGCTGCGCAAGCAAATCTACGTTGCCTACAGCACCCGCGCATCGGATCAAGGACCGCATGCAGGCGTGTACGACAATGGCGATGTGCTTAGGCAGTTGCTGCGGGATCGCCATCAGTACGCCAACCTGCTGGGCTACGAGAATTACGCGCAAATGGCGATCGAGTCGGAGCAAGCCGAATCGCCCGAACAGGTCCTGGCGTTCCTGGAAGGACAACTTGGACGGCAGCAAGACGTATTCGACCGCGACGCCCGGCAATTGGAAGCATTTGCCCTGCAGGAAGGCTTTCGCGAGCTGCAACCTTGGAACTATCAATACCTGGCGGAAAAACTACGCCGTCAAACGGCCGGTATATCGGAACAGACCATCAGCGCCTGGTTTGCCCTGGAGCCGACGCTTTACGGGTTGTTGCAGATTGCCAAGGAGCTGTTTGGTGTGACCATCGTCGAGCGTCCGGACGTGGCGACCTGGCACTCGGATGTGCGTCTCCTGGAAGTCCGAGAGTGGGACGCAACCATTGGCTACATTTATTTCGACCCGTTCGAAACGGCCGGTCAGGACGGTTTCCCCCATACCACGGCCCCGCGGAACCGCCGCATCACGGCCGAGGGTCGCCCCCGCCACCCTATCGCTGTTTTGCACGGCTGGCTGCCGCGCAGCTCAGGCACCGATCCCCTACTGCTGGACCACCAACAGCTACGGATCCTCTTCCATGAGTTCGGCCATTGCCTGCATCACGTATTGAGCCGCGTCGAATATCGCGAGATTTCCGGAATCACCGAGCTTCCCCGGGATACGGCCGAGTTCGCCGGGATTCTGTTCGAGCAATGGTGCTTTTCCAAACGATGTCTGATCCGCTTGTCGAAGCATCATCAGACCGGGGCGCCCCTGCCAGAGGAAATGGTTGATCGGTTGCTGGTTTACCTCCATACCCAGACCAGTTGGGACACCGCTGATTTCCTGCGCAAAGCACTATTCGACCTGGAGTTGCACCGCAGCCATGGCGACGGTCGTACCGCCCAGCAGATATTCGATCATGCCAATGCACAGGTGGGGTTGCTGCCACGGCTGGCTAATGAGCGGTGGCCCAATGGCCTGGACTATATGGTGACAGGCTACGCGGCGGGGATTTACACCTACGGCTGGGCGAAGGAACTGGCGAAGCTGGTGTTCGAGAGGTTCCGGCGCGAGGGGGTGTTCAACGGCACGACAGGGCGAGCATTACGCGAGACCGTGTTGGGCCCAGGTGATTCGCGGCCTCTGCTCGACTCCATCACAGCCTTCCTGGGAGGAGGATCGGCCCTCGGGCCCTTGGGCAAACGCGAGGGTGAATGACCTAACCGTCTCAACCGTGCCGCCAGCCGTCTGACAGCTGAACGGCACTGGTTAAAATCGGCCCAACCGAATACTGTACATACATACAGCCAATTCGGAGCATGAACCATGTCCTCGTCATTTCCGCCTCGCGGCCGTGGCACCGCGACCAACCCGCACAACCGCTTCGCCCCGCGTCGCTCGGTGGCCGAAGATGACGGTTGGTATCAGGAAGTCCCGCAAACCCAGGGCACCGAAGTGCGCATCGAAACGGCGAAGACCATCATTACTCGCAACACCTCACCGGATCTCCCTTTCGACCGCTCCATCAATCCTTACCGGGGTTGTGAACATGGCTGTATCTACTGCTATGCGCGGCCCAGCCACGCGTATTGGGACATGTCGCCCGGGCTGGATTTCGAAACGAAGCTGATCGCCAAGACCAATGCCGCCGACGTGCTGGAGGAGCAGTTGTCCAGGCGTGGTTATCAGTGCGCGCCGATCAACCTGGGGTCCAATACCGACCCTTACCAGCCGATCGAACGTGAGCAATGCATTACTCGCCGGATTCTCGAAGTGCTGCTGCGCTACCGCCATCCGGTGACCATCGTCACCAAAGGCTCGCTGATTCTGCGTGACCTGGACCTGCTGACCGAGCTGGCGCAACAACGCCTGGTCAAGGTCATGATCAGCCTCACCACCCTGGACGATGAACTCAAGCGCATCCTCGAACCGCGCGCGGCAGCACCCAAGGCGCGGCTGCGAGCAATCAAGGTCATGCGCGAGGCGGGCATTCCCGTGGGCGTTCTGTGTTCACCGATGATCCCGATGATCAACGACAGCGAGATCGAAAGCCTGCTGACCGAAGCCCACGCCGCCGGCGCGCAGAGTGCCGCCTACATGATGCTGCGCTTGCCGTTGGAAGTGGCACCGCTATTCGAAGAATGGCTGCAGGCGCACTACCCGCAACGCGCGGCTCATGTGCTGAGCCTGGTTCGCCAGAGCCGTGGCGGCGAACTGTATGACAGCCGCTTCGGTTCTCGGATGCGTGGTGAAGGCCCCTTCGCCGACCTGTTGGCCCAGCGTTTCGCCAAGGCGCTCAAGCGTCTGGGGCTGGAGCGCCGGGAAGGTTACAATCTCGATTGCGACGCCTTTTGTCCGCCGGGCCGACAGATGTCTTTGATTTGATTAAAGTTGAACGTAGAGCATAGGCTGCATGAACGGCACTTGCGTTCCCGGTCACCTGTAATCGTTGTTCTAGAGCCTTTGATTCAGTTTGAGTTAAGTTTCGGCCGCTACCTTGTTCATCGAGTGACTGACAGGTCGAACACCTCGACCTGGATTTTTTTTCCAGCCACTGGCGCTATTCAAAGAGGATGAATCATGAGTGACAAGGATAAACAGCCGTTGGCTGCGTCGGCTTCAGCCCAACCCGAGGCGGAAACCGCCGATGCAGCGCTGCAGCATATTGTTGACGGCTTTTTGCATTTTCATCACGAAATCTTTCCCCAGCAGGAAGAACTCTTCAAGAAACTCGCCACGGCGCAAGCGCCCAGGGCGATGTTCATTACCTGCGCCGATTCGCGCATCGTGCCCGAGCTGATTACCCATAGCTCCCCAGGCGACCTGTTCGTGACCCGCAACGTCGGCAACGTCGTTCCGCCTTACGGCCAGATGAACGGCGGCGTCTCCACCGCCATCGAATACGCCGTGCTGGCCCTCGGTGTGCAGCACATCATCGTCTGCGGTCACTCCGACTGCGGCGCCATGCGTGCCGTGTTGAATCCGGACACTCTGGAAAAAATGCCCACGGTCAAAGCCTGGCTGCGCCACGCCGAAGTGGCCAAGACCATGGTTCATGACAATTGCCCGTGCGGTGACGAAAAACAGATCATGCCGATCCTTACCGAAGAGAACGTGATTGCGCAGTTACAACATCTGCGAACGCATCCCTCGGTCGCCTCTCGCATGGCCAACGGCCAGTTGTTCATCCATGGCTGGGTGTACAACATCGAGACCAGCGAGATCAAAGCCTACGACGCGGACCAGGGTTGTTTCCTGCCGCTCGATGGCAGCCATCCGATACCGGTGGCGACGCCTAAAGCGCGCTTCTAACCACTCCTAATCATCCTTGCATGGTTCAAGCCTTACCGCTGTTTACGCGGTAGGGCCTCGCCATGCCTGAAGAAAACTTCGGGAGAGTCGCCATGCGTGCTGCTCAATTAAAAGCTGTTCTGCCACGGGAGCTGTTGGCTTCCGTGGTGGTGTTTCTGGTGGCGCTGCCCTTGTGCATGGGCATTGCCATTGCGTCTGGCCTACCACCCGCCAAAGGTCTGATCACCGGCATCATCGGCGGGCTGGTCGTGGGTTTTCTGGCCGGCTCCAAGTTGCAAGTCAGCGGCCCGGCCGCCGGGTTGGCGGTATTGGTTTTCGAACTGGTGCGCCAGCACGGCGTCGCGATGCTCGGGCCGATCCTGCTGCTGGCCGGTCTACTACAGTTGCTGGCCGGGCGCTTTCGCCTGGGCTGCTGGTTCCGGGTGACAGCGCCGGCGGTGGTCTACGGGATGCTGGCGGGTATCGGTGTGCTGATCGTGTTGTCCCAGGTCCATGTGATGCTCGACGCGGTGCCTAAGCCCTCGGGGCTGGATAATCTGGCGGCGTTCCCTGCGGCAGTGGCTCAGGCCTTACCGTCGTTCGGCTGGCAGGCGGGTCTGCTCGGTTTGTCGACGATTGCAGTGATGTGGCTGTGGGAAAAATTTCGTCCCCACAGCCTGCGCTTCATTCCTGGCGCCTTGCTGGGTGTCGGCCTGGCGACCGTCGCCAGCCTGCTGCTGGCCTTGCAGGTCAAGCGTGTGGAAGTGCCGGAGAACATGGCCGAAGCCATTGATTGGCTGCGCCCGGCGGACCTGCTGAACCTGGCCGACCCGACGCTGCTGATCGCCGCGTTCGCTGTCGCTTTCATCGCCAGTGCCGAAACACTGCTGTCGGCCGCCGCCGTGGATCGCATGCACAGCGGTGAGCGTGCCGATTTCGACCGGGAACTGTCGGCCCAGGGCATCGGCAACATGCTCTGCGGTCTGCTCGGCGCCCTGCCGATGACCGGTGTGATCGTGCGCAGTTCGGCCAACGTCCAGGCCGGGGCGACCACGCGGATGTCGACGATTTTTCATGGCCTATGGCTGTTGCTCTTCGTGCTTCTGCTGTCCAGTGTGCTCCAGAGCATTCCGGTGGCGAGCCTGGCGGGTGTGTTGGTGTACACCGGTTTCAAACTGGTGGATCTCAAGGCGTTTCGCGGGCTGGGACGTTATGGCCGGATGCCGATGTTCACCTATGCCGCAACGGCGCTGGCGATCATCTTCACCGACCTGCTGACCGGCGTATTGATCGGTTTTGGCCTGACCCTCGCAAAACTGGCCTGGAAAGCCTCCCGACTGAAAATCAGCCTGATCGATCTGCCCCAGGAGGGTGAAATGGAATTGCGCCTGGTGGGGGCGGCAACCTTCCTGAAGGTTCCGGCGCTGACCCAGGTGCTGGGCACCATTCCCACAGGCGCGACGGTGCATGTGCCGCTCAATAACCTGAGCTACATCGACCATTCGTGTCTGGAATTGCTGGAAGAATGGGGCCGGGCGAATGCCAGCAAGGGTTCGAAACTGCTGATCGAATCCCGCGGGCTCAAGCGCAGGCTGGAAGGGCGCTTGCGCACCACGGTGGGGGTGGGCGCAGCGGCGGGATAACCTCTCCCTCTGTGGAACCCATTATTCACGAACAACACAGATCCAATGTGGGAGCGGGCTTGCTCGCGAAGGCGTCGTGTCAGGCAACTCATTCGTTAGCTGATACACCGCTTTCGCGAGCAAGCCCGCTCCCACAAGGGTTTCATGTTTTCCTGATGGATCAAGCCGCCGGCTGATCCAGTTCCAGACCCACGCCCAAGCGACGGGACATGCACGGCCAGCGCTTCCAGGCCGCGCCGGTTTGCGGACTGCTGAGCTTCTCGCGGTAGGTTTCTACCGACTCCAATGCAAACGTCTCGTCATTGAGCATCTCATCGAACGTGTGGTGCACCACTTCATCGAGTTGATTGGCAAACTCCTCCCCGATCAACTGGTGGGCAATCAGATTGGCGACCGTCATGTCCAAGGGGATCAGTGGCTGGCCGAAATGCTTGATGTACAGGTCATTGACCTCCTCGACAAACCGGTGCGCCAGATAGGCTTCGTCCAGCAGGCTGTCGAGCCCGACATGGCCGGCCATGATCGTCGGCGGCTGGAGGAAGTACTGTTCGGCAATCTTCAGTACGGGTTTGATCTGCGACTCGATACCCGCCTCCCTGGCGACTTCATTGGCCGCATCCAGCAGATCGGGCACTTCATCAATGTAGGCGGCGACGAAACGCGTCAGGACGTCGTTGGCGTCCGCGTCCGGCAACTGGATAGCACGGTGCAGGTTCGGCAGCTGGGCCTCCAGCTGACGCGTCAGTTGGCCGGTCTCGGCCTCATGTTGTTGGGCTTTTTGGATCTGCTCGCGCAATGCGGCGGTGTTCATGACAACTCCAGGGAACAAGGCAATGAAATAAGGAAGACATAACTTAGCTGGCGAAAAGACACTCCTCAGACCTATTTTTCATAACCGGTTCGTCCTTGATACGTCGCTGTTATATCGGTTTGCCATCACTCAGGTTCGCATCCTTCTCCATTCGTGGGCTCTAGCGCAAGCCCTGCCTGTTTCAAACGATTTACGCCATCGCGTTGCGAGGTTGCAGGTGCTGTCTATACTCGGTTTGGAATGGAGTTAGCTGATGACACCCGATTGCATGTGCAGCAAGGCGCGGCGAGTCAAGTTGGTAGTCTGAAGTAGCCGATCCCTTGCCGCTGGCGTTACGCCGACGGGATAACAAGAACGATAAGGGGAACCCGCAATGACGCGACATCCACACGTATGGATGGGCCTCCTGTTGTGGTCGATTTTCAGCCAGGCGCAAGCAGCCTGGACTGTGAATATGGCGCCTGGAGCGACACAGATCAGCAATGCAGTGTTCGACCTGCACATGACCATCTTCTGGATCTGTGTAGTGATCGGCATCATCGTCTTCGGCGCCATGTTCTGGTCGATGATGATGCACCGCCGCTCAACCGGCCAGAACGCGGCCAATTTCCACGAAAACACCCGCGTCGAAATTCTCTGGACCATCGTGCCTTTCCTGATCCTGGTCGCAATGGCGGTTCCCGCCACCGCCACCCTGATCAAGATGTACGACTCCAGCGAGTCGGACATCGATATCCAGGTCACCGGCTATCAATGGAAGTGGCACTACAAATACCTGGGCCAGGACGTCGAGTTCTTCAGCAACCTGTCCACTCCCTCCGAACAAATCAATAACCAGAGCGCCAAAGGCGAGCACTACCTGTTGGAGGTCGACAAGCCGCTGGTGCTGCCGGTCGATGCCAAGGTGCGCTTTCTGGTGACCTCCGCCGACGTGATCCACTCCTGGTGGGTGCCCGCGTTCGCGGTCAAGCGCGATGCGATTCCCGGCTTCGTCAACGAAGCCTGGACCCGCGTCGACAAGCCCGGCCTGTATCGCGGCCAATGCGCCGAACTGTGCGGCAAGGACCACGGGTTCATGCCGATCGTGGTCGAGGTCAAGAGCAAACCCGACTACGAAGCATGGCTGGCCGAACGCAAGGCCGAAGCGGCGCAGCTCAAAGAGCTGACCAGCAAGGAATGGACGCAGCAAGAGCTCATCGAGCGTGGCGACAAGGTCTATCACACCACCTGCGTGGCCTGTCACCAGGCCGAAGGCCAGGGCTTGCCGCCGATGTTCCCGGCGCTCAAGGGCTCGAAAATCGCCACTGGGCCGATCAAGGATCACCTGAACATTGTCTTCCACGGCAAACCGGGCACCTCCATGGCTGCGTTCGGCAAGCAATTGTCGGAAGTCGATATCGCGGCGGTCGTGACCTATGAACGTAACGCCTGGGGCAACAACAAGGGCGACATGGTGACGCCTAAAGAAGTGCTGGAACTCAAACAGGCGGAAAGCCAATGAGCCGGCCTGACGTTTGCTCCCGCAACCGGTCGCAGCTCACAGCCGCGCGCCGCCCAGCCCACTCGTTCGAAGGAGACAGGACATGAGTGCTGTGATCGATGACCACGGTCATGCCGACCACGCCCACGGCCCCGCCAAAGGGCTGATGCGCTGGGTACTGACCACCAACCACAAGGATATCGGCACGCTGTACCTGTGGTTCGCCTTCTCCATGTTTCTGCTGGGCGGCTCGTTCGCCATGGTGATCCGCGCCGAGCTGTTCCAGCCCGGCCTGCAGATCGTGCAGCCGGAGTTCTTCAACCAGATGACCACCATGCACGGCCTGGTGATGGTCTTCGGCGCGGTGATGCCGGCCTTCGTCGGCCTGGCCAACTGGATGATCCCGCTGATGATCGGCGCGCCAGACATGGCCCTGCCGCGCATGAACAACTTCAGTTTCTGGTTGTTGCCGGCGGCGTTCCTGATGTTGGTGTCCACGCTCTTCACGGAAGGCGGCGGGCCGAACTTTGGCTGGACCTTCTACGCGCCGCTGTCCACCACCTATGCGCCGGAAAGCGTGACGTTCTTCATCTTTGCCATCCACCTGATGGGCATCAGTTCGATCATGGGCGCGATCAACGTGGTCGCCACCATCCTCAACCTGCGTGCCCCCGGCATGACCCTGATGAAAATGCCGCTGTTCGTCTGGACCTGGCTGATCACCGCGTTCCTGCTGATCGCGGTGATGCCGGTGCTGGCCGGCTGCGTGACGATGATGCTGATGGACATCCACTTCGGCACCAGCTTCTTCAGTGCCGCCGGCGGGGGTGACCCGGTGCTGTTCCAGCACGTGTTCTGGTTCTTCGGGCATCCCGAGGTGTACATCATGATCCTGCCGGCCTTCGGTGCCGTCAGCTCGATCATCCCGGCGTTCTCCCGCAAGCCGCTGTTCGGCTACACCTCGATGGTCTATGCCACGGCGGCCATTGCGTTCCTGTCGTTCATCGTTTGGGCGCACCACATGTTCGTGGTGGGCATTCCGCTGGTGGGCGAGCTGTTCTTCATGTACGCCACCCTGCTGATCGCCGTGCCCACCGGGGTGAAGGTGTTCAACTGGGCCAGCACCATGTGGCAAGGCTCACTGACCTTCGAGACGCCGATGCTGTTTGCCGTGGCGTTCGTGATCCTGTTTTCCATTGGCGGTTTCTCCGGGCTGATGCTGGCCATCGCCCCGGCGGACTTCCAGTACCAGGACACCTACTTCGTGGTCGCGCACTTCCACTATGTGCTGGTGCCCGGCGCGATCTTCGGGATCTTTGCCTCGGCCTACTACTGGCTGCCGAAATGGACCGGCCACATGTACGACGAAACCCTCGGCAAACTGCACTTCTGGCTGTCGTTCGTCGGCATGAACCTGGCGTTCTTCCCGATGCACTTCGTTGGCCTGGCGGGCATGCCCCGGCGGATCCCGGACTACAACCTGCAGTTCGCCGACTTCAACATGGTCTCGTCCATCGGCGCCTTCATGTTCGGCACCACGCAGATCTTCTTCCTGTTCATCGTGATCAAGACCATTCGCGGCGGCGAGCCGGCGCCGGCCAAGCCGTGGGATGGGGCCGAAGGGTTGGAGTGGAGCGTGCCGTCGCCGGCGCCGTACCACACCTTTACTACACCGCCGGAAGTGAAATAGATGACGCTGGGAATCTGTGTGGGAGCGAGCTTGCTCGCGATGGCTGCGACTCGGTGTGTCAGACACACCGCTATCGCGAGCAAGCTCGCTCCCACAGGGTTCCTGGTAAGGACTGGAAACCATGGCTGATTCAATCTCACTGAAGAAACTGGTCACTCGCCTGCTTGTGGTGGTGGTGGCCATGTTTGTCTTCGGGTTTGCCCTGGTGCCGATCTACGACGTGATGTGCAAGGCCTTCGGCATCAACGGCAAGACTGCCGGGCAGTACGAAGGCGAGCAAACCGTGGATGAATCCCGCCAGGTGCGCGTGCAGTTCCTGTCGACCAACTCGGTGGACATGGTCTGGGATTTCTATCCCAAGGGCGATGAACTGGTGGTTAAGCCGGGGGCGGTGAACGAGATGGTCTTCGTTGCCCACAACCCTACCGATCGGCCGATGAGCGCCCAGGCCGTTCCGAGCATCGCGCCGAGCAACGCGGCGGCCTATTTCCATAAGACCGAATGCTTTTGTTTTACCCAGCAAGTGCTGCAACCCGGCGAACGTATCGAAATGCCCATGCGCTTCATCGTTGACCGGGACATGCCCAAGGAAGTGAAGCACCTGACGCTGTCCTACACGCTGTTCGATATCACCGCTCGTCATCCACCGGTGGCTGTAAACACTGACCGATAGCGTGCCCGATAAGGAGAACAATAAATGGCAACTCACGAGCACTATTACGTTCCGGCCCAGAGCAAATGGCCGATCATCGCCACCGTCGGGATGTTCGTCACGGTGTATGGCCTGGCGACCTGGTTCAACGACCTGAAAGCCGACCGGCCTGACTCCCACGGCCCGCTGATCTTTTTCGTCGGTGGCCTGTTGCTGGCCTACATGCTGTTCGGCTGGTTCGGCGCGGTGATCAAGGAAAGCCGCGCCGGGCTCTACAGCGCGCAGCTTGACCGCTCATTCCGCTGGGGCATGAGCTGGTTCATCTTCTCCGAAGTGATGTTCTTCGTCGCGTTCTTCGGCGCGCTGTTTTATGTGCGCATGATCTCGGCGCCAGGCTTGGCCGGCGAAGGCAGCAAGGGTTTGTCGGAGATGCTTTGGCCGAACTTCGAATACGTCTGGCCGTTGTTGAACAACCCCGACCCGAAACTCTTCCCACCACCCAAGGATGTGATCAGCCCTTGGGGCTTGCCGTTGCTCAACACCATTCTGCTGGTCAGTTCCAGCGTCACCGTGACCATCGCCCACCATGCCCTGAAAAAAGGCCATCGCGGCGCGCTGAAAATCTGGCTGGCGATCACGGTGCTGCTGGGTTGCGCCTTCCTGGGCTTCCAGGCCGAGGAATACATCCACGCCTATAAAGAGCTGGGCCTGACCTTGGGCTCGGGGATCTACGGCGCGACGTTCTTCATGCTCACCGGGTTCCACGGCGCCCACGTCACCATCGGCACGATCATTTTGTTCGTGATGCTGATGCGCGTCATGCGTGGGCATTTCGACAACGAGCATCAGTTCGGCTTCGAGGCGGCGAGCTGGTACTGGCACTTCGTCGATGTGGTGTGGATCGGCTTGTTCTTCTTCGTCTACATCCTCTGAGGCACCGTTACCAAGGCGGCTCTTTACCAAGGAGCATGCGACACCAACTGGCCGCTGAAAAAGCCCCAGGCGATCAAGCCGACGGTGATGGCGGCCAAGCTGACCCGAATCGTCAGGGCGATGACCAGGCGATTGGAATTGCCTTCGTCCTTGACCAGAAAAAACAGGCCGCTGAACAGGCTCGCAATCGTGGCAATCAGCATCAGGACGATGGCTGCTTTTAGCATTAGGGACACTCCGGGGGGACGCGATGCACGTGAGTATAGCTATCTCGCTCGACAGCTTTGGAACGGCGCCATGAAAGGCTTTCGACCAGGCATCGTGCCGTCTCTGGTAGTGGCGATCCTGCTGCCGGTGATGGTGTGCCTGGGTTTCTGGCAACTGAGCCGGGGCGAGCAGAAACGCGAGCTCATGCACAGTTATGCCGAGCGTCGCGTGGCGCCGCCCATGGACAGCGGCGAACTGCAACAGACGGCGGATCCGGCCTTTCGACCGGTCAGCCTGCGAGGCCAGTTCGACGCCGAACACAGCATCCTGCTGGATAACCGCCAGCTCGACGGCAAGGTCGGCGTGGAGTTGCTGCAACCCTTTCTCGACCATGCCACCGGGCTGTGGCTGCTGGTCAACCGCGGCTGGTTACCCTGGCCTGACCGCCGCACCCCGCCGGCCTTCAGTACACCGGAACAACCGGTGAGCCTTCAAGCCTGGGTCTATGTGGCTCCAGGCGCCACGTTCCAGCTCCACGCCGACCCGGCCGACGCCCCGTGGCCGCGCCTGGTAACCACCATCGAGCCGGACAAACTCTGGGCCGAACTGGGCCGCAACGGCTTCGCCTACCAATTACGCCAACAAAGCGGCCCCGGTGCCTACCGGACCGAATGGCCGGTCGTGGCCATGGGCCCGGAAAAACACCTCGGCTATGCCGTGCAGTGGTTCGCCATGGCGGCGGCACTGTTCGGCCTCTTTCTTTATCTCGGATGGCACAACGCAGGGAGACACCATGGGGAACACCATGAATCCAACCAACACGTCTGAGGCGCCCACGGCGCACAACCGTCGACGCGGCCGCGTGCAACTGCTGCTGATCGTGCTCGGGGTGATCGGCCCGATGATCCTGGCCACCATCATGTACAAATTCCAGTTCTGGGTCCCGGAAAGCCGCAGCTATCACGGCGAACTGATCGGCACCGGCCAGACCCGCGCCGAGATCGGCGTACAGGCTGACGAGAAACGCTGGCAGATCCTGGTCACGGCGCCGCAAGTGTGCTCCGAGGATTGCCGGCAACTGGTGTACCTGGCCCGTCAGGTGCAGATCGGCTTGGGCCGCGATGCCTCCCGCGCCAGCCATGCCCTGGCCATCGCGCAACCGCTGGACGCCGACTATGACGCCCAGTTGCAGCGCGAATACCCGCAACTGCAACGTTATCCGCTGGACCTGCCGGCCTACCAGAAAGGCGCCCAGGGCTCCGAAGGCGCGCAGCTGTGGATCATCGACCCCCATAGCAACCTGGTGCTGCGTTATGACGCCCGGGTGAAGGGCAAGGCGCTGCTCAACGACCTGCGACATCTGCTGAAACTGTCGAACATCGGATGAGGGCATCGACATGGCCAAACCTGGATTTCGCCTCGCGCTGTTTGCCACCTTGCTGGCACTGGTCGTCGTCCTGCTGGGCGCCTACACCCGGCTCACCCACGCCGGCCTCGGATGCCCGGACTGGCCCGGTTGCTACGGCTTCATCAGCGTGCCCAAGAGCGAAGCCCAACTGGCCCATGCCGAACTGCATTTTCCCGACGCCCCGGTGGAAGCCCACAAGGGCTGGAACGAGATGGTCCATCGCTACTTCGCCGGCCTGCTGGGGCTGATGATTGCCGCGCTGGCCGCCCGGGCCTGGATGAACCGGCGCCACCCCGGCCTGCCATTGAAACTGCCGCTGTTTCTGCTGGCGGTGGTGGTTGCCCAGGCGGCGTTCGGCATGTGGACCGTCACCCTCAAGCTGTGGCCGCAGGTGGTGACCGGGCATCTGCTGGGCGGCTTCGCCACCCTGAGCCTGCTGTTTCTGCTCACGTTGCGATTATCCGGTGTGTTGCCGGCGCTGACCGTGCCCAAGCGACTGCAACACTGGGCCACCGCCGGCCTGCTGCTGGTGATCGGCCAGATCGCCCTCGGCGGCTGGGTCAGCTCCAACTACGCCGCCGTAGCCTGCATCGACTTCCCGACCTGCCACGGCCAATGGCTGCCACCGGCGGATTTTGCCAACGGCTTCCACCTGACCCAGCACATCGGCCCGAACTACCTGGGCGGCCAGCTCGACAGCGATGCGCGCACCGCCATTCACTTGACCCACCGCATCGGCGCGCTGCTGGTGACCGTGGTGCTGCTGGGGCTGGCCTGGCAATTGAAAACCGTCGGCATGACCCGGCTGGCCGGGCTGGTGCTGATCGCACTGGCGGCGCAAATCACCCTGGGCATCAGCAACGTGCTCTTTCATCTACCGCTGCCGGTGGCCGTCGCGCACAACGCCGGGGGCGCCGCGCTGCTGCTGACCCTGGTGCTGGTCAATTATCACGCCCGCACCAGCCTGGTTCGGGTCAAGCATCAAGTCCCGCTGCGCTGGCGGTTCAACCCGCATAAACACGGCGTCAGCCCCATCACTATAAAAGGAGAGATGCCATGGCAACCCTGACCGGTGAACGCCACAGCCAGGCGATCTGGCGCGATTATCTGGAGCTGACCAAGCCCAAAGTGGTGGTGCTGATGCTGATCACCTCGCTGGTGGGCATGTTCCTCGCCACCCGCGCCGGGGTGCCGTGGACGGTCCTGGTGTTCGGCAACCTGGGCATTGCCCTGTGTGCCGGCGGCGCGGCGGCGGTCAACCATGTGGTGGACCGGCGCATCGATGCGGTGATGGCCCGGACTCACAAACGCCCCTTGGCCGAAGGACGGGTCTCGCCGGCCGCCGCACTGACCTTCGCCCTGGCCCTGGCGGTGGCCGGCCAAGCGCTGTTGCTGGCGTTCACCAACCCGCTGACCGCCTGGCTGACCCTGGCCTCCTTGCTCGGCTATGCGGTGATCTACACCGGTTTCCTCAAACGGGCGACGCCGCAGAACATCGTCATCGGCGGTCTCGCCGGCGCGGCGCCACCGCTGCTGGGCTGGGTGGCCGCCACCGGGCATGTCAGCGCCGAACCGTTGCTGCTGGTGCTGATCATCTTCGCCTGGACCCCACCGCACTTCTGGGCCCTGGCGATTCATCGCAAAGAGGAATACGCCAAGGCCGACATCCCGATGCTGCCGGTGACCCACGGCGAGCACTACACCAAGATCCATATCCTGCTGTACACCCTGGTGCTGTTGGCGGTGAGCCTGATGCCCTTCGTGATCCAGATGAGCGGGGTGCTGTATCTGGTTTGCGCCCTCGTGCTGGGCGCCCGGTTTCTGCAATGGGCCGTGGTGTTGTACCGTGGCAGTCGGCCGCACGCGGCGATCAACACGTTCAAGTACTCTATCTGGTACTTGTTCCTGCTGTTCATCGCCCTGCTTGTAGATCACTACTTACTGTTGAGCCTATGACTCGAACCCAGAAAACCGTCTTCATCCTCGTGGCCGTGATCGCGCTGATCATGGGCCTGACCATCAACAAAGTGCTGTCCGGTAAAGGCGAGGGCGCCCAGACGGCACTCATCGACGCCGGCATCATCCTGCTGCCCCAGAGCCGCAACCTGCCGGACGTGAAAATGACCGACCAGGACGGTCAGCCTGTGGTGATGGACGAATTGAAAGACAAATGGAGCCTGCTGTTCTTCGGCTACACCTTCTGCCCGGACATCTGCCCGACCACCCTCGCCCAACTGCGCCAGATTAAAAGCGAGTTGCCGAAGGAAGCTGTGGATAAGTTGCAGATCGTACTGGTGAGCGTCGACCCGAACCGCGACACGCCCAAGCAACTCAAGCAGTACCTGGGCTACTTCGACCCGCAGTTCATCGGCCTGACCCCGTCATCCATCGAAGACCTGCAGAAGCTGGCCAACGCGGTGAGCATTCCGTTCATCCCGGCGGACACCAGCAAACCCAACTACACGGTCGACCACAGCGGCAACCTCGCCGTCATCGGCCCGGACGGTACCCAGCGTGGGTTTATTCGTGCGCCGTTGAATAACCAGAAGCTGGTGGCGCAGTTGCCGGAGATGCTTAAGCGCAAATAACCTCCGAGGGGCAAGCCGCTCAGCTAAGCCATGCCGATTCCTTGTGAGGAAGCCCCTTGTGGCGAGGGGATTTATCCCCGCTGGGCTGCGCAGCAGCCCCCCAAAAGGCTGAACACGATCAACATGGCACAACGCGATGGCCGGGGTCAGGGCGATGAGCCTCCTGCCCCAATCTCTCTGTGGGAGCGGGCTTGCTCGCGAAAGCGGCAGGTCAGCTTGCATCAATATTGAATGTACCGCCCTCTTCGCGAGCAAGCCCGCTCCCACACCGGGTGATGGTGAACACAGTATCTGCAACAGCCCCCAATCCCTGTGGGAGCGAGCTTGCTCGCGATGAAATCGACGCGGTTCCAGACCAAAACAAGTCACCCGCATCGCCAGCAAACCCCGCTCCTACAGACCCCGGCTACACACTTTCACCAACCCACGCATCCTTGCGCCTTTGCCTACAACTACGCCAGAATCCGCCCGCTTGTGCGCCTTGTCTCCGGGTTCTATTGTTTTCCTGCCACTGCCCATCAGTGGTCGGGTTTAGTAGCCCGGTAATAGCAACGGTTGCATGAGTCTCATCAGTCAGGCATCGCCTGCACTCGATGGTGGCTGTGCGCATGGCGCCCTCGGGCGCGCCGGTTTCCGTTGCCTCTGCCGGTCTACTAACTTGCGCACAGCTGCCTCCTTTCGTTTAGTAGCGAGATGGTTGCGGCCTACTAATCAGAGGTAACGCAACGATGTTCAAAATAACTCCGAATCCTCCAGAAGCAGATTCCACCGCACAGTCCGCAAAATCCAAAGCCAAGCAGCAAGACGAAACCACCAAACGCGTGCTCGATCACTATTTGCTGCCGAAATCTGAAAAATCCCAAGACGCCCCCAAACCGGGCCAGCTATTCACCGTCGTGAAAGGCCTTGATAACGAATGCTTGCTCGCCAACCTCAGCGAGACATTGGCCTCGGCTGATGCGATGGTGAGTGATCTGGCGTTTGATCTGGATGGATCGAGGCGCCATGTGGCGCAGGGTATTCAGCAGTTGATTGAGCTCAGTTCGCTGCTGGCGAATCGGGTGTTGGATAACGTCGATCCACGTTAACCGCAACACCCTCAAGCTGTGTGGCGAGGAGATAATCCCCCTCGCCACACATTGCAGGCCCTTAACCAGAGATAACGGGACAGATTTATTTTCTATATTTTCTGATATTAGATCTGCCAGCTTTTCCCGCTCAGCCAATCTCCTCAAACCGCCGCCGCTTCAGAAACAACCCTACCCCTAAGGCCACGGCAAAAGAGCAGCCAATCAAAACCTCCCAAAGATGGGCGGCCCCCTTCAGATTAAGGCTTAACGAATATGCTTGGCCTGCAACTCAAAAAAGGAGTACAGAAAGAGGCTCGCTAGCTATTTTTTGAATTGCCTGGCGAAAGCAGAACAAATTCCTGCCCTCGCATACACGAAAGTCAACGCACGCGATTATTACAGTATTTGCAGTGAGCGAAATAGCCCTCTATGCAAAATTATGTTTTCACTCATATTTAGTCGAGCTTCTTTATTTCTATACCTAAAAACTTGATAGCTAACTTGCTTAGGCTGATTCCCAATTATACTAAAATGAAAAAGCATTTGAAGAACAAATTGGCTGTCATTTGTTTTAATCAAGCCGTTTTCGTTTGCTTGATTGAAAGAAACAATAAATTCCTCGATTCTTAGAGTTTGCTTTCTCAACGTGGTGAAAATGTCCAATATCTTATGTATATCTGGAATTGCACCATGTATCTCATCCTCCAACTCGCTTCTCAAGTAGTTGGAGAAAGCAGTATCCGCCTCACTTAGTGTAGCTGGTTCTATATAATCAAAGCCCTTTTCCAGCGTCATTTCAGCACATACCTGCAAATACCTTATATAGTCGCGAGGTCGCAGAAATGAGCTTCTAGTTATATAGTCGAATGGCGTCATCGACTTTCTTTTACGATCACCATATCGAACATTCCCTTGAGTAAACAAGGATTGCCAAATTTTAGAAAACTCTTGAATTTCGCCTGTTTTAGAAGCAGCCCTCGATAGTCTGAATGCAAGCATATTTTTGATGGAATCCTCATCCCATTCAAGGTCTGCTTTATAATCAAGCCATTTCGTCTTGTCCGGATCTTGTAGAATCTCGTAGATGTCGTCCCTGATGAAAACTACTGGATATAGCTTACGATCCGAGAATCGTGCGCGAATATCTTGCACCGCTTTGAATAAACTCGTTAAAAGATCCGTGTACTGCTTGTATTTTTCGGGCTCAATAATATCCTTATAATCTTCATCTAACTCATCAAACATTATCAAATATTTATCAGCACCTATTTGTCCCTTTAAGAAATGCTCCAGTATATCGACTCGCTCGATCCAGTTATCACTCCCACCTTTGTCCTCAGTTTTTTTGTCGGTGCCGAACCCTATTCCTGTCCCTAAAATCTTGATATCAAATTTAAGTGAAGTCCAGCGATCAATTGCATTAGGAAGGGCATTCTCGATATCGTCATTAAATATATGTTGAAGCCTCTCCCTAGTTTCGAGTCCGACCGAGGTGTTTTTTGACATCAACTTGCAAATCGTTGAATAGATTAAGTACTTCCACAGCGTAATATACTGATTGGGCTTCGTGAAGCCCTTGTCTTGAAGCTCATATAGATTGTTAAATGGGAAATTCTTAAAGGTCAGTTTTTGCGAGTGATATCCAGGCTCGCGTTTATTGTCGAGATGCTCGCTGATTGCGGTCTTTCCGGTTCCTTTCCTACCCACAACATATAGTTTGTTACCGCTCAATATTCGATTGACTATGCGCGTGTGATAAAAGTATCGATCAGAGTTCTCAAGCTTCGCCTCAAGTTTCCATTCTTCAATCTCTTCCAGCAATGAATTCATACTTCACCAATTATCCATAATATTTATGACAGTTAAAATTTACCCTTCGTAGGCGCACGCTCTATACCAGCAGAGCGCTCGCATTTGCTGATCTTAAGCTCCTGAGGCGTGCGAGAGCACCACATTTCGAATCCCGATCCAATAGCCGAGAATGGGGGTCACCCATTAGCCGGTCTCAAGTCAAGGCTAAAAGCCAACTCGCCTTGCAGCTTTTAACTGCTGGGTTCCTCCTTATCCCTACCTGCCTTAAATAAGGGAACAGATTTATTTTCCGCAGATTTACCCTTCAAAAGCATTCGCATGAATGCTTGCTCCTGCTTCCCCACCTTCTGTGGGCCAAGCCAGCCAGGACCTGAGCACTGCACCTCCAAGCCACGCTTCCTCACGCCTTTGCCTACAACTGCACCAGAATCCGCCGGCTTTGCAGCCTTGCCCTCAGGCTCTATCGTTTCCTTACCACTGGCCGAGCCAGTATCGATGACACTCAGGTACGCTAGGAACCCTCGGGAAAGTCATTGGCCCAGGGGACTGGAGGAGGGCCCACCCTCTTATCCGTGAAGGACGCTAATGCGGCCTAGCTCGGCAGAAAGCGCTGCTATCCACTCTCGTACACTGCCAATCTGCGATCTTAATACCTGTAGTAAAAAAGGAGGGTTACATCGCCATGGACATCCAGGAAATCAAGCAACGCCTGGCCCGCCCCGCCGTGAAGCTCATTGCCGGCGGCTTTCGTCCTGCCGGCACCGATGAAGAAAGCTGGCTGGGCAACGTCTTCCTGTTCCGGCCTGATGAAGATGTGCCCACCAACCAGGCGGGGCAACCGTTGCTTCCCTATGCGCAGTTTTACCTGCCTGCCCTTCCCGTCCACAGCCCGCTGCTGGCGGGAGTTCGTGTATTGACGGTGTTCATTTCAAACCCGTTCCCCGAGCACTTTGAGCCGATGGGAAATAATTGGGTCATCCGCGAATATGGGCCGGATGATGTGCTGGTGCGCAAGTCTTTGCCGGTGGCAGGTACATTCCTCAAACCCTTCCCACTGACAGCGCAAGCGGTGCCGGAGGACTTTCCACTGTGGGATGGCGGTGGTGTCCCGGAGGATCTTGAGCAAGCAATCCTCACGCTGGAACGCGCGGGCGAGATACAGAGCTATTACGACTTGGTCACCCACACCTACGAACACAAGTTCGGCGGTTACCCTTCGTTTTGCCAGTCGGGTGTTGATCCGGGTGAAGGCTTCGAATTTGTGTTCCAGATCTCATCGGATGCGAAGATCAATCTGAATGTGGTCGACAGTGGGAGCCTGATGTTCTGGAAGCACAACGAAACTGGGGAGTGGGCGCTTTATTACGATTTTTACTAAAAAATAGGGGGACGGATTTACTTCTGATACCCGTGGGATGCAATTTCGCAAACAGGACTTTGGGTGAGTCACATTCACTGGAATCTGAATGTCAGCATCACTGAAATACACACCCGCCGTCAGGCACAGGCTAGCGGGCAGCCAAGCAGGATGCACCGACCGCTGTCGCCCGGCGTAACTGCGACATGACGTTCCCCGCCGTAATCACCGCCGTAGGCGATAGGGGGCAACTGCTCGCGGTCAGCGCCTCAGCAACCCAGGTATTGCAGGTATAAAACAGCGAATAGCGACCCTCGGCCTGGTAGAACCGGCTCTCTCCATACAGCCCAGGCCCGAGCACCACCAAGGTGCCCGTCGCTGAACGGGTGAAGGTCCCGGCCACGAACGCGAGCAGTCGTTGGTAGGCGTCCTCCGTCACCCGCACTTCGATGACCTCGCTTGCGGCGAAACGCCGCCTGGGGTCCCCGTCAATCTTGACCACATGCAGCACGGTTGCCGTCGACCCGAACAAGGCTCGCAGGGCGAGGCTCAAGGTGGCCTGTGGGGCTCGGTAAAAATCCTCGTCACCCCAACCGAACTCAACAAAGTCGCCGTCGCTGAACGCTTCGGCCAGTGCGGGAAGCACCTGAAGTAGATCGGGGCGCGCAATGAGCAACCCGGTATGCAGGCCATGATTCACCACATAGAAGGACCGCCAATCACCACCCTCGCCCCTCGGCGGGTCCGACGCGGTAGCGCAGCCGAACAGCGTGAGGACCAGGGCCAGCACTGCAATGCGCATACACAAGGGCTTGGAGGCTCGCTAACGAAACGTGGGAAAATCCCAGCGGGGTTGGCGCTGGATCTCGGCCAGAAGCAACTATGGCGCTTAGACACTCAAAGCGATACACCACAAGGTATCTCAGAGACCAAGCCTAGCATTCAGGAAACCCGGAGGCCGCGCGGAAACGGGGGCAGGGCGAGGGCCTTCCAGCCCCCCTGAGGGGAGCCTGCTCGCGATGAAAGGGCGCTCAGGCGCGCCGGCTTCTTCGGTTCCCCGGTCTACTAACTTGCGTACAGCTGCCACCCCCTTGTTTAGTAGCTTCGGGGTTCGGCACCACATCAGGAACCGAAGCTTATGTTCAAAATAACCCCGAACCCACCAGAAGCAGACTCCACTTCTACGTCCGCAAAATCCAAAGCCAAGCAGCAAGACGAAACCACCAAACGCGTGCTCGATCACTACTTGTTGCCGCGCTTTATTCCTCAGAGGCATGGCTTATATGCCCGCCTCCTGCGTTCCGCAGCCCGGCGAAGAACAGCAGTATGGCCCCAGCGCTCTTGCTAACCCTCTGAAGGATCCTGCGATGACCACTTTCACCCGTTATACAACCGAGACCGCCCCTGCTGCCGCCAAGCCTATTCTGGAGGCGGTAAAAAACGCTTTCAGCTTTGTGCCGAACCTTCAGGGCCATATGGCTGAGTCGCCAGAGCTGTTGGCGGGCTACAGCCAACTGTGGGACCTGTTTGGCAAGAGCACACTGACGCCCCACGAACAGCAGGTTGTGTACCTGACATCCAACTTCGAGAACAACTGCCATTACTGTATGGCCGGTCATACCACCCTGGCCAAAATGCTCGACATGTCGCCAACCGTGATCGAGGCCCTGCGGGCTGGCGACGTGATCCCTGACGCCCGGTTGGAAGCCCTGCATGTGTTCACCACCGCCGTTGTACGTGATCGCGGCTTTGTCAGCGATGCGGGTGTCGAAGCCTTCCTCTCAGCGGGATTTACTCGCCGCAACGTGCTTGAAGTTGTGCTGGGTGTTGCGACCAAGGTGATGAGCAATTACACCAACCACCTTGTGCACACTCAGCTTGACCCGTTCATGAAAGGCAATGAATGGACCAAGCCGGTATAAACCCTGACCTTGCATTGGTCTTCACTTCTCCAGCCCGCTCACGGGCTGGTCTCAAGGAGCACTCATGAACAAGCGGACTTTTCTGATAACCGGCGCCAGTAAGGGCATCGGACGTGCGTTGGCTCAGTCACTGGCAGACGCAGGTCATCTGGTCGTGGGCCTCGCTCGGCAGGCCGAGGGGATCGATTTTCCAGGTATTCTGGTGCCGGTCGACCTTGGCAATCGCGAGAAAACCGAGCAAGTGCTCGCGACCTTGGCCGAACAGTACTGTTTTGACGGCGTGGTCAATAACGTCGGGCTTGTCCGTCCGCAATTGCTTGGCGATGTGAGTCTGGACGATTTTGATGCCGTCATGCGGGTCAACCTGCACCCGGCGATCCAGGCCACGCAGGCCTTGCTGCCGGGCATGACCGAGCGTGGTTGGGGACGGATCGTCAACATCTCCAGCCTGACGGTCCTGGGCATTACCCATCGCACGGCCTACGCTGCTGCCAAAGCCGCCATCATCAGCTTTACCCGGTCCTGGGCGCTGGAGCTGGCCACGACCGGTATCACCGTCAACGCCGTTGCACCGGGGCCGACCGAAACAGAACTGTTCCGCGCGAACAATCCTCCCGGTAGCGAGGGGGAAGCCCGATACCTTTCAGGAGTGCCTATGGGGCGCTTCGGCCAACCCGAAGAAATCGCGGCGGCCATCGGCTTCCTGTTATCCGAAAGCAGCGGTTTCATCACGGGCCAGACACTGTTCGTCGATGGCGGCGCTTCAATCGGTAAAGCCGCTTTCTAGACAAGGTTGCTTTGTTCTGGTCTGTTGAGATAAACCACTCGTTGCGAGCGAAGCCACCTGCTTCGCTCGCTTTTTTTGCGGTGGCTTTTTTCTTTTCCCGTTGCGTGGAGTACCCATGGATCGATTGGCGGCGATGGAAACGTTCGTGAGCGTGCTTGAAGCCGGTTCTTTTTCGGCAGCAGCGCGACGTCTCAAGCTGGGTCAACCCGCCGTGTCAAAAACCATTGCACAGCTGGAAGAGCGCCTCGGCGTTCGCTTGTTACTGCGGTCTACCCGAGGACTGACACCGACTGAGGCCGGTACTGCCTTCTATGAACGAGCCAAGCGTGCCATCGAAGAAGCCCATGAAGCTGACCTCGCCGCGCGAGGCGCGGGCAGCGGCCTTCAAGGTACCCTGCGCGTGTGTGCGGCAGTGACCTTTGCTCGGCTGCACGTGCTGCCCTATCTCGGCGAGTTCCTGCAAGCCCATCCCGATCTGGATATCGACATCGTGCTGGACGACCGTACCGTCAATCTCATCGAGGAAGGGATAGATGTCGCGTTGCGCATGGGTGCGTTGTCGGATTCCAACCTGATCGCACGCAAGATCGGCGAATGCCAGCGCCTGGTACTGGCCACGCAAACTTACGTCCAAGCCCATGGTGAACCTTCCAGCCCCAGCGAGTTGGCGCAGCATCAAGCAGTCATTTTCTCGCAGGCAGGAGGGGGTGAGCATTGGGCCTTCGAACAAGGCAGTACGGTGCAATCGGTCACCGTCAGTGGGCGTGTGCGTGTCAGTGCAGCAGAGGGGTTGCGCGTCGCAGTGCTTGCCCATCTAGGGGTAGCGATGACGTCTGAGTGGATGTTTGCCGCAGAGCTGGCCAGCGGTGAAGTGCGGCCATTGCTGGAGCAGTGGCAATTGCCGCCTCTGGACCTCTGGGCGGTATTCCCTACGGGCCGCTTGGCTAGCGCCAAAGCACGAGCATTTGTGGACTTTGTCGAAGGGTTGATGGCGCGTCAGAAAAGCCAATAGACCAGGCCGCTCGAAGGCGGCCCGGTTGAGGCGGGATCAACCGCGTAAGGCAGGCAGCAGCTCAGACGGCTCAGGGCGCAAGGTATAGTCGGGGTTGACCTCGGCGTAACGAATGATGCTGTCCTGACCTATGACGAAACGCCCTGGCATGGGAAGGGTCCAGCTCTGCTCCCCATTGATGACCGGGAGGTTATTGCCCAGGCTCAGATAGAGTTCCACCAAGTAGTCGGGAAGCTTGAAGCGCAGGCCGAAGGCAGCCGCGATTTCATTGCCACTGTCACTGAGAATAGGGAACCCCAGGGCATTCTCGCGCTGCGCTTTACGGCTGTTTGCCTGGCTCTGTGGCGAGATAGCCACCAGACTGGCGCCGTGCGCTTGAAAGGCAGGCAGCGCTTGCTCCAAGGCTTGCAGTTCCATGTTGCAATAAGGACACCAGACGCCGCGATAGAAGCTGACGATAAGCGGCCCGCGCGCGAGCAATTCTGCTGAGGCGACCCGATTGCCTTGGGCATCCGGCAGGCTGAAGTCTGGCGCCGTGTCTCCGGCCTTGAGTGCTCGTTCAGCTTGGCCACTGGCAATCAGCTCGGCCGTGGCACGCTGCATGACGGCATGCACCGGTGCGGGGGCGTTGTAGGGTGGCTTGCCTGCTACGAAGTCTGCCTTGAAGGCGTCCAGTTTGGCTTGAAGGGTCATGAGTGTTTCCTCGGTAGGTGAGTGTCGAGACTCATGATCGCTACACGGGGGCCAGGCCAGTAGAAAGCTGGCCAGCATAGTTGCTATGCCCGTTGGGAATGCCCTTCGGTACTGCCCTGCTTCCCTCTTTCAGCAAAGGTGATTTAGCGGAATATCACATTGTATCGCTGGGCGTGAAACAGCCTTGGGCTTGGTGATTTTTTATGAGCGCTTCGCACTCAAGCGGGAGCAAGCTCCCTCGCCACGGGGTTCGAGTTGTTAGGTGTGAAAGGGGACCTGTTCAGTAAACCCACCTTGGATTCATCTGCCTAGGGCAATCCTGCACACCCGATCAAGAATTAGAAATGAGACCTGTGCCCACAGGTCTCACCGTCGTCACCTCATCGGCCACAGACGTTCTTGGTTGAAGCCTACAAGGCCTTTTCGGCGTTGAAACCATCAGCGTTTTCAAACACGCCCATAAAGCCTGGGACGGTCGATTCACGCGCCCAATCGCGCTGGAGTTCGCAATACATCTGCACGCGACTGATCAGTTTCGCCCCCGCTTGCTCGATTCGCCGTAACGCGGCCTCGTGCGCGGCAACGGATGTACCGCCGACGGCATCAACCGGCACGTAGACTTCATAACCTTCCTGTATGGCATCGAGTACCGGAAAGGTCAGGCACGCTTCAGTCCAGAGCGCGGTCATGATGAGTTTGCGGCGGCCAGTGGCTTTGACCGCCTGTTTGAACTCGACGTCCTCCCAACTGTTGATCGATGTCCGATCGTAAGTAGGCAAATGTCCCAGTACGTTCTGCAACTGCTGAATGGGCGGTTTGTTGCGACCGGTAGCGACATTGACCGTCGAATGGATAATCGGAAGGTTGTAGTTGATGGCCGCCTTGGCCACGCTCGTGATGTTGAACACCAATTCGTCACGCGGCATCGAACGGATCGAGGACACTTGGATGGGCTGGTAGTCGATGATGATCAGCGCCGAGTTTTCAGGCGACAAGAGGTGGTCGGTCAGAGGGTTGCGGATTGCCTCGCTTGTCATTTGCTGCTCCTGCTTCTAGTTGTCATTTGCGTGTGGACGGTTCAAGCGCTCGCTTGATGGATGGGCGAACGGTTGAGGTCTGCACTGCGTTGAAGGTGATTCACTTTCCGGACGACCTGCCATCAAGAGACAGCGTCATCAGGAAGCAGGATTGTGCTGTTGCGTCACTTGACCCAGTAGTAGCATCTCGAGGCTTTCTGTGTTGCAGAATGAGGAACGCTGATTTTGGATGTCGAAGCGCTGCAAACCTTTGTAGAAGTCGCTGACGCCGGCGGTATTTCGCCTGCGGCCCTCCGGCTAGGCGTATCCAAATCGATCGTCAGCCGCAGGCTGGTGCGGCTGGAGGCGGAACTGGGTATCCAGTTGCTGGCGCGGACGACTCGCGGGGCCGCCCTCACCGAGGCTGGAATCACTTTTCGCGAGCATGCGGCCAGGGTCTGCGCCGAGATCGACATAGCAAAGGAAACGATGCTGCCCTCCGGTCCCCTTCGCGGTCGGTTGCGCATTGCCGCCCCGCTTTCTTTTGGGCCGACTCACTTTGCGCCGATGCTGGCGCAAATGGCCCGCCGTCATCCCTTGCTTCATATCCAGACCAGCTACAGTGATCGCTTCGTCGATCTGATCGCCGAGGGTTTTGACTGTGCGATACGCGTTGGCTACCTGCCGGACTCAAACCTTATTGCAAGGGGTATCGGCCCGATTTATACGAAGCTCGTCGCCAGCCCCGGTTATATCAGCGCCCATGGCGCACCTGAATCGCCCGAGGAGCTGTCCGCACATGAGGCGCTCATGCAGGGCACCGAATCCTGGCAGTTCATGGATGGCGACAAGGTGGTTACGGTTCGTCCACAGGGGCGCTTCAAGGCTGATAATGGCATCGCTCTGGTCGCCGCCGCCGTCGCAGGGTTGGGGGTTGCCTATCTGCCGGATTGCCTGACCTATGAAAGCGTGAGGTCGCAGGCGCTGGTGCCCATCATGACCCGGTACCCACCGCCTCCGGCAGGTGCCTATGTTGTCCGCCCACCGGGGCTCCATCCGGCTCGCAAAATCCACGTCCTCACAGAACTGTTGATTGAGTCGTTCGGGCAGTCTCCGCACTTTGCAAAGCCGGCAAGCGGTGCCTGAGGACTTTCCACTGTGGGATGGCGGCGGTGTCCCGGAGAACCTTGAGCAGGCAATCCTAGGAATAGGGGGACAGATTTACTTCCAGAAAATAAGCTCCCTTTTTTACTCAACGATACTTCGCTCACCCACAGCCCAGATGCCTCTCAATCAACCTCGCCACCTCATCTGCGTGAGTTAAACCCAGGTCATGATCGGCTCCAGAGAAAACGTGTAGATCCGCGTGGGGTAACAGCTCAGCAAGACGCTGGCCGACACGAACGGGACTGATAGGGTCAGCGTCTCCCCAGAGGAGCAGGACCGGCATGCGCAACTCGGCCAACCGGCGCGTGAGGTCGGTGCGGTCGTCGAGAAACCACCTCGGCAGCGTCGAGTTGGCGGCAGCAAAATCCGCGCGCCAGTCCTGCGCGTCCAGATCAGACATATCCACTCCGCCAGAGGTGACGGTCAGTATCAGGTGCGTGATCAGTTCGGGGCGCTCAAGCGCCGCAAGCACGGCAACGATACCGCCCATGGACTGCGCCACCAGCGCTGTGGGCCGGTCGATCTCGGCCAGCACGCGAGTCGCCAGGTCTTCCATGCCGGTTATGCCAGGCACGGGCGGAGTGTCTCCAAAGCCGGGCCAGCCGATATGGACCTGCCGCGCTGGAAGGGTCAGGCGTTCGGCAACCGGATGCCAGAACCGGGTGTTACCCGAGGCGCCGGGTAGGAAGAGCAGTTTGGTGGGGGATGCAATCACGGGTTCGGTCCTTGAAGGTGGGATTGAAAGAGTTGGGAATATGGGGATTTATTTTTTGATATTCAGTCCTCTTCTCATCTTCAGCCAACCGACTCAAACCGCCGAAAGTCCCTTCGAACTTCATAGCCCGCATCCTTTTGGGGTAGAGGTGGCGATTCTCTCCAAGGGGCGGATTGGATTCAAATCATTTCATCTTGCTGGACCGGGGAGCGGGGAATGCCGGTCAGTTCAGCCACAAACCTGTGGGAGCAAAGCTTGCTCGCGTTTGGGGCAGGTCAGTCGACAACGGGTCTGGCTGATCTACCGCTATCGCGAGCAAGCTTTGCTCCCACAGGTTTTGCGCCGTCTGAGCTTTTAGCGGATCGACAGTGGATTGGGGGGTGGACTTTTTTATGAGTGCTTCGCAATGAAAACCCGGCCTCCTGCGCCGGGTTTTTCGGTTCTTCTCGAAGCAACTAACGGGTGAACGAACCAGGCTTTTTGGGTCAGTCGACCCGCTTTACGCGATCACCCTTTGGAACTGGCCTGCGCCGCTTCAATGATCAGCTCCGCCACTTTCCCCGGGTTGGACGTCATCACCACATGGGAGGCGCCTTGGACGGTGACGGTCTTTTTCGAGCCAGCGCGTTCGGCCATGAACTTCAGGGCGGCCTCGGGGATGTTTTTGTCCGCCGAACCGTAGATGAACCAGGACGGCAGTTTTTTCCAGGCCGGGTCGCCCGACGCTTCCTTCAAGGCAGCCTCGCTGATGGGACGTTGGGTGGCAGCCATCAGCGCGGAGTCGGCTGCCGGAACCTCGGCGGCAAACTGTTGGCCGAATTTGTCCTGCTGGATGTAGAGGTCCTTATTGCCGTCGTCCAACTGCACCGGAGCGGCCAAGGTCGGCCCAAGGGTGCCGCCAGGGTAACGACCGGACAGTTCGATGGCGGTTTCGCCTTTGTCCGGCGCGAACGCCGCGACGTAGACAAGCGCCTTGACCCGGGGGTTGTCGTGCACTGCGTTAGTGATCACGGCCCCGCCGTAGGAGTGACCCACCAGGATCACCGGGCCAGCGGTCTGCTCGACGATGTCGGCAACATAATCGGCGTCCTGCTTTACCCCGCGCAGCGGGTTAGCCGCTGCAACAACCGGGTAACCCTGGTTCAGCAACTGAGCGGCAACCCCATTCCAACTGGACGATTCGGCGAATGCGCCATGCACCAGCACGACGGTGGGCTTGGCGGCGTCGGGTTGCGCGGCGGCGCTATGGAGTGATGTCAGTGCCAGTCCAGCGGTGAGGGTGACGGCCAAGAGCGATTTGATAGTGCGCATGATCATTCCTTTTCATTTATTGGAGGGTGCGATGGGCTTACTGGCCCAGGAAGTCCAACAGATCCTGGTTGAGGCGGTCCTTGTGGGTGTCGGTCAGACCGTGTGGCGCGCCCGGGTAGACGATCAACTCGGCGTTCTGCACAAGCCTGGCGGCGGCATGGGCGGAGGCGTCAATCGGGACGATCTGGTCGTCGTCGCCGTGCACGATCAGTGTCGGCACGTCGAATTTGGCCAGGTCGGCGCGGAAATCCGTCGCCGAGAACGCCGCGATGCAGTCATAGGTGTTTTTGTGGCCCGCTTGCATGCCCTGCACCCAGAACGAATCGATCAGCCCTTGGGAGACTTTCGCCCCGTCGCGGTTGAAGCCGAAGAACGGGCCAGAGGCGATGTCGCGATACAGCTGCGAGCGGTTGTCCAGTGAGGCCCTGCGCAGGCCGTCGAACACCTCGATCGGCAGGCCGCCTGGGTAGTCTTCAGTCTTGAGCATCATCGGTGGAACGGCGCTGATCAGCGCGGCTTTCTTCACCCGACCGGTACCGTGGCGGCCGATGTAGCGGGTGATCTCTCCACCACCGGTTGAGAAACCCACCAGGGTGACGTCGTTAAGATCCAGGGTGTTGATCACAGCGGCCAGGTCATCGGCATAGTGATCCATGTCGTTACCCTCCCACGGCTGGCTGGAGCGGCCATGGCCGCGGCGGTCGTGGGCGATTACCCGATAGCCTTTGTCCGCCAGGAACAACATCTGAGATTCCCAGCTATCCGAATTCAGCGGCCAGCCATGGCTGAAGGTGACCACTTGCCCATCTTTCGGGCCCCAGTCTTTGTAGTAGAGCTGTACGCCGTCCTGGGTGGTGATGTAGCTGCCGGCCTGGGCTGGATGGACTGCCTGAGAGGTATGGGTGCTAGGGCTCATTTTCGCTTCCTTGATGTCGGCAATCGGGATGATTGCTTCTGAAAAATCTAATGCAGAGATATGTCGCGCTTGAGAAAGCCGCTTTGCTTGTTCCGGACCGCTATGCCGGGCCGCTCGTCTGGACGATCAGGAGGCGAGCGCTGCCCGGCGCATCGACGCTTGCCTGGCTTGGCTGCGTTTGTTGGCCATGGCCAGCTTGCCGACCAGTCGGATCGCCACGGCGGCGCAGATGAGGCCGAAAGGCAGCACGTACCAGTCGCTCATCGGGATACGTTTGAAGTTGGAGAAGGCAAATACAGCGGCGATGACCCACATGCCGGTGACGTGCAATGTCTTCCATGCCTTGGGTCCCAGCAGTCGGGCGGGCGCTTTGAATGAGGTCATGGCCATCAGCAGGATGAAGGCGTAGGCGGTCCCACCCGGGATGTTGTTGGCAACGGTGCGGGCTGGCCAGAACTCGGTATTGAGCTGCCCATACCCGTAGATCAGCACGGCATGTATCAGGTGGGAGAAGGCAAAGGCGAGGCCGATGAAGCGCCTCTCGCGAACCAGTGCCTTGGAGAGCGGTGAAGGCACCAGTACGGCAAAGGCCGACGCGGTGAACGCGATCAGAAACAGTGCGAAGGAGGAACGTGCGGTGGCGCGGATGGCGCTGCGCAGGCCCTCGACAAGGTCGGGTTGTGCCGCGACGGCCGCGATGCTCATCGCCACCACTAAGGCTGCAATCAGGCCGAACAGCTGCCAGCCTTGAGGGCGGTAGGATTGGGTATTCATGACAAGGTCTCCTTACGTCAGGGCTCGCCAAACGGGGTCCGATGGCGATTCGATGGGGAGAATTCTTGCAAGGGGATGTATACCGGCTATGTTCGGCAACCGGCGGTTATGCGTTGTTTTGAGTCTGCGATGGCGCTGGATACAGTGGCTTACAAATGCCCCTGAATCCGAACGGTAGCGGCTGCACTTGACGTGCAGCCAGGGCGGCCTATCGGTCGGGGCCGAAGTTGAGGGTCACGCAAAGGCCGCCGCCGTCGCGGTTGCGCAGGCTCAGTGAGCCACCAATCGCGACGGCCAACTGCTGAGCGATGGCAAGGCCCAGGCCGGTGCCGCCTGTGCTGCGGTTGCGTGAGCTTTCCACCCGATAGAACGGCTTGACCACCTCGGCCAGGACCTCCTCAGGAATGCCCGGGCCACGGTCAAGGACATCGATCGAAACGCCAGCGCTCGTGTCGCGGCGGATTTCCACCTCGGCGGTGCCGGCGTACTTCAGCGCGTTATCCACCAGGTTCACCAGAATACGGCGCAAGGCATGGGGACGTGTCTCGATGATCGCGCCGTTCTTGCCGCGCAGGCTGACCTCACGACCGGTGTCCTGGTAGTCGCACACCAGACTGTCGAGAAAGGAGTCCAGACTGATGCGGCAGCTGGCTTCAGTCGCACCGTGGACACTGCGAGCATAGGCCACACCTTCGCGCACCAAGTGCTCGATTTCGTTCAGGTCGTTGCCCAGTTTGTCTTTCTCCAGCGAGTCGTCCATGAACTCGGCGCGCAGCTTCATGCGCGTGATGGGCGTCTGCAAGTCATGGGAAATGGCCGCCAGTAATTGCATGCGTTCTTTCAGGTAAGCGGCGATGCGCGACTGCATGCTGTTGAAGGCCCGGGCGGCGTAGGCCACTTCACGTGGGCCGGTTTCATCCAACTGCACGGGATGTGCATTCGGGTCGAGATTCTCGACCGCCTCGGCCAGGCGGCTGAGGGGGCGTATCGCGATGCGCACGGCAAGCCAGGTGCAACCGATCATCAACACCAGCTGACCGAACAGGACAAAGGGCAACCAGGGCGACAACGGCTTGACCGACGGGCGCACATCGATGGTGACCGGGCTGCCGTCAGCCAGTCGCACCTGGGCCTGGAAATGCTGACGTGGACCCGGGATTTCGACAAAGGTCAGGTCATAGTTGCGGCCAAGCGCGACTTGAAGTGATTGCGCCGCAGTCGCCGCGAGATCGTTCGAGGCGAGTGGAATGCCAGGATCATGTTCACGCAGCAAATAGTCATAGTTGCGCCGCTGCAGACGTTTGGTCCACTCCGGGCGCTCGGCGGCCGGCAGACGGTCGAGGATGGCGATGGAGGTCGCCGTGTCGTGTTCGAAGTTGCCCAACATGGCGATCTTGGTGCTTTGGTAGCGTTCGTAGTACTGGGCTGCGAACGTCAGGGACTGGGCGAGGATCAGACCGACAAGGAACACCAGCCACAGCCGCGAGGCCAGCGTGCGAGGCCATTGCAAGGCGAGTTTCATGCTTGCTCCTCAAGCATTTCGACGGCAAAGGTAAAGACGTAGCCTTCATTGCGCACCGTCTTCAAGTAGACCGGTTCGCGCGCGTCATCCAGCAAGCGCTGACGCACGCGGCTGACCAGCAGGTCAATGGAACGGTCGAAGATGTCCGCGTCACGGCCCTGGGTCAGGTTGAGCAACTGGTCGCGACTCAGTACCCGCTGAGGATGATCGAGAAATACCCGCAGCAGCCGGTACTCGGCGCCGCTCAGGGAAACGAGCGTGTCGTCTTCATCCAGCAGATGGCGGGCGGTGGTGTCGAGGCGCCACCGACCGAACTTGAGCAGGCGGCCGCTTTCGCTGACGACAAAGTTGGGCGGCAGCATGCGGGTACGCCGAAGCACAGCGTTGATGCGCGCGAGCAGCTCCCGGGCCGCGAAGGGCTTGGCCAGATAGTCGTCGGCGCCCATTTCCAGGCCAATGATGCGGTCGGTCTCGTCGGTGCGAGCCGTCAGCATCAGCACGGGTGTCGCCTTGTGCTTTCCGGCGCGCAGTTCGCGGCACAGCAGCAGTCCGTCATCCCCCGGCATCATGATGTCGAGCACGATCAGATCCACCTGGTTGGCTTCGAGAAAGGCCCGCATCTGGCGGCCATCCGCGACGACGGTGGTGCGCAAACCATTCTTCTTCAGGTAGCTGCCGACCAACTCCCTGATCTCCCGATCATCATCCACGATCAATACGTGATCGACATGTTCCATGCCCTGCTCTCCGAAATGCGCGCATCTATTGCGCAGTGTGGCGACGCTCTATTGCAGCTTGGCAGCGCACCGCCGTTCAGCTTCTCCAGCCCAGGATCAAGCCAGAGCCAGGCAAAAAATAGTGGCGATTGTATCGCTCTGTATCGCAATCCACCTCAGATACGTAACCCATCCAACCGAGGCATTTCTCGACACAGCCGAGATACCTCACGGGCCTTTAATGAGCGCCATCGAGACAACACGAATCGCCTCGATGACACCATCGAACTCATTGAAGGGAAACGACCATGAACTTGAAAAACATCGCTACTGCTTGCCTGATGACGGCCCTGAGCGCCGGCGCATTACCCGCCATGGCCCAGGACAAATCAGCAAGCAAAACCTACGCCTACGGCACCCATCTGGACATTGAAAAAGTGCTCTCGCTGACCGAAGACAGTGGCCAGACCTGCGGGTTGGTGAATGCGCAAATCACCTACCTCGATTCGATGGGTGAGCAGCGAGCCCTGACGTATCTCAAGCACGCGGCCAATTGCAACAATGAAGGGGGCTGAGGGGAGGCTCAGGGATGGCGATCCAGTTTTTTGAGGAACACGGTCATTTCCTTTTCCGCCTGTTTGTCGCCGTGGGCGCGGGCGGCTTCCAGGCCTTGTTCCCAGGCTTGGCGGGCGGCCGGTAGGTCGCCTTGGCCTTGGTGGGCCTTGCCCAGTAGTTTCCAGGCGGCTGAGTACTTGGGGTCGAGTTCGACGCAGCGTTGGAAGTGTTCGGCGGCTCGGGCGAATTCACCGAGGTCCAGGTAGCCCTTGCCCAGGCCGAAGCGCAGCAGGGCGTTGTCCACGCCCTTGGCGAGCATTTTTTCCAGGGATTCGAGCATGGCGGCGCCCTTATCTGTTGTGTCAGGGATTGATCAGTTGGCTGCTGGATAGCTATCGCGAGCAAGCTCGCTCCCACAGGGGATCTAGGGTGAACACAAAACTTGTGAACAGCATTGAACCCTTTGTGGGAGCGAGCTTGCTCGCGATGGGGCCCTTCCTGCCCCTGCACATCTTGGGTCAGAAAAAGCTCAACCCCACATGGAACAGCTTTTCGACGTCGCGAATGTGCTTCTTGTCCACCAGGAACAGGATCACATGGTCGCCGGTCTGGATCATGGTGTCGTCGTGGGCGATCAGCACTTCTTCGTCGCGGATGATCGCGCCGATGGTGGTGCCGGGCGGCAGGCCGAGGTCGCGGATGGCCTTGCCGATCACTTTGCTCGACTTGGCATCGCCGTGGGCAATCGCCTCGATGGCTTCGGCCGCGCCGCGGCGCAGGGAGTGCACGCTGACGATGTCGCCGCGGCGCACGTGGGCCAGCAAGGTGCCGATGGTTGCCAGTTGCGGGCTGATGGCGATGTCGATCTCGCCGCCCTGGATCAGGTCGACGTAGGCCGGGTTGTTGATGATGGTCATCACCTTCTTCGCCCCCAGGCGCTTGGCCAGCAGCGAGGACATGATGTTGGCTTCGTCGTCGTTGGTCAGGGCCAGGAAGATGTCGGCGTCGGCGATGTTTTCTTCCAGCAGCAGGTCACGGTCCGAAGCGCTGCCCTGCAGTACCACGGTGCTGTTCAGGTTGTCCGAGAGGTAGCGGCAACGCGCCGGGCTCATCTCGATGATCTTGACCTGATAACGGCTTTCGATGGCTTCGGCCAGACGTTCGCCAATCTGCCCACCACCGGCAATCACGATGCGCTTGTTTCTTTCGTCGAGACGGCGCATTTCGCTCATCACCGCGCGAATGTTGGCCTTGGCGGCGATGAAAAATACCTCGTCGTCCGCTTCGATCACCGTGTCGCCCTGGGGCAGGATCGGCCGGTCACGCCGGAAAATCGCCGCGACCCGCGTTTCCACATTGGGCATGTGTTCGCGTAGCTGGCGCAGTTGCTGACCCACCAGTGGCCCGCCGTAGTAGGCCTTGACCGCCACCAGTTGCGCCTTGCCTTCGGCAAAGTCGATCACTTGCAAGGCGCCGGGGTGTTCGATCAGGCGCTTGATGTAGTTGGTCACCACTTGCTCGGGGCTGATCAGCACATCCACCGGAATCGCTTCGTTGTCGAACAACTCGGCGCGGGTCAGGTAGGCCCCCTCGCGCACCCGGGCGATCTTGGTCGGGGTGTGAAACAGCGTGTGAGCGACCTGACAGGCCACCATGTTGGTTTCATCGCTGTTGGTCACGGCCACCAGCATGTCGGCATCGTCCGCACCGGCCTGACGCAGCACGGTCGGCAAGGAACCACGGCCTTGTACCGTGCGGATGTCGAGACGGTCGCCCAAATCCCGCAGGCGCTCACCGTCGGTGTCGACCACGGTGATGTCGTTGGCTTCACTGGCCAGATGTTCAGCCAGCGAACCGCCGACCTGCCCTGCGCCGAGGATGATGATTTTCATCCGGTCACTCCTATCGAATCGGTTTTAACCGCGTGCGGCGGCGATCTTGATCAGTTTGGCGTAGTAGAAACCGTCATGTCCGCCCTCCTGGGCCAGCAACTGGCGTCCATGGGGCTGCTTGAGGCCGGCATTGCTGGCGATGTCCAGCTCCCGTGCGCCCGGCGTACGAGCGAGGAACGCTTCGATCACTTCGGTGTTCTCGGTCGGCAAGGTCGAACAGGTGGCGTACAGCAGCATGCCGCCGACTTCCAGGGTTGGCCATAGCGCGTCGAGCAGTTCGCCCTGCAACGCGGCCAAGGCGGCAATGTCGTCCGGCTGACGGGTGAGTTTAATGTCGGGGTGACGACGAATCACACCGGTGGCCGAGCACGGCGCGTCCAGCAGGATGCGCTGGAACGGCTTGCCGTCCCACCAGGTGGCGGTGTCGCGGCCGTCGGCGGCGATCAGCTCGGCGTCCAGGCCAAGACGTTCGAGGTTTTCCTTCACGCGCACCAGGCGCTTGGCTTCCAGGTCCACCGCCACCACGCCGGCCAGCTTCGGCTCGACCTCGAGGATGTGGCAGGTCTTGCCACCCGGTGCGCAGCAGGCATCCAGCACTCGTTGGCCGGGTGCCAGTTCCAGCAGGTCGGCAGCCAACTGCGCGGCTTCGTCCTGGACGCTGATCCAACCGTCGGCAAAGCCCGGCAGAGCGCGCACATCGCCGGGGGTTTCCAGCACGATACCGTCGCGGCTGTACTGGCACGGGATGGCCGGGATGCCGGCCTCGCCCAGCAAGGCCAGATACGCATCGCGGGTATGGTGACGCCGGTTGACCCGCAAGATCATCGGCGGATGGGCGTTGTTGGCCGCGCAAATGGCTTCCCATTGCTCGGGCCAGAAGGCTTTCAACGATTTTTGCAACCAGCGCGGGTGGGCGGTGCGCACCACTGGGTCGTGTTCCAGCTCGGCCAGCAGGGTTTCGCTTTCCCGTTGGGCGCGGCGCAGCACGGCATTGATCAGGGCCTTGGCCCAGGGCTTTTTCAGCTTGTCAGCACAGCCCACGGTTTCGCCGATGGCGGCGTGGGCGGGAACGCGGGTGTAGAGCAGTTGATAAAGCCCCACCAGCAGCAGCGCTTCGACGTCGGCATCGGCAGCTTTAAACGGCTTCTGCAACAGCTTGGCCGCCAGGGCCGACAACCGTGGCTGCCAGCGGGCGGTGCCGAACGCCAGGTCCTGGGTGAAGCCGCGATCACGGTCGTCAACCTTGTCCAGTTGGGTCGGCAGGGAACTGTTGAGGGAGGCTTTGCCACTGAGGACGGCGGCAAGTGCCTTGGCGGCGGCCAGACGCGGGTTCATGAAGCGTCCGCCGCTTGGCCCAAATGAGTGCCGACGGCAAACTTCTCACGACGGCTGTTGTACAAATCGCTGAAGTTCAGCGCCTTGCCGCCGGGCAATTGCAGACGTGTCAGGCACAACGCTTGCTCACCGCAGGCGACGACGAGACCGTCCTTGCTGGCACCGAGGATTTCACCCGGGGCGCCCTTCCCTTCGGCATGGCTGGCGGCCAGCACTTTCAGCGCCTCGCCGTTCAACGTGCTGTGGCAAATCGGCCACGGGTTGAACGCGCGCACCAGGCGCTCCAGCTCGACGGCCGGGCGGCTCCAGTCGATGCGGGCTTCGTCCTTGTTCAATTTGTGTGCGTAGGTGGCGAGGCTGTCATCCTGCACTTCACCTTCCAGCGTACCGGCGGCCAGGCCGGCAATGGCCTGGACCACAGCGGGCGGGCCGATGAGCGCGAGGCGGTCGTGCAAAGTGCCACCGGTGTCTTCGGCGCTGATGGGCGTGCTGACCTTGAGCAACATCGGCCCGGTGTCCAGGCCGGCTTCCATGCGCATCACCGTTACGCCGCTCTCGGCGTCGCCGGCTTCCACGGCGCGCTGGATCGGCGCCGCACCGCGCCAGCGTGGCAGCAGCGAGGCGTGGCTGTTGATGCACCCCAGACGCGGAATATCCAGCACCACTTGGGGCAGGATCAGACCGTAGGCGACCACCACCATCAAGTCGGGCTTGAGGGCGGCCAATTCGGCCTGGGCCTGAGCGTCCCGCAGGGTCGGCGGCTGCAATACCTGGATGTGATTTTCCAGGGCCAGTTGCTTGACCGGGCTGGGCATCAGTTTTTGCCCGCGGCCGGCCGGCCGATCCGGCTGGGTGTAGACCGCGATGATTTCGTGGGGGCTGGCCAGCAGGGCCTTGAGGTGTTCGGCGGCAAACTCGGGAGTGCCGGCAAAGACGATGCGCAGTGGCTCAGTCATGGGAAGCTCTCAGTTACAAAGCAGTCGCAAAAAGAAAAAGGCTTGCCGCGGCAAGCCTTTGAAGGGGGGCATCAAGCATTCTGGCGATGAAGTTTTTCCAGTTTCTTCTTGATCCGGTCACGCTTGAGGGTAGACAGGTAATCCACAAACAGCTTGCCGTTGAGGTGGTCGCATTCGTGCTGGATGCACACCGCCAGCAAACCTTCGGCAACCAGTTCGTAAGGCTGGCCGTCGCGGTCCAGGGCCTTGATCCTGACTTTTTGCGGGCGGTCGACGTTTTCATAGAAGCCCGGCACCGAAAGACAGCCTTCCTGGTATTGGTCCATCTCGTCGGTCAGGGTTTCGAACTCGGGGTTGATGAACACCCGGGGCTCGCTGCGGTCTTCGGAAAGGTCCATTACGACGATACGTTTGTGCACGTTGACCTGGGTCGCGGCGAGGCCGATGCCTGGCGCCTCATACATTGTTTCAAACATGTCATCGACCAACTGACGCACTTCGTCGTCCACTACGGCCACCGGTTTGGCGATCGTGCGCAGGCGCGGGTCCGGAAATTCGAGAATGTTCAAAATGGCCATAAGCTTGATAAATGCACGTGTGAGGTAAAGTCGGGTGGCTGGCCTGGCGTGTCTTGGGATGCAGGCTACCGTTGTAAAACGTTGCTCCTCAAATCACGGAGCGAGCCACGGGGGCTCTGGCGTTTTACGCGAACGCACATAATAAAGGGATTCACCGCATGAGGAAATCACTACTCGCCCTGCTGCTTCTGGCCTCGGCCGGTATCGCGCACGGGCAAGTGCAACTTCGGGAAGGTTTTCCCCAGCAATACACGGTGATGACAGGGGATACGCTGTGGGACATCGCCGGCAAATACCTGCGCGAACCGTGGAAATGGCCCGAACTCTGGCAGGCCAACCCACAGATCGAAAACCCCAACCTGATTTATCCCGGCGACACCCTGTCGCTGGTCTACGTCAATGGCCAACCACGGCTGACCCTCAATCGCGGCGCTTCTCGGGGCACCATCAAGCTGTCGCCGCGCATTCGCAGCTCGCCGGTGGCCGACGCGATCCCGAGCATCCCGCTGCAGGCCATCAACAGTTTTTTGCTGAGCAACCGCATCGTCGACGCGGCCGAAGATTTCGACAAGGCGCCCTATATCGTCGCCGGCGATGCCGAACGGGTGCTCAGCGGCACAGGCGACCGGATCTTTGCCCGCGGCTCATTCGACGCGAACCAGTCGGCGTATGGCATCTTCCGGCAGGGCAAGGTCTACACCGATCCCGAAACCAAGGAGTTCCTGGGCATCAACGCTGATGACATCGGCAGCGGTGAAGTCGTTGCCACCGAGGGTGATGTCACCACGCTTGCCTTGCAACGCACCACCCAGGAGGTGCGCCTGGGTGATCGCCTGTTCAGTGGCGAAGAACGCTCGATCAACTCAACGTTCATGCCCAGCGCACCGACGTCGGACATCAACGGGCTGATCCTCGATGTACCCCGCGGCGTCACCCAGATCGGCGCCCTGGATGTGGTCACCCTGAACAAGGGTCGGCGCGACGGGCTGGCCGAGGGCAATGTACTGGCGGTGATGAAGACCGGCGAGACCGTGCGCGATCGAATCACCGGCGAGCAGGTGAAAATTCCCGATGAACGTGCTGGCCTGCTGATGGTTTTTCGCACCTACGACAAGCTCAGCTATGGCTTAGTGTTATACGCCTCGCGCTCGTTGGCGATCCTCGACAAGGTGCGCAATCCATAACGGCTCTCACAAGTTACCAACAGAGTTATCCACAGCTTGTTCCCGTTTCGACGGGGCTTATAACGATCAAGGATGATCCATGCCATTGCCTGAATCTGCTTCGGTTTCCCCTGCGGAACTGGAGGCCCGCCTGCGCCTGCACCGCTTGCCGGAACTGGGGCCCAAACGTTTCATGACCCTGATTGAGGCCTTTGGCTCGGCCTCCAAAGCCATCAGCGCACCGGCCAGCGCCTGGCGAGCGCTGAGGTTGCCGGCGGCATGTGCCGAGGCCCGGCGCAACCCGGATGTGCGTGACGGCGCCGCCCACGCAATGGCTTGGCTTGAGGCTCCGGCCCAGCATTTACTGATGTGGGACCAGCCCGACTACCCCGCGCTGCTGGCGCAGATCAGCGATGCGCCACCGCTGTTGTTCGTCGCCGGCAACGCGACCATTCTGGAAAAACCACAGCTGGCGATGGTCGGCAGCCGCCGGGCATCGCGGCCGGGCATGGACACCGCCGCGGCGTTTTCCCGAAGCCTGGCCAGTGCCGGATTTGTCATTACCAGCGGCCTGGCGCTGGGCATCGACGCGGCGGCCCATCAGGCGGCGCTGGACGTGGGCGGGCAAACAATTGGCGTGCTGGGCACCGGGCTGGAAAACTTTTATCCACAGCGCAATCGTCGGCTGGCGGACGCGATGATCGCCCAAGGCAGCGCGGTGCTGTCGGAGTTCCCGCTGGACGCACCGCCCCACGCCAGCAACTTTCCGCGCCGCAACCGAATCATCAGCGGTCTGTCCCTCGGCGTGCTGGTGGTGGAGGCCAGTGTCGCCAGCGGTTCGCTGATCACCGCACGCTTGGCGGCCGAACAGGGCCGCGAGGTGTACGCCATTCCGGGGTCGATCCATCACCCCGGCGCCCGTGGTTGTCATCAGTTGATCCGCGACGGCGCGGCGCTGGTGGAAACCGTCGAGCACATTCTCGAAGCACTGCGGGGTTGGCAGCAATTGCCGTTGTCCATGGAACCGGCGCCCGTCACCCATCCGTTGTTGCGTTTGCTCCATGCCGCACCGCTTGGCAGCGAAGCGCTGGCCGCTGCCAGCGGCTGGAGCTTGCCCAAAGTACTGGCGGCGCTGACTGAGCTGGAAATGGAGGGACGGGCGGTCTGTGACAATGGGCGCTGGTTTGCGCGCTAGGTTTTATGAGGAAGATCGGTAAACTGCGCACAGCCTTATTTGCGTTGTGGAGAGTCTTTCATGGTCAACAGTTGGCGTGTGCAACAAGCCGCGCGAGAAATTCGCGCCGGGGCGGTGATTGCCTATCCAACCGAAGCGGTCTGGGGCCTGGGCTGCGACCCGTGGAACGAAGACGCGGTGGAGCGCTTGCTGGCGATCAAATCGCGGCTGCCCGACAAGGGTTTGATCCTGGTGGCTGACAATATCCACCAGTTCGACTTTCTGTTCGAAGATTTCCCCGAAACCTGGATGGACCGCATGGCCAGCACCTGGCCGGGGCCCAACACCTGGCTGGTGCCGCACCAGAATCTGCTGCCGGAATGGATCACCGGCGTACACGACACGGTTGCCCTGCGGGTCAGCGATCACCCCACCGTGCGGGATTTGTGCTCACTGGTGGGGCCGCTGGTGTCCACCTCGGCCAACCCCCAGGGCCGCCCGGCGGCGCGCACGCGGATTCGCGTCGAGCAGTATTTCCGCGGGCAGATCGACCTGGTGCTGGGTGGCAACCTGGGTGGGCGCAAGAACCCCAGTGTGATTCGCGACCTGGCGACCGGCAAAGTCGTTCGCCCGGACTGATACCGCGTCATCGTTCATCGCGGGCAAGCCTTGCTCCCACAGGTTGGAGTGGAGCTTGCTCTCACACGTGGGAGTAGGGCCTGCTCTCACAGGTTTTACTCTGTGGGAGCAAGGCTTGCCCGCGATGAGGCCATCAGAAACACCCAGTCATTCAAGGCAAAAGAATAGTCGACCCCGTCGTGCGCCGCGCCGACAATTCGGCCTGGGCCTTGGCCGCTTCCGCCAGTGGGTAACGCTGGTTGATGTCCACCGTGAGTTTGCCGCTGCTGATCATGCCGAACAGCTCATCGGCCATGCGCTGCAGGTTCTCGGCGTTATTGGCGTAGGTCGCCAGGGTCGGGCGGGTGACGTACAGCGAGCCCTTGGCCGCGAGTATCCCGAGGTTCACGCCCTCCACCGCACCGGAGGCATTGCCGAAACTCACCAGCAGGCCACGGGGCGCTACGCAGTCCAGGGAGGTCAACCAAGTGTCCTTGCCAACACCGTCATAGACCACCGGGACTTTCTTGCCGTCGGTCAACTCCAGCACACGCTGTGCGACGTTTTCCTTGCTGTAGTCGATGGTTTCCCAAGCGCCGTGGGATTTGGCGATGGCGGCTTTTTCCGGCGAGCTGACGGTACCGATCAGCTTCACGCCCAAGGCCTTGGCCCATTGGCAGGCCAACGAGCCCACGCCACCGGCGGCAGCATGGAACAGAATGGTTTCGCCACCCTTGAGTTCATAGGTCTGACGCAACAGGTATTGCACAGTCAGGCCTTTGAGCATCACGCCGGCTGCCTGTTCGAAACTGATGGACTCGGGCAAATGCACCAGGTTGGCCTCGGGCAACACATGCAGATCACTGTAGGCCCCCAGCGGACCGCTGCCATAAGCCACCCGGTCACCGACCTTGAACCGCGTGACGTCTGAGCCGACAGCCTCGACCACACCCGCCCCCTCGGCCCCCAGGCCCGACGGCAGTGCCGGTGGCGGGTAAAGACCGCTGCGGTAATAGGTATCGATGAAGTTCAGGCCGATCGCCTTGTTGCTGACCCGCACCTGCTGCGGGCCCGGCTCGGCAGGCTGGTAGCCCACGTACTCGAGCACTTCGGGACCGCCGTGGGAACTGAACTGGATACGTTTGGCCATCTTCTCTTTCTCCTTGCCGTGGACTTTTTACCAAGCCTGCTATCGGACTCCTAAGCTTGACCTTCGTCAACTGTGGCGTAGGCAAGTGCGGTGGTATCCTGTGCGCCCATTTGCCACCGGCCCGCTGCAAGCCGCGAAGCGTAGCCCTGATCAAGGTGATGTCATGACCACTCGCACCGAGGCCGTGAAAGCCTACCTGCTCGACCTGCAAGACCGCATCTGTGCGGCCCTGGAAACCGAAGACGGCGGCACTCGTTTCGTCGAAGATGCCTGGGCACGGCCCGCCGGCGGTGGCGGGCGTACGCGGGTGATTGAAAACGGCACAGTGATTGAAAAGGGCGGCGTCAATTTTTCCCACGTCTTCGGCAGCGGTCTCCCACCCTCGGCCAGCGCCCATCGGCCGGAACTGGCCGGGCGCGGCTTCGAAGCGCTGGGCGTGTCGCTGGTGATCCACCCGCACAATCCCCACGTACCCACCTCCCACGCCAACGTGCGGTTTTTCATCGCGGAAAAGGAAGGCGAAGAACCGGTCTGGTGGTTCGGCGGTGGCTTCGACCTGACACCGTACTACGGCGTGGCAGAAGACTGCGTGCATTGGCACCGCGTTGCCGAGCAGGCCTGTGCCCCATTCGGCCCCGACGTGTATTCGCGCTACAAGGCCTGGTGCGACAGCTATTTCCATATCAAGCATCGTAACGAGCCCCGAGGCATCGGCGGCCTGTTTTTCGATGACCTGAACGAGTGGGATTTCGACACCAGCTTCGCCTTCATGCGCGCCATCGGCGACGCCTACATCGAGGCTTACCTGCCTATCGTGCGCCGGCGCAAGCACGACCCGTTCACGGCCAAACAAAGGGAATTCCAGGAGTTTCGCCGCGGGCGCTACGTGGAGTTCAACCTGGTCTACGACCGCGGCACCCTGTTCGGGCTGCAATCGGGCGGGCGTACCGAGTCGATCCTGATGTCCCTCCCGCCGCAAGTGCGCTGGGGCTATGACTGGAAGGCCGAACCGGGCAGCGAAGAAGCGCGGCTGACCGAGTATTTCCTGCAGGATCGCGATTGGCTGGCGACGGCCTGAACGGAGAACTCCATGGATCGCTACGTTGTAATGGGCAACCCGATCGGCCACAGCAAATCGCCGCTGATCCACCGTCTCTTCGCCGAGCAGACTGGGCAAGCGCTGGACTACAGCACGCTGCTCGCGCCCCTGGACGATTTCGCCGGTTGCGCACGGGAATTCTTCCGCGAGGGTCGTGGGGCGAATGTCACCGTGCCGTTCAAGGAAGACGCCTTCCGCTTGGCCGACAGCCTGACCGAGCGAGCCCAGCGGGCCGGGGCGGTGAACACGCTGAGCAAGCTGGCCGACGGCCGCCTGTTGGGTGACAACACCGACGGTGCCGGGCTGGTACGGGACCTGACCGTCAACGCCGGTTTGAACCTCAAGGGCAAACGCATCCTCTTGCTGGGCGCCGGCGGTGCCGTGCGCGGCGCCTTGGAACCACTGCTGGCCGAAGCGCCGGCCTCGGTGATCATCGCCAACCGCACGGTGGAAAAAGCCGAATTGCTGGCCGAATTGTTCGCGGACCTGGGCCCGGTCTCGGCCAGTGGCTTCGATTGGCTGCAGGAACCGGTGGACCTGATTATCAACGCCACATCGGCGAGCCTGTCCGGGGATGTGCCGCCGATCGCCGCGAGCCTGATCGAACCCGGTATGACGTTCTGCTACGACATGATGTATGGCAAGGAGCCGACGTCATTCTGTCGCTGGGCCAGCGAACAGGGTGCGGCGGTGGCGATGGATGGCTTGGGCATGCTGGCCGAACAGGCGGGTGAAGCGTTCCACCTGTGGCGCGGGGTACGCCCGGACACCGCGCCGGTACTGGCCGAGCTGCGCCGCCAGCTCGCACTTTAAGCGGTTGTGGGAGCAAAGCTTGCTCGCGATGAATTCGGCGCGGTCTCTGGAAAAGCCGTGGTGCCTGCATCGCGAGCAAGCTTTGCTCCCACATAAACCCTCGCCACAAATTGCATTCATCTGAAGCTTTTCAGTCCTCGAAAAGAATCGGGCAGTGCTCCGGCCCTTCCAGCTTCTTCAACTCCTCCACCACATGCGGCCTGGCCCTGCGCAACGTCAGGCTACGCCCCTGGCCCCGCAGGCGCCGGGCTTCCTGGTGGAGCATTTCCACCCCGGAATAATCAATGAAGTTGATCTGCTGCGCATCGATCACCACCCGTTGTGCCTGCAACCGTTGCAGGCGCACTTGCAGGTAGTGGCTGGCACCGAAAAAGATCGAGCCGCCCACCCGCAGGATGTCGGCTTCTCCCTCGTGGGAATGTTGCACCCTCGGCTGCGAGGTGCGCTTGAGGTAGAAAAACAGCGACGCCAGCACACCGGCGTAGATAGCGGTTTGCAGCTCCAGCAGCAGCGTGGCCAGGCAGGTCAGGCCCATCACCACGAATTCGGCGCGGCTCACGCGGTACAGCGACCGGACACCGCGATAGTCCACCAACCCCCAGGCAATCAGCAGAATACTGCCGGCCATGGCCGGAATCGGAATGTGGGAAATCAGCTTCGCACCGGTTACCGCAAACAAGGCCACCCACAGCGCCGAGAACACCCCGGCCAGGGGCGAACAGGCGCCCGCCTCATAGCTGAGGCCGGAACGGGTAAAGGAACCCGCTGACAAGGACCCGGAAAAGAAGCCCCCCACCATATTGGAAAGCCCCTGCGCCCTGACCTCCTGGTTCGCATCCAGCAGTTGCCCGGAACGTACCGATAACGAACGGGCGATGGACAGGCTGGTCACCAACCCAAGCATGCCCACCGCGACGGCGCCGGGCAGCAGGCGCAGAATCAGGTCCAGGTCCAGCGGCAGCGCAGAGAAAGGCGGCAGGTGCCCGGCAAAGGCGCTGACCAACGCGACATGCCCGAACATCCCTGGCCAGAGCCAGACCACCAGGCTGCTGATGACTAAAGTAATCAACAGGCTCGGCCAGCGCGGCAGCAGCCGTTTGAGCACCACGCCCAGCACCAGCGTTCCCAGACCCAGGAACAACGAAGGTTTATCCACAGCCTCGATGTGGCTGATCAACATCAACAACCCTTTCAACGCCGTGGCTTCGTTGGGCAGATCAAGACCCAGCAGGTTGGGCAATTGTCCCAGGGCGATCACCACCGCCGCCCCCAGGGTGAAGCCCAACACCACCGAGTGTGAGACGAAATTCACCAACGCACCGAAACGCAACAGCCCCAGCAACCATTGGAAAACCCCCGCCAGCACCGTCAGCAACAGGATCAAGGTGACGTAGTCCTGGCTGGCCGGCATGGCCAGGGGACTGACGCTGGCATACAGGACAATGGAAATCGCCGCGGTAGGGCCGCAGATCAGGTGCCACGACGATCCCCACAGGCAGGCGATCAACACCGGCACAATCGCCGCATACAAGCCGTACTCTGGCGGTAATCCGGCGATCAGGGCGTAGGCAATGGACTGTGGCAACGCGAGAATCGCGCCGCTCAGGCCGACGATCAGGTCACGGCCGACACTGGCGCGGGTCTGCCGCGGCAGCCAGCTCAGGAATGGAAAGAGTGAATGGCGGGTGGGAAATGCCATGGGGCCTCAAAGACTGGGTTTGGCGCAAGAGTATCAGGCGAGCGACCACCCGTGGCGAGGGAGCTTGCTCCCGCTGGAGCGCGTAGCGCTCCCAAAACCGATCACGCAGAGCTATCTGATACTGCGCCTTCAGGTTTCGGGGCTGCTTCGCAACCCAGCGGGAGCAAGCTCCCTCGCCACAAAAGCCGGCTCACTGGACACAGGCTTTACAGCTTGGCCTTCACCGCCGCCAACGCATCCTTGCCATCCAGGGTCTTCACGCCCTCCAGCCATTTATCCAGCACCGCCGGGTTGGCTTTGATCCAGGCCTTGGCCGCGTCGGCGTTGCTGACTTTGTTGTTCACCACCTCGGCCATGATGCTGTTTTCCATTTCCTGGGTGAAGCTCAGGTTGGTCAACAGCTTGCCGACGTTCGGGCAGGCCTGTGCATAACCCTTGCGCGTCAGGGTATAGACGCTGCCCGTGTCGCCGAAATACTTCTCACCGCCCTTGAGGTAGTGCATTTTCAGCTGCACGTTCATAGGGTGTGGTGTCCAGCCAAGGAAGGTCACGAACTTCTGTTTCTTTACTGCCCGGGCAACTTCCGCGAGCATGGCCTGCTCGCTCGATTCCACCAGTTTCCACTCGCCCATGCCGAAATCATTGGTCTTGATGATTTCCTTCAGGGAGAGGTTGGCCGGGGCGCCTGAACCGATGCCGTAGATCTTCTTGTCGAACTTGTCGGCGAATTTGTTCAGGTCGGCAAAGTTATGCACACCCGCGTCCCAGACATAGTCCGGGACCGCCAGGGTGAATTCGGTGCCGTCCAGGTTCTTGGCCAGTTGGGTGACATCACCATTGGCTACGAACTTGTCGTAGAAACCCTGCTGCGCCGGCATCCAGTTACCCAGAAATACATCAACCTGACCATCCTTGAGGCCGCCGAAGGTGATCGGCACCGCGAGGGTGTCGACCTTGGCCTTGTAGCCCATGCCCTCCAGAAGGAAGCCGGTGATGGCATTGGTCGCAGCGATGTCACTCCAGCCTGGGTCGGCCATTTTCACCGTCTCGCAGCTTTGCTCGGCCCACGCCGAAACACTGCTCAACGCCAACAGCCCGGCGGTCAGTACTGTGGATAACTTTTGCATGTGCTTCCCCTTACGTTATTGGTTTTGGCAGGGTTGTGGATAACGGGCCTTGCGTTCCAGATCATCGAGGTCGATGTGGTTACGCATGTACTGCTGGCTGGCGTCCACCAGCGGCTGGTGATCCCAGCTCTTGAGTTTGCCCAGGGTCAATGCCTGGGCGACGAAACGGCGACGGCGCTGGCTGGCGAGCACCTGTTGATGAATGGCCGGGATATCCCATTTGGCTCGCGCCTCGGCGAGAAAGTCGGCGTACAGGGACTGATGCTCAGCCGATTGACTGAGGTCCTCCAGTTCTTTGGGGTCATTGCGCACATCGAACAGCAGGCACGGATCATCTTCGCTGTAGATGAATTTCCATGGTCCACGACGGATCATCATCAACGGACTGATGGTGCCTTCGGCCATGTATTCACCAAAAACCTCGTCATGCCCGCCCTGCCCCTGCAAATGGGGCACCAGCGAGCGGCCATCCAGTGGCAGTCCGGGCTCCAGCGTGCCACCGGCCAACTCCACCAGGGTCGGCAGCAAGTCGGCAGTGGACACCGCCGCACCGACCCGCCCGCTGGCGAACTGGCCCGGTGCACTGATCAACAGGGGCACACGAGCAGCCATCTCGAACCAGTGCATTTTGTACCAGAGGCCCTTTTCACCGAGCATGTCTCCATGATCGCCGGAGAACACGATGATCGTGTCGTCCATCAAGCCGGTGTCTTCGAGGGTTTGCAGCAACTTGCCGACGTTGCTGTCAATGTAGCTGCACGCACCGAAGTATGCGCGGCGGGCATCACGGATCTTATCCACAGGCAGCGGCTTGTCCCACAGGTCATACACTTTCAGCAGACGCTGGGAATGCGGGTCCAGTTCCGCTTGCCCCGGGGTTTGCGGCAACGGGATGTCCTTGTCGTCATACATATCCCAAAAGGTCTTGGGAATGGTGTACGGGTCGTGTGGGTGGGTCATGGACACCGTCAGGCAAAACGGCTGGTCGCCATCCTCGCGGATGTGGTCGAACAGATACTGCTGGGCCTTGAACACCACTTCTTCGTCAAAATCCAACTGGTTGGTGCGCACGCACGGTCCGGCTTGCAACACCGAGGACATGTTGTGGTACCAGCTTGGCCGCACGTCGGGCTCGTCCCAGTTCACAGACCAGCCGTAATCGGCCGGGTAAATGTCACTGGTCAGGCGTTCTTCATAGCCATGCAACTGGTCCGGCCCGCAAAAGTGCATCTTGCCGGACAGCGCCGTGCGGTAACCCAGGCGCCGCAGATAGTGGGCGTAGGTCGGCACGTCCGCAGGAAAATCCGCCGCGTTATCGTAGGCGCCGATCTTGCTGGGCAACTGGCCGCTCACCAGGGTAAAGCGCGACGGTGCGCAGAGTGGGCTGTTGCAATACGCGGCGTCGAACACCACGCCCTGCTCGGCCAGACGCGACAGGTTCGGCAGCTTGATCGGCGAAGGACCGTAGATCGGCAACATTGGCGCGGCCATTTGATCGGCCATGATGAAAAGAATGTTCTTGCGCTTCATGTATTCGCGGCATTCCATAGTAAACAGTTATGCGAAATTGCTGCGATTGAGCATGTAACTCCCGTCTTTATGGGTAAAGCCCATGTAAGGCAATGACTAGGATAAGCACAGCTTATGTATGAAGCCTTGGGCAACCTGTCCCTCGACCTGTTCCGCGCCTTTGAAGCCGCAGCCCGCCACCGCAGTTTCACGGCGGCGGCGATCGAGCTGGGCACCACGCAACCGGCCATCAGCCAACAAATCAAGCGCCTGGAAGAGCAGCTGGGTACGCGCTTGTTTGATCGCATCTACCGCGGTATCGAACTGACCGAGGCCGGCATGATCCTTTTCGAGCAGGTCCAGGCCGGTTTACAGAATATCGACGCAGGATTGAACGCGATCACCGCCCAGCATCAGCATGAAGTGCTGCAAGTCGCCACAGACTTCGCCTTTGCCGCCTATTGGCTGATGCCACGCTTGCATCGGTTTCATGCGGCCAACCCGCAGGTGGACGTCAGCCTGGTGACCAGCGAACGCAACCACAACATGCTGCGCACGGACATCGACGTTGCGGTGCTGTTTGGCGACGGTCGCTTCAAACAAGGCGAAAGTCGCTGGCTGTTCAGCGAAGAAGTCTTTCCGGTGTGTAGCCCGCTGTTGCTCAAAGAACGCTCCCTGCCCTTGTCGGCTCAAGCCTTGTCAGAATTCCCGCTGCTGCATTTGCGCGGGGAAAACAGTAGCCATTGGTTCGACTGGAGTGGCGTTTTCCGCGAACTGGGCATCACCTCGCCACCGGCGCCCGGGCAATTGCGCTTCGACAACTACACCTTGTTGATCCAGGCGGCGATTGGCGGTCAGGGTGTCGCCATCGGCTGGCGATACCTTGTGGATAACTTACTGGCCCAAGGGCTGCTGTGCCGACCGGTCGCGGAAACGGTGCTGTCGCGGTCAGGGTATTACGTGGTCTTGCCCCAGCGTAAACGGCGCGGAGTGTTGATCAGGCAGTTTGTGGACTGGTTGATGGCGGAGCAGGCCAACAGCGCCGAATCGCTAACGGGTTTGGCATTACCTTCCATTGCGGTTTGAACAGGTCGTAGCCCTGGACAGCGCCTACAGGGCGGCGACAAAACTGACATGCTCGCCCACATGCAGATTCAAGCGCAGCTCATCGGCAATGCCTACGGCTACACGGCCGAGCCGCTCCAGTGATTCGGCCATGCCGGGTTCCAGGCTCGTGCTGACCTGGCTGAAGTGCTCGATGCTCAAGCCGGGCGTTGCGTAGGGTGAGTCAATCAGGGTCCATTGCAACGTGCTGTTGTTCAGGGCGTCGAGGACTTCCTCGGCGGCATGGCGCTGCAATACATCGTCCGCCTGCTCCTCGTCGAGCACGGCGAAATCGCCCACCAGAAACAGCCGGGGAACACTCGCCGCTTCCATCCCGGCGATCAGTGCATCCACGGCCAACACCTGCTCCACGGGACCAGGAATGAGCGTGCGCTCCACATGCTCGCTGTTCATCGGCAACCCCGGGGCGTTCAACAGACACACCACGGCATTGGCACCGGCAACGCTTTGCTTGACCCGCTGGGGATCGTAGAGGTCGCCGGTCTTGGTCCGCAGGCCGGGGCGCGGCGCCAGGGCCGTAAGGTCGTCGAGAACAGCGATGACTTCGTGCTGGCGCCGTAACATTTCAGCCATCAACGCACCGCCAAGGCTACTCATGGCGCCATAGAGCACCACTTTGGTGACCGGGGTTTCGGCATTTTTCATGGCTGTTTTTCCTTTTTTGTCCTGCGTGTAAAGGCTCTGACCCGAGGGAGACGACCTCGGTTCGGCCAGTTTTCGAGGAGCGGCACATGCATCGGATCAAGGGCTACCGCGACCATGCGATCTGGATGGGCGCGGCGCGGCCGTTGGATCCTTCAGTGGTTTGACTTATCGGTGGAGCACAGATTGTCTGTGGGAGCAAAGCTTGCTCCCCTACAAAAACACCATTGTCTGCAACGAAAGGTAGTTGAAAGCTTGCGCGATTAGGATCGCCCCCACTACCGGCAACAGACCGGTCGGCCAGAAGTGAGTTTCGAATGCTCGCCAGGCCCTTTTAACAACAACAATGGTGATTCTGATGTCCGCTGCTACCCGTCCCGTCGCGTCAACTCCCTCCGTCCGTCCCGTGCTCTGCATCCTGCGCTGACCTGTCCGGTTCGCCTTTGCCCGTCGCGCCACGCCTGGAGTATTTCCTATGCTGACTTTCCTTGGCTTTGCCATGGTCATCACGTTCATGTTCCTGATCATGACCAAGCGCCTGTCCGCGCTGATTGCCCTGATCATCATCCCGATCCTGTTCGCCCTGTTCGGTGGTTTTGCTCCCAAGATCGGTCCGATGATGCTCGAAGGCATCACCAAGCTTGCCCCGACCGGGGTGATGCTGATGTTCGCGATTCTTTATTTTGCCCTGATGATCGACTCCGGCCTGTTCGACCCGGCCGTGCGCAAGATCCTCAAGCTGGTCAAGGGCGACCCGTTGAAAGTTTCGGTCGGCACCGCCGTTCTGGCGCTCGTCGTTTCCCTTGATGGTGACGGCGCGACCACTTATATGATTTGCGTGGCGGCGATGCTGCCGCTCTACAGCCGCATCGGCATGAGCCCACGGATCATGGCCGGTTTGATCATTCTGGCCGGTGGCGTGATGAACATGACCCCCTGGGGTGGCCCGACAGCCCGTGCGGCCAGTGCGCTGCATGTCGATCCGTCCGACATCTTCGTGCCGATGATTCCTGCGATGCTGGCCGGCGTTGCAGCGATCCTGGCGATTTCCTACATGTACGGTAAACGCGAGCGCGCCCGTCTGGGTGAATTGCACCTGGCCGGTGATGACATCGACCACAGCGAAATCAGCGTTTCCCAATTCCCGGACGCCCGCCGTCCGAAGCTGATCTGGTTCAACGGTGCGTTGACCCTGGCGCTGATGTGCACGCTGATCGCCGGCCTGCTGCCGCTGCCGGTGCTGTTCATGGTGGCGTTCAGCATCGCGATGATCGTCAACTACCCTTGCCTGCAACAGCAGAAAGACCGCGTTGCAGCGCATGCCGGTAGCGTACTGGCAGTGGTCGGTTTGATTTTCGCGGCGGGTATCTTCACCGGTATCCTGTCCGGCACCGGCATGGTCGACGCCATGTCCAAGAGCCTGCTGGCGGTGATCCCTGACTTCCTCGGCCCTTACCTGGCGGTGATCACCGCGTTGGTGAGCATGCCGTTCACCTTCTTCATGTCGAACGATGCGTTTTATTATGGGGTGCTACCGGTCATGGCCGAAGCGGCCAGCCATTACGGCATCACGGCCGTTGAAATGGCCCGCGCCTCGATCGTTGGCCAGCCCGTCCATCTGCTCAGCCCGCTGGTTCCGTCGACGTACCTGCTGGTGGCCCTGGCCGGAATCGAGTTTGGTGACCATCAACGTTTCACCTTGAAGTGGGCAGTATTGGTTTGCCTGTGCATAATGTTTGCCGCCTTGCTGATGGGGATTTTTCCGCTGTTCAGCACTCTATAAAAGCAATGCCCGTTGCGTCGCCCCTTTCGATCATCGAAGGCGCGGCGCGGCCCAACACTCGCTAAAGGAACTCACATGGAATGGCTGACCAACCCGGAAATCTGGGTTGCCTTCTTTACCCTGACCGCCCTGGAAATTGTCCTGGGCATCGACAACATCATCATGATCTCGATCCTGGTCAGCCGCATGCCCAAGCACATGCAGGCACGCACCCGGATCTTCGGTCTGGCCCTGGCCATGATCACGCGGATCCTGTTGCTGCTGTCCATTACCTGGGTCATGCGCCTGACCGCCGACCTGTTCGAAGTGTTCGGCCAGGGCATTTCCGGGCGGGACCTGATCCTGTTCTTCGGTGGCCTGTTCCTGCTGTGGAAAAGCTCCCAGGAGATGTACCACGCGCTGGAAGGCGAAGATGAAACCGGCGAGACGCCTACGGGCAAGGGCGGCAACTTCATCTACACCATCGTCCAGATCGCGATCATCGACATCGTGTTCTCCCTGGATTCGGTCATCACCGCCGTGGGCATGGTCTCCCATGTCCCGGTGATGGTCGCGGCAATCATCGTGGCTGTGCTGGTGATGATGCTGGCGGCGGGCACCATCAGTGAGTTCATCGATAAGCACCCATCGCTGAAGATGCTGGCGTTGTCGTTCCTGCTGGTGGTGGGTACCGTGCTGATCGCCGAATCGTTCGACGTGCACGTACCAAAAGGCTACGTCTACTTCGCCATGGCCTTCTCCCTGGCGGTCGAAGCGTTCAACATCAAGATGCGCACCGCCATGGCGCGCAAGCGCAAGCAGCAGGATCCGGTGAAACTGCGCAAGGATATGCCGGGTCAGTAAGCGGCAAAGGGCAATGAACGAAGGGGCTTTCGAGCCCCTTTTTCATGCCTGCCGGAAAGCAACCGGATGCAAAACCTGTGGGAGCAAAGCTTGCTCGCGATGACAGAGGCACATTCAACATTGGATGCAAGCTGAATCACTGCTATCGCGAGCAAGCTTTGCTCCCACAGGGACAGTTGCTCCCACAAGATCACTGACACTTCCGATCCATCGGCTTTTTATGACAGTTTTGTTTCAACCCGTCTTTAGCTATGCAATGCTGGCGCTCGAACCGTTGGCCAACTACAGCTTAAGTACAACGAAAAAAAATGTGGCACCGTCAATTGGTCCCTTTGGGACGCTAACAGGGGGCTTCTCATGCTGACCCTGCTGAACTTGCTCTCCGCCGTGGCCCTGCTGATCTGGGGTACGCACATCGTCCGTACCGGCATTTTGCGGGTCTATGGCACGAATCTGCGCCATGTCATTGGCCAAAACATGTCCAAACGCTGGCTGGCGTTCGTCGCCGGCATCATGGTCACTGCCATGGTCCAGAGCAGCAATGCCACGGCCATGCTGGTCACTTCGTTCGTCGGCCAGGGCCTGATGGCACTGACCCCTGCCCTGGCGACCATGCTTGGCGCCGATGTCGGCACGGCGCTGATGGCGCGGGTACTGACCCTGGACCTGTCGTGGTTATCGCCGCTGCTGATTTTCCTCGGGGTGATCTTTTTCCTGTCGCGCAAACAGACCCGCCTGGGGCAAATGGGCCGGGTCGGCATCGGCTTGGGCTTGATCATCCTGGCGCTGCAATTGATTGTCGAAGCCGCCGCGCCCATCACCCAGGCCCAAGGCGTGAAAGTCATCTTTGCCTCGCTGACCGGCGACATCCTGCTCGATGCGCTGGTGGGAGCGCTGTTCGCGATGATCTCCTATTCCAGTCTCGCCGCCGTGCTGCTGACCGCGACACTGGCCGGCGCGGCGGTGATCAGCCTGCCGGTGGCCATCGGCCTGGTGATCGGCGCCAACATCGGCAGCGGCGTGCTGGCCTTTCTCAGCACCAGCATGCAGAACGCCGCCGGCCGCCAGGTGGCGCTGGGCAGCCTGCTGTACAAGCTGATCGGCCTGTTGTTGATTATTCCGGTGCTCGATCCACTCGTAGGCTGGCTGGACGGCCTGGATTTCAGCCACCAGGAAACGGTGATCGGTTTTCACCTGCTCTACAACACCGTGCGCTGCCTGGTGCTGCTGCCCAGCGTCGGGCCGATGGCCAGGCTCTGTGCGTGGCTGCTGCCGGAGCGCCCCGACACCAATGGCACGGCCAAGCCCCGGCACCTGGACCTCACCGCCCTCGCCACGCCGAGCCTGGCCTTGGCGAACGCTGCCCGGGAAACCCTGCGCATCGGCGATCTGATCGAAACCATGCTCGAAGCCATGCTCGACGTACTGCGCGGCGGGCAGACGGCGGTGACCCAACAAGTACGGAGCATGGGCGATGACGTCGAGGCCCTGTGCAGCGCCATCAAACTGTATATGGCCCAAATGCCCCGTGAGGACCTCAGTGAACAGGACAGCCGCCGATGGGCGGAAATCATTGAGCTGGCGATCAACCTGAAGCTGGCCAGCGACCTCATTGAACGCATGTTGCGCAAGGTCCAGCAGCAGAAAACCGCGCAACGTCGGTCCTTTTCCGAAGTGGGCCTGGAAGAGTTGGCGGCGCTGCACAGCCAGTTGATCGCCAATCTGCGGCTGGGATTGTCGGTGTTTCTCAGTGCCGATCCGGAGAGCGCCCGTCAGCTGTTGCGTGAGAAACGTCGCTTTCGAGCGCAAGAAAGACGACTGGCCCACGCACATGTCAGCCGTCTACAGCGAAAAATCGTACAAAGCATCGAAACCAGTTCCCTGCACCTTGAGCTGATCGCCGACATGAAACGCCTCAACTCGCTGTTCTGCGGCAGCGCCTACGTCGTGCTGGAGACATCCGAGACCGGTGCGCTCGCCGTGGATGAAATGTCCGACGTCACCCATTCACCTTGAACGACTGGCGTATTGGTCAGTCAGTAAGATTGGCCTGGGCCTAAACCCTTCGCGCGCAAGCCGGCCCCACGTCGCCATGAACATTCACCTGGCTCGAGGGGGGCCGCGTAATGCCTGCGTCAACGGCCTGCCCGGCACATGGACCTCCAATCAGCCGCCAGGAAGCTCGCTATGCGTTGTCTGTTGCTCGCCGTTCTTTTGCTCGGTTCACTGCCGGTGTTCGCGCTGGATCGATTCCAGGTCGAAGGGTACGTACTGCCCAACGGTATGCAATTGCTGCTCAAGCCGGGCAACGAGCGCGGGCATGTGGCGATCCGCCTGGTGGTGGGCGTAGGGCTGGACGACTTCAGTTGCACCGATAAGGAACTGCCCCACCTGCTTGAGCATTTGCTGTTCAGCGGCGTCGATGACAGCGGCGAAGGCGGGCTGGAAGAGCGCATGCAGGCATTGGGCGGCGAATGGAACGCCTTCACCAGCAACGCCGACACGGCGTTCGTCATCGAGGCACCGGCGCGCAACCAACGTAAGGTCCTGGACCTGTTGATGGCACTGCTGACACGTACTCGCATCGACGACAACGCCCTGCAGGCGGCCAAACGGGTGGTGGAACGCGAGGATGGCGGCCACTACACCCATCTGCAACGCTGGCTCGATCATCAGGACCTGGGCCACAAGGCAGGCAATCAACTGGCAGTGGAATTGGGACTGCGCTGTGCGGAGCGCGCCGAGGTCGGTCACCTCACCCTTGCCAGGATCGAGCAGGCCCGCAAGGCCTGGTATGCACCGAACAACATGACGCTGATCGTGGTCGGCGACCTGGACCGGTTGTTACCGGCCTATCTGGAACGAACCTTCGGTGAACTGGAGCCGGTCGAGCCCAGCGCTCACGCAGCGTTACCGCAGATCCGCTACAGCGCGGTCACCAAGCGCAACCTGATGCGCGGCCTGGTGGGCAACAGCGCCAAGCTTCATTGGCTGTTTCCGGAACCGGTGCTCGAACAACAGCACGACGAAACCTTCGACCTGCTCAAGGACTATCTGGACTGGGCGCTCTATCGCCAACTGCGCCTGGCCCGTAGCCTGTCCTACGGGCCCTGGGTGGAGCGCGAGGTGTTTGGCGGCGTTGGCTTCTTCAGCCTGAACGCGGACCTGGCCCGCGATGACCTGCCCCAGGCCGAGCAGGCGCTGGAGCAAATGCGCACCACCTTGCTCAAGGATGGCCTGGACCCGGAGAGTTTCGTGCGCATCAAACGCGCCGCCATCGCCCATCAGTCCTGGGCGGTTCAAGGCAACAGCGCACTGGCCGATTACTATTGGGGTGCCCTTGGCGATTACGATGACGGCCGCTTCACCAATCCGGCCGTTCGCCTTCAGGCGGTGAGCCTGGAGCAGGCCAACCAAGCCCTGCGTGAATTGCTCAAGGATCCCGGTTACCTGCGTATCGAGAAGCCCTTGCTCGGTGATGATGAGTTCGTATGGGGGGTAGGCGGTTTGCTGGGGCTGTTGCTGCTCGGCTTGGTGACATGGCAGGTACGCCGACGACGTAGGAGCTGAGTAGGAGCTGACGAGTGCAACGAGGCTGCGATCTTTCCCCTGGCAATTGAATCGCAAGCGAAAGATCAAAGATCAAAGGATCAAAAGATCGCAGCCTTCGGCAGCTCCTACAGGCCTCACCACAAGAGTGCTCGTCACATCGAGGTCCTGGCGATACTCTGTCAGGGATATTTCCTACGACTTATTGTGAAACTACCGAATGCAAAACCTGACGGTCTATATCCAGCGCATCCTTGAATTGATGAAGCGCTATCCAGGGGTCATTGCGCTCGGTGGCTTCATCTCCGGGGTCGGCAGTTTCATGCTGGTGGACCGCCAGCAGGGCCTGGCCACCTGGATCGCCATCATCATGCTGGTGAGCTGGCTCTGGCTGATGCTGGAGAATAGCCTGACCCGGCTTTTTACCCGCATCTTCAAACGGGAAATCCCGCAGCCGCTGTTGCGTTACGCCACGCAGATGATTCACCAGGAAAGCCTGTTTTTCGTCCTGCCGTTCTTTTTCATCACCACCACCTGGAACAGCAGCCAAGTGATTTTCACCGGCCTGCTGGCGGCCTCGGCACTGGTCTCGATCATTGATCCGCTGTACTACAAATGGCTGGCGCCCCGGCGCTGGGCGTTCCTGGCACTGCACACCCTGACGCTGTTTGCCGCCCTGCTCACCGCGCTGCCCATCATCCTGCACCTGACCACCGACCAGAGCTTCAAGCTGGCGCTGGGCATTGCCATGCTGTTGTCGTTCCCCAGCCTGGCTTCGATCTTTCCGATCCGCACCGTGCGCAACGCCCTGGCGATTCTGTGCATCACGGTGGGGATCGGCGCCGCCGGGTGGGTGCTGCGCTCCTGGGTGCCGCCGGCAACCTTGTGGATGACCGAGGTGGCGATCAGCACCCAGTTGGAGGACCGCACACCGGGCGCCAGCCTGAAGGAAGTCAGCGCTGAGCAGATCCGCGGCAACGGTCTGTATGCCTACACCGCTATCAACGCGCCCCGAGGCCTTGATGAGCGGATTTATCACGTCTGGCAATTCAACGGCAAAGAAGTGGACCGCATCGCCCTGGACATTCATGGTGGGCGCAAGGAAGGCTATCGCGCCTGGACCCACAAGCAGAACTTCCCGGAAAACCCCACGGGTAAATGGCAGGTGCGGGTGCTGACGGAAAATGGCCAGGTGATTGGTGTCTTGCGCTTCAAGGTCAGCGGTGCAATCGAGCCTGGGGCAAAATAATGCCGGTCGTGCTATTAGCTAGTACTTTTCGAGCCGAACGAGCATGGCGCTTATGACCCCTGACACGCTTGTTGGCAGTGCCCGACTGGATCGGTCTCGCGCCCCGGCGCAGCTATGGATCAGCGGGGACTGGACACTGGCTCACTACACGCAGCTCAAGCGTTTGAGCGACTCGCTGCGCGGCCAGTACGACGACAACACCCTGATCGACCTCAATGGCTTGGGTGCCCTCGACACCGCCGGCGCCTCGTTGCTGGTGGAACTGCTGGGCGCCGAGCGGCTGGGCAAGACCGCCGAGCACCGCGACTGCACTTTGTCGTCCGCCGATCGGGCACTGTTGCAGACGGTCTATTGCTCGCTGACCGACTTCTGCGTGCCGGTCAAAGAGCCGACGGTGAGTGTCGTGACCCAGTTGTTGACACGCATCGGTCGAGCCGTGGACAAGGTCTGGCAAGATACCCTGCAATTGCTGGGCTTTGTCGGCTTGATCCTTGAAACACTGGCCCGGGGCCTGTTTCGCCCGAAACGCTGGCGCATGACCCCAATGGTGGTTCACATCGAACAGACGGGGCTGGACGCAGCCCCTATCGTCGCCCTGCTGACGTTTCTGGTGGGCGCGGTGGTGGCGTTTCTCGGGGCGACGGTGCTGGCCGATTTCGGCGCCAGTATTTTCACCGTGGACCTGGTGGCGTTCTCGTTTCTGCGCGAATTCGGCGTGTTGTTGACTGCGATTCTCATGGCAGGTCGCACCGCCAGCGCCTTCACCGCCCAGATCGGCTCGATGAAGGCCAACGAAGAGATCGACGCGATTCGTACCCTGGGCCTCGATCCCATCGAGTTGCTGGTGGTGCCGCGAGTGCTGGCACTGTTGGTGGCACTGCCGATGCTGACCTTTGTGGCCATGCTCTCGGGCATTGTCGGCGGCGGAGTGGTATGTGCCCTGTCGCTGGATATTTCTCCGGCGATGTTCCTGACGCTATTGCAGTCGGACATCGGCGTCCAGCATTTCGTGGTGGGAATGGTGAAGGCGCCGATCTTTGCCTTCCTGATTGCCGCGGTGGGATGCCTGGAAGGCTTCAAAGTCAGCGGCAGCGCCGAATCTGTCGGGGCTCACACCACCTCGAGCGTGGTGCAATCAATTTTTGTGGTGATCGTGCTTGATGCGGTGGCCGCGCTGTTTTTCATGGAGATGCAATGGTGAGTCGACCTTCCAGGCCGCCCACCGAGGCGGTGATTCAGGTACGTGGTTTGTGCAATCGCTTTGGCCGGCAGAGCGTGCACGAGAACCTCGACCTGGACGTCTACAAGGGCGAGATCCTTGCCGTGGTGGGCGGTTCCGGCAGTGGCAAATCAGTGCTGTTGCGCAGCATTGTCGGCTTGAACCGGCCCAGTGAAGGCTCCGTGCGAGTGTTCGGCCAGGACCTGCCGAGCCTGCCCCAGGCCCAGCGTTCGCAAGTGGAGCGACGCTTTGGGGTGCTGTTTCAAAAAGGCGCGCTGTTTTCTTCGCTGACCGTGACAGAGAATGTCGCCCTGCCCCTGATCGAACACGCCGGGCTCAGCCGGGCCGATGCCGAGCATCTGGCGGCGGTGAAACTGGCGTTGGCCGGGCTGCCGCTATCGGCGGCGGACAAATACCCCGCCTCGCTGTCCGGCGGCATGATCAAGCGTGCAGCCTTGGCCCGGGCGCTGGCCCTGGACCCGGACATCCTGTTTCTCGACGAACCCACCGCCGGCCTCGACCCCATCGGCGCGGCAGCGTTCGACCAATTGATCCTGACGCTTCGCGACGCCTTGGGCTTGAGCGTATTTTTGGTCACCCATGACCTGGACACGCTCTACACCATCACCGACCGGGTGGCGGTGCTGGCCCAGAAAAAAGTGCTGGTGGCCGACGTTATCGACAAAGTGTCGGAAACCGACGATGCGTGGATTCATGAATACTTCCACGGCCCTCGCGGCCGCGCGGCCTTGACGGCCGCGACACAATTGAACGAGGTCTGACATGGAAACCCGAGCCCATCATGTATTGATCGGCCTGTTCACCGTGATCGTGGTGGTCGGGGCCCTGCTGTTTGGGTTGTGGCTGGCCAAGTCCAGCGTGGACAGCGAGTTCAAGGATTACGAAGTGGTGTTCAACGAAGCGGTCAGCGGCTTGTCCAGAGGCAGCGCGGTGGAGTACAGCGGCATCAAGGTCGGAGACGTGGTCAATCTGCGCCTGGACCCGAACGACCCGCGCCGGGTACTGGCGCGGGTCCGGTTGAGTGCTGAAACACCGGTCAAACAGGACACCCAGGCCAAACTGGCACTGACCGGCATCACCGGCACCTCGATTATCCAACTCAGCGGCGGCACTCCCAATAGCCCGCCACTGACCGGGCACGATGGCGAGCCCGCCGTGATCATCGCAGCGCCCTCGCCTATCGCCCGCCTGCTGAACAACAGCGATGACCTGATGACCAGTATCAACCTGCTGCTGCATAACGCCAACGAGGTGTTTTCCTCGGACAATGTCCAGCGGCTGGGCAAGACCCTTGAACACTTGGAGCAAACCACCGGGGTCATCGCCGATCAACGCGGCGATATTCGCCAGGCCATGCAGCAACTGGCAGCGGTCGGCAAACAGGCCAGCGCCACACTGGAGCAGACGACGGCATTGATGCGCAGCGCCAACGGCCTGCTCAACGATCAGGGCAAAGAGGTCATGAGCAGCGCAGACCAGGCCATGCAATCGCTGGCCCGCAGCACCGCGACCCTCGATAAACTGCTGAACGACAATCGCGACGCGCTCAATAACGGCATGCAGGGGCTCAATGCCCTGTCGCCGGCCGTGCGGGAGCTGCGCGACACCTTGAGCGCATTGCGGGGTATTTCCCGGCGCCTGGATGCCAACCCCAGCGGCTATTTGCTGGGCAGTGACAAGAACAAGGAATTCACGCCATGAAGCCGTTTGACCGGTTCGTCCGCCCTATCCTCTTGCTGGCAGGATGTGTCCTGGTTGGCGGTTGCTCGATTCTGCCCCAGGCCGAGCCTTCGGACATCTATCGCTTACCCGCCACACAGGCGCCGATAGCACCGGGCACCCCTGTGAAATGGTCATTGCGCCTGGCCAGCCCGCAGGCCAGCGAAGTGCTCAACAGCCCTAAAATAGCGGTCATTCCCCACGGCAATCTGTTGAGCAGCTACGCCGCCTCCCGCTGGAGCGACCCGGCACCGGTGTTGCTGCGCAATCGCTTGCTCGATGGTTTCGCCCAGGATGGACGTGTCGGGCTATTGAGTGTCGCCGACAGCAACCTGCAAACGGATCTGGAGTTGGGTGGCCAATTGCAGGCCTTCCAGACCGAATACCAAGGTGCAGAGGCCAGCGTGGTGATTCGCCTGGACGCATTGCTGGTACGGGGATTTGACCAACGCATTCTTGCCAGTCATCGCTTTGAAGTCCGTCAGCCGTTGAGCGACGTGCAAGTGCCAGCCGTGGTGCAAGGTTTCGGCCAGGCCAGCGACCGACTGACGGCCGAGGTTGTGAGCTGGACGGTGGAACAAGGCCAGCGCCTGGCGCTACCGGCACACCCCTAAAGGCCCGGCATGGCCATCCGAGCCAGTGGCAAGGGGATGGGGTTCAACCAAAGAACCAGTAGCAAACGCCGATCGCCGCCACGACTCCGCTGAACTCGGCCAGCAGCGCGCAGCCCACCGCATGCCGCGCCCGCTGGATACCCACGGCGCCGAAGTACACCGCCAGCACATAGAAGGTGGTTTCGGTGCTGCCCTGAATGGTCGCGGCCACCAGCGCGGGGAAGCTGTCCACGCCGGACGTCTGCATGGTTTCGATCAGCATGGCCCGGGCGGCGCTGCCGGAGAATGGCTTGACCATGGCAGTCGGCAAGGCGTCGACAAAACGGGTATCCCAACCGGCCCATTGCACCAGGTGCCGTATCCCGTCCAGACCGAAATCCAGCGCCCCCGAGGCTCGCAGCACGCCGACAGCGCACAGCATCGCCACCAGATATGGCAGCAGCGTCTTGGCGACGTCAAAGCCTTCCTTGGCGCCTTCGACAAAAGCTTCATACACCTTGACCTTGCGCAGCGCGCCGACCACCAGAAACAACATGATCAAGCCAAACAGCGTCAGGTTACCGAGAATCGAGGAAAGCCCGGCCAGCGCCGTGGCTGAGAGCGTCGCCAGCAGGGCCATGAAACCGCCCAGTACCAACGCCCCCGGAACCAGATAAGCCAGCACGACCGGGTCCCACAGGCGCAGGCGCTGCATGAAGGCCACCGACAGCAGCCCCATCAGGGTGGAGGCGCTGGTGGCCAGCAGGATCGGCAGGAATACCAAGGTCGGGTCTGGCGCGCCTTGCTGGGCGCGGTACATGAAAATAGTCACCGGCAGCAGCGTCAGCGATGACGCGTTGAGCACCAGGAACAGGATTTGTGCATTGCTGGCGATGGTCGGGCTGGGGTTCAAGTCCTGCAGGGCCCGCATGGCCTTCAGGCCGATCGGGGTCGCGGCGTTGTCCAGCCCCAGGCCGTTGGCCGCGAAGTTGAGGGTAATCAGGCCGATCGCCGGATGGCCCGCCGGCACCTCCGGCATCAGCCGCAAAAACAAAGGCCCGAGCGCCTTGGCCAACCAGTCGACGATACCGGCCTTTTCGGCGATGCGCAGAAACCCCAGCCACAGGGTCAAGGTGCCGAACAGCAGGATCATCACCTCCACCGATAGCTTGGCCATGGCAAAAATGCTTTCCACCATGGCGGCGAAGATCCCGGCGTTACCGCCGATCAGCCATTGCGCCAGCGCCGACACGGCTGCCACGATAAAGAAGCCAAGCCACAGGCCATTGAGCATCGGTTAAGTCCCCCGGAAGATGCCGCGAATGATAGCGGGGCTGGCAGAAACGACAAACCCCGGATTTCTCCGGGGTTCGTTTGTTGCTTCAGGGGATCACAAAGATCCTTGTGTGTCAGCGACTGGAAACTTCCCCCATCGGCAACGGCTCTTTGCTGCGCCAGTGGGGCAGGGAGTTCCAGTAGCGTTGGCCCTTGGCATCGTCGTACATGCCTTCCCAGCGGGAAATGACCAGCACGGCCAGGGCATTGCCGATCACGTTCAGCGCGGTACGGGCCATGTCCATGATGCGGTCGACACCGGCAATGAATGCCAGACCTTCCAGCGGAATACCGACACTGCCAAGGGTCGCCAACAACACCACGAAGGAAACACCCGGTACGCCGGCGATGCCTTTGGAAGTCACCATCAAGGTCAGCACCAACAGCAATTGCTGGCTGATGGACAGATCGATGCCGTACAACTGAGCGATGAAAATCGCCGCGATACTCTGGTAGAGGGTCGAACCGTCAAGGTTGAACGAATAACCGGTCGGCACCACGAAACTGCAAATCGCCTTCGGCGCGCCGTAGGCTTCCATCTTCTCGATCACCCGTGGCAACACGGTTTCGGAGCTGGCGGTGGAGTAGGCCAGCACCAGCTCATCCTTGAAGATGCGCATCAGTTTGATCACGGAGAAGCCGAACAGGCGTGCAATCAGACCCAGCACCACAAAGGCGAAGAACGCGATGGCGACGTAAACCAGGATCACCAGCTTCGCCAGCGGCAGCAGGGACGCAAAGCCGAAGTTGGCCACCGTCACCGCGATCAGGGCGAACACGCCAATCGGGGCGTATTGCATGATCATGTGGGTGACTTTGAACATGCTTTCCGACACGCCCTGGAACATTTTCACCAGCGGCTCGCGCAGGTCCGATTGCAGGCTGGACAGACCCAGGCCGAACAATACGGAGAAGAAAATGATCGGCAGCATCTCGCCGCGAGCAACCGCCGCGAAGATGTTCGACGGGATCAGATTGAGGATGGTCTGGATGAACGCATGTTCATGCTGTACCTCGGCGGCCGTGGCCTGGTACTTGGAAATATCCACCGTACCCAGGGTGCTCATGTCAATGCCGTTGCCTGGCTGGAAGAAATTGGCCAACAACAAGCCGACGACAATGGCGATAGTGGTGACGATTTCGAAATAAAGGATGGTCTTGAGGCCGATACGCCCGAGTTTCTTGGCGTCGCCGACCCCGGCAATACCAACGATCAGCGAGGAAATCACAATCGGGATCACGATCATCTTGATCAGACGGATAAAGATATCGCCTGCCGGTTGCAGCACGTTGCTGATCCACCAGGCCTTCTCGGCACTGAAATGGTTGAGCAACGCGCCAATCGCAATCCCGAGCACCAGACCGATGAGGATCTGCCAGGCGAGGCTGAGTCTTGCCTTCTTCATATCATTACCCTTACTGCAGTTGGACTCGGGCAACTGCCACACACTGAACCACCCAATGGCGATACGAATGCGTGCCGCTGCCCCCTATAAGGTCACCCCGAGTACGCGCCACAGGCGCACTGGCAGGCGAAAAAAGGCGCAACTATTGCGATGCAAAGGTGGGGCGTCTAATGCCGTAAACGCCTACCCTATGCCGAATCGGCATGAAGATTGGGAAATAAAACGTCTGGACCCATCGGTGCGAATACGCCATTTCAGCAGGCAAAAGTGCCGTGAACCGGCCCTATCAGAGCCGCGGGCTTTTTGTCCCGTGCTGCTAAAAACAGTCAAACGTCAGAAGAATGAAGCGGGGCCGAAAGAGCGGACCGGCCGGATAAATCTCCGATATACGGTCAGCCTCGCGGGAGTGGGGCGGCGTTGAAAAATGAGGGCGATACGGGGGAGGCAGCACAGACACCAGACCAGGCAACCGCTCTAGCAAGAGTTTTACAAGGCACGAAGCTCCACGCAAGTTCGTCAATCATCATGATTGTGCGAACCTGCGTGGACGCTTTTTCCTGACCCGGCCCTTGCGCAGGCACCCCTTGTGCCCGTAGGTCACTGCGCCCCAAAAGCAGGCAGAGCGTCCCGGCCCCCTGGTCATGCATCGGCCCTCATCGGACTGTGCAGAGGAGAAAAGCACCGTGCTTTTCTCGCTTTCAGAATCAGTACCAGTTTGGGTCTTTCTTGAGTTGCTCCATTAACAGTTCTTGCATACCTTCATCGGGATTGCCGAGGAACCGGTAATCGGCATGGCGGGTCGGCGACTTGTCGGCGGGCAGTCCGGCAGGGACTTCAACCAACAGCGCATAGGCCTCATCCTTGTCGAAACTGAAAGCGACAAACAGGCGCTTGCTGCGGCAGGTCGCCTCGGTTTCGCACAACGGGCCTACCAGGTATTTATCGCCATCTTCCTCAACAGCATTCATCTGTTGCGAATCGCCTGACAGGTTCATCACCCATTCGGGCAGACGCTCTTCCTTTTTAACCACTTGCTGCCAAGTCTCGACATATTGCGGGTCGGCCTTGAGCAACTGATTGACCCGCATCTGTCCGTCATTGGCAGCCATGGCCATGGTACCGCCGCCCAACAGCAGGGCGGCGACCAGTCCTTTCAATGCGACGCTCATGGTCAGCCTCGACCGCGGCGGCCAAAGAAGAACGAAGCGATGAACATCACCAGGAACACGACAAAGAGAATCTTGGCGATGCCCGTGGCGGTGCCTGCGATACCACCGAAGCCCAGTACCGCAGCGATGATGGCAATGATCAGGAATGTAATTGCCCAGCTCAACATGGTGATTCTCCTTACGCTTTTCTATTTAGTGAGGGTCTTGCGGTGATGGTTCCGGTGCAGTGGACGACCGGTTCATCGAGTTAAAACACCCAGCGCTCCTGCCGGGGCAGGTCATGCTCAGGCTGAACCTGGTCGACTTCCATCATCCGCATCGAGGCCGCAACATCCGAGAGGCTGCTGACCGCGCTGAAATGAGTTTGCGGGGCTCGCTGAATCGACAGCAGAGGCGCTTCAGGTTGTTGGCTCTGGTGCCAAAGCATCAACTGCTGGCCTGCCACAAGCGTGATCAACAGGGCCACTACAGCCCACAAACCCTGCTGAACAGGCAAGGCAGAGATTCGAAACTGAGCGGCACGTTGACGATTCATCCTGAAATTCCTCCCACCCCGAGTGGCGATCTGGTTGAGGCGCCTTGACGCCACGTTTACCTGACCATTGCAGTCGCCATGCCAGAACTTTTACTGAAACAAAAACCTTTAAAATCAACAAGTTATGAAGACACTACGAAACCACCGAAGCGCATCCTGCACGATGGTCCCGTCAAGCGTCGTGCGTAATGCACGAACGACGGGGGCAGACGCGATAGAATCTTTTTTGAATTGCTCGTCGGAAATAGATGTCGGAAGGAGCAAGCCGTACCGTACGAGGCGGGTGTAGGAGCAAAAAAAGGACCCAAATCAATCTTTTAGGAGTCAGATACCCACAGGTAGGCTGTCGGTGGGTAATATCCCCCTCAGAAACGACCATGCAACTTGCCCGATTTTTCTGACACTAACCATCATCATTCATTTAAGGAGCGTAGGAAAAATGGAATCCGCCACTGAGCATCAAGGCCGTATTCTGCTGGTAGACGATGAGTCCGCCATCCTGCGTACATTCCGTTACTGCCTGGAAGACGAAGGCTACAGCGTCGCCACTGCCAACAGCGCTGCCCAGGCCGATACCCTGCTGCAGCGGCAGGTGTTTGACCTGTGTTTTCTGGACTTGCGCCTGGGAGAAGACAACGGTCTGGATGTCCTGGCGCAAATGCGCATCCAGGCACCCTGGATGCGGGTGGTGATCGTCACCGCCCACTCGGCGGTCGACACTGCGGTCGATGCGATCCAGGCCGGCGCCGCCGACTATCTGGTCAAGCCTTGCAGCCCTGATCAACTACGTCTGGCGACCGCCAAACAGTTGGAGGTGCGCCAGTTGTCGGCGCGTCTGGAAGCGCTGGAAGGGGAAGTGCGCAAACCCAATGATGGCCTCGACTCCCACAGCCCGGCGATGAAGGTCGTCCTCGAAACCGCTCGCCAGGTCGCCAGCACTGACGCCAACATCCTGATCCTTGGCGAGTCCGGCACAGGTAAGGGTGAACTGGCCAGAGCCATCCACGGCTGGAGCAAGCGCGCGAAGAAATCCTGCGTGACGATCAACTGCCCGTCGCTGACCGCTGAACTGATGGAAAGCGAACTGTTCGGCCACAGCCGCGGCGCGTTTACCGGCGCCAGTGAGAGCACGCTGGGACGGGTCAACCAGGCCGACGGCGGCACGCTTTTTCTCGACGAAATCGGCGATTTTCCCCTGACATTGCAACCCAAGTTACTACGTTTCATTCAGGACAAGGAATACGAGAGGGTCGGCGACCCGGTGACCCGGCGTGCCGATGTGCGGATTCTCGCAGCGACTAACCTGAACCTTGAAGACATGGTGCGTGACGGGCGCTTTCGCGAAGACCTGCTGTACCGCCTGAATGTCATCACCCTGCACCTGCCACCGTTGCGCGAACGGGCCGAAGACATTCTGACATTGGCTGATCGCTTCCTGGCCCGCTTCGTCAAGGAGTACGCCCGCCCGGCACGCGGCTTCAGCGACGAGGCTCGCGAAGCCCTACTAGGCTATCGCTGGCCTGGCAATATCAGGGAGCTGCGCAACGTGGTCGAACGCGCCAGCATCATCTGCGCGCAGGAAAAAGTCGAAATCAGCCACTTGGGCATGGCTGAGCAACCCGTCAACAATGCCCCGCGAATCGGCGCTGCGCTCAGCCTCGACGAACTGGAAAAGGCGCATATTGGCGCAGTGCTGGCCACGGCCGACACGCTGGATCAGGCCGCCAAGACCCTGGGTATCGATGCCTCCACGTTGTATCGCAAACGCAAGCAATACAACCTATGAAACTGGCGATGAAGCTGCGCACACGGCTGTTTCTGAGTATCTCGGCGCTGATTACCGTGGCATTGCTGGGGCTGATGCTTGGCTTGGTCAGCGTGGTACAGATGGCCAATACCCAGGAACAATCGGTGCGCGACAACTTCATCCTGCTCGATCTGGGCCTCAAGCTGCGCCAGACCTTGGGCGACCAGTTGATCATCATGCTCGATGACAAGCCCGACCTGGCTGCTCTGGAAGAATCCAAACGGCAATATTTCGAGTTGCTTGACGAAGGCATCGCCCACGAACAAGTACTGGATGATTCAGCCGACAGCTTCAGCAAGGCCAAAGCCGATTACATCAGTTTTCTCGAGGCTTTTTCAGCCTCTCGCCAGCTACCGACCCAACTCACGGGGATCCAGAACCTCACCGAAAAATTCAACGTGCTGCGCACGGGCTTGATTGACGCTTATCGGCGGGCCTTGAACAACATCAGCGACACCCAGAACAAGGCGCGCGAGCGCGCGTTGCTGATTTCCAGTTTACTGGGCCTGGTGGGACTGGCGGTGCTGATCATCGGCTTCATCACGGCCCATGGCATCGCCCGACGTTTCGGGGCGCCGATCGAAGCATTGGCAGCGGCGGCGGATGACATCGGCCAGGGCAATTTCGAAGTGACGCTGCCGATTTCCTCGGCCGCCGAGTTGAACCTGCTGACTCGCCGTTTCGGCATCATGGCTCAGGCCCTGCGTGAGCATCAGGCCACCAATGTCGATGAGCTACTCGCCGGCCAGCAACGCTTGCAAGCGGTACTCGACAGCATCGACGACGGCTTGCTGATGATCGACCGCCAGGGGCGCCTGGAGCACCTCAACCCGGTAGCCCAGCGTCAGTTGGGTTGGGACGAGGAGCGCCTGGGCCAGGGATTGGGCGAGGCGCTGGAACGCAAGGAGCTGGATGAGGAACTGCGACTGGTTCTGCGCGGGGGAACGCTGGAACGGGCGCCGGAGGATTTGAGTATCGACGTGGATGGCGAGTCGCGGTTGCTGACTTACAGCCTCACCCCCGTGAGCCATACTCAGGGGCACATCCTCGGGGCGGTGATGGTGTTGCACGATGTCACCGAGCAACGCGCTTTCGAACGGGTGCGCAGTGAGTTCGTGTTGCGCGCGTCCCACGAGCTGCGCACGCCAGTGACCGGTATGCACATGGCGTTTGGCTTGTTGCAGGAGCGCGTGCATTTTCCTGAAGAATCGCGCGAAGCCGACCTGCTCAATACCGTCAACGAAGAAATGCAGCGCCTGATGCAGCTTATCAATGACCTGCTGAACTTCTCCCGCTACCAGAACGGCCTGCAAAAGCTGACCTTGGCACCTTGCTCCATCGAAGAGTTGCTGGAGTCGGCACGGCTGCGGTTTGCCACACCCGCCCAAGCCAAGGGGATCGAACTGCTCGTGGCGATCCAAGGCCCGTTGCCACACTTGCATGCCGATGTTGCGCAACTGGATCGAGTGCTGGATAACCTGATCGACAATGCCATGCGTCACACGGGCGACCATGGTCAGATCCGCCTGCAGGCCCGTCGCCACGGCGAGCGGGTAATCATCAGCGTCGAAGACAATGGGGAAGGCATTCCCTACGGCCAGCAGGGCCGGATCTTCGAACCTTTCGTCCAGGTCGGGCGCAAGAAGGGCGGCGCAGGGTTGGGTCTGGCGCTGTGCAAGGAAATCGTCCAGCTCCACGGCGGGCGCATGGGCGTTTATTCACGTCCGGGGCAGGGCACTCAGTTCTACATGGCGCTGACGGTTTAAGCTGGCTCAAGCCTCATCGTCCATACGTCGTCCCAGCCGACGCCGGCCGCGGGTAATCAGCTCGATCAACTGCACGGCACTGAGCGCGTGGGCAAACAGCCAACCCTGCCCGAAAGTCACCCCTTCGCTGCTCAGGTAAGACGCCTGGGCTTCATGCTCGATGCCCTCGGCAATCACCTTGAGCTGTAACGCGTGGGCCATGCGGATAATATGCGGGGCCACGCCGCTGCTGGCGGCGTCGTGTCCCAAAGCGTCGATAAAGGCTTTGTCGATTTTCAGGCAGTCCACCGGCAAGGTTTGCAGATAAGCGAGGCTGCAATAGCCCGTGCCGAAGTCATCAATCAACACCTGATGCCCGACATCGCGCAGCGATTGCAGATTGTCCCGGGCGACCAGGACATCGACCAATCCGCGCTCGGTCACTTCAAACGCTATCTGGTGCGCCGATACCCGATGCAATGCCAGTAGGCGGGCGATCACTTCGCCGATGCGTGGCACCATCACATCACACGCCGCCAGGTTCACCGAGATGTACAGCTGCGGATTGGCCCGCAGTAACTGGCCCAGTTGGTCGAACAGGCGTTGCAACACGAAGTCTGTGATCTGGCGGATCTGCCCAGTGTTCTCCGCCATCGGGATGAACAGGTCCGGACTGGTGAGCGTGCCGTCCGGTCGCCGCCAGCGCAGCAGGGCTTCAGCGCCGACGCAGTTGCGACTGCGCAGGTCGAAGATCGGCTGGTACAGCACCTGCAGCTCTCCGCGCCGGATGGCCCCGTGCAATTCGGCGTCCATCGACTGACGCTGACGCGCCAGCAGGAATACCTGGAAACCAATCCCCAGACCCAGCATCAGGCTGATGGGCATTAGCCACCAGGCGTTGGAGGGGATATTGAAACCGTTGCGCTGAGCAATCAGCACCAGTTGATACTCCGGGCTGTCGGTCTGCATCCGATAGATCAGGCGATTCTGCGTCACTTGCAGTGCATTGCGGCTTTCCGAAGGCCAAGGCTCCGTGGGCGGCCAGTATTGATCGGTACCCAGCACCGGTATAGCCCGCTGGCCCTGATCGAGCACCACCAACAGGCTGCTGCCGGGCGGCAAATCAACGACATCGGTCAGATGCCCGCGGGAAGTGGCAACACGAAAATTGCCGCGACCCAGCATCAATGCCGCACGGTTTTCATCGGGCTCAGTGGTGGTATTGAGCCAGTAACTGTAGGTCGGTCCCCGGATGTCAGGCGGTCGAACCACCGATAATCCGCTGAGGCGAGGGCGATTGGAACAAACCCCGCTGCTATCGATATACGCCGCTTCGTAGACAAAACGGTAGTTGAAGCTGACCTGTTGCAGCGTCGCGATCATGTCGTCGTCGCATCGGCGTAGCGGCTGGTTTTGCAGATCGTCGAGGCTTTCGCGCAACTGTCCGAAAAGCTGCTCAAGTCGTTGCAAAAAGCGTTCGCCCTGAGCATTCATCTGGTCGCTTTCACGCTGCTGGATTTGCTGTATCACGACAAACAGACTGGCCCCCAGCAACAGCACGGTACTCAGGACAGCCGCCATCATCGCCAGGAGAAACGGGCGATGGAGCCAGCTTTGCAGGGTTTCGCGGGCAGGCGTCATCATTGGTAATCCGAAAGTTACCAATGAGTTATAGCTTCTGATTTGAATTTAGCCCTGACCGTCGGACGGGCGTCATTATTTTGTCTGGTTAAGCACCTGCAGGATAGCCGCGCTTTGCGCATCCGGCATGCCGTCAAACCGGGTCGGCCGGAAGCGCATCTGGAAAGCGGCGAGCACATGATGAGTGGCAACATCCCATTCGCCGGTGCGGGGCGTCGGGTAGCCGAAACGGGCCAGTTCGGCCTGGAACCAACTGGCGTTCGGCAGCTGCGCCGCGAAAACCGCCTGCTGGCGCATGACCGCCTGCTCGTCTGGCCAAATCCCCAGCCCGGCTTGCGCCAGGCGCTTCCAGGGAAACAGCGGCCCAGGATCAAGCTTGCGCGTGGGGGCAATATCGCTGTGCCCAATGATGTTGCGCGGGTTGATCCCGTTACGCTGGGAGATGTCTTTGAGCAATGCGATCAAGGCCTGGACCTGAGCTTCGCTGTAGGGATACCAAAGGCGCCCATTGGGCGTATCGACGAAACCCGGATTGACGATCTCAATGCCGATGGAGCTGGAATTGAGCCAGGTCCGCCCATCCCATTCACTGTCTCCGGCGTGCCAGGCGCGCCGGCTTTCATCCACCAGTTTATAGACGGTCGCGCTTTTATCATCGCCGATCAGGTAATGCGCACTGACTTCGCCGTGGGTCAGCAAGGCCAGGGACCGCTCCAGGGAAGCGGAGGTGTAATGCAGCACCACGAACTGGATACGGTTGTCATGATTGACTGAAGGGTGGCTGGTGTCGAGCCTGGGGCCGCTGGCGCAGCCGGCCAGAACCAATAACGAAGCAATGAGCGAGAAAAATTTCATGGCAAAGGTGCATTACGCGCTGAAGATAATGCAACAGTGTAACGTATCACGTTGCGATGATCTGGCTCGTATCTGCGGATTCACAAAATGGAACAATTACCTTCAACCCAACTCGACTCGATTCCGTCCAGCATTTTTAGCTCTATAGAGCGCCTGATCGGCTCTTTTAAGCACTGAATCGCTGTGCTCCCCGCTTTTGAACGCGGTCATGCCCACGGAGACGGTGATCGTGACCGGCTCACCCTTGAAATGAAACGGACAGGCCTCGATGGCTGCGCGCAGTGTCTCGGCCAGCCCTGCACCGCTGGCCAGTGGCGTGTCGGGCACCAGCAGAACAAATTCCTCCCCGCCAAAGCGGGCGATGAAATCACCGCCACGCAGCCGTCTGCGCAGCACCGAGGCGATGATCTTCAGCACCCGGTCACCGGCCAGATGGCCGTAGTTATCGTTGATGCGCTTGAAGTGATCCAGATCGAGCATGGCCAGCAACAGGCTGTTGCCGTGCCGCTGCCATTGGGCAACTTCCTGTTCGAGACGCTCGGACCAGGCGGCGCGGTTAGGCAGCCCGGTGAGCGGATCAATGAGCGCCTTTTGCCGCTGCTCTTCAAGATTATCCCGCACAACCTGGGCATCCTGCTCCATCAGCGCGACGCGCTCGGCCAGGCTTTTGAGGCGAGCCGAAACCTCCCGCTCGCGCTGATCGCGCTGCTTCTGGTGCTGGTCCATCGTGCCGAGCAGGCCTTCGAGGTGGTTCTCCAACACTTGCTTGAGGCCTTCCAGGTCATCAGCTTCCTGCACGCTGCTTTGCAAGCCATCCACTTGCTCACGAATCTGGGTGTCCATCTCCCTGGAGGCCGATTGGTTATCGGCATGGTCTGCGCTGGCCGCCCGTAAACTGCTTTGGAATGACTCAAGGCGATCGTTGAGCCGCTGTAGGTACGCTTCGAACTCATGCTGCCCGGTATCGGTGATGGCCAGCATGAGCACAGCCAGATCGTCGAGAATTGGCAGTAATTCGTACCAGTTCAAGCCATTTTGCAGCCGCTCACGCATGGCCTCGGCTTGGGGGCGATGTCGCTCGGGCAGGGTCAGGTCACCCAGCAGGCCCAACAGGGTGTCTTCGATATGCCTGGCCACCGAGCTGTAGGAAGGCTCCGGTGAGTCGGGCAGTTCATAATGGCCGTCATCCAGATCAGACGTTTCCGACTCAACAGCTGCCGAGGGTTCGACGGGCTCCTCCGGGAGGGGCTGCGTTTCGTTCAGCCCTTGCGACGGCTGCTCGGGCATCAGCTCATCAGGGTTTTCAAGGGCGGCTACCTGCACTGCATTTTCCACAGGAAGCGGCGCCGGCTCGGTGGTTTCGTCCTGCTTGGGAGCTTCAACTTGTTCCAGAGTCGGCTCGCCAGCTTCGGATACCGGCGACGAAGAGGGTTCTGGATCAGGATCGAACATCGGCGGAATGAACACGACCGGTTCAGGCGCCTCATCGACCGTTGCAGCAGGCCCTGCTACCAATGCTGGAGCTGGAATTATGACGGGCACAGCCTCAGTGGCTGGCTGCGTCGGTGCCGGTGTCGGCGGCGCCGTTTCCAATACCGGCACCGCGCTGGGCTGGGCAGGTTCATGCGGCTGGGGCGCCGCTTCTTGCTGGCCGTGGCCGCCAAACAACCGTTGCAACAGGCCAGGACGATTCGGTTCAGTGGGCGCCTCCAACACACTCAGCGCCTGGCCCTGCAAGCTGCTCAATTCGCTGAGCAGCAAAGGAATCTCCCGAGCCTGGTCCACCCGGTCCTCCAACTGCTTGGAGAATTTCTTCAGTGGCCGGCTGACTTCCTTCGGCAGGGGCAAGGTTTGCAACTGAGCAACCAGGGAAGTCAATGCTGCGCTCACCTGTTCAACCCGGGTCTCGCGGCGCTGCTCGGAATCGAGTACGGCTTTCTCCAGGCGAGGCAAAAGAGCGGCGAGGGCGGCATCCATGTCATCGGTGCGCACCACTTCGCGCATTTCTTTCATGCACTGATCAACCGCCCGGTCAGAGCCTTCTGCGGCCAGCGTGCTGCGCACCAGGCCGCGGCGCAGCAAGTCGAGCCGGGCCGCCCAGCGGCGCTCGAGCTTTTCCTGCTGTTCGATGCTCTTTAAGTACTTCTCTCTCCAGCGTTCAGCTTCGTCGCTCATTCATGGGATCCGCGAGGGGGCAGGACTCAGCGCGGGGAATGCATCAGCCGTGAGCGAACCCGGCAGACGAATTTCGACCGCGACAGGCAGGTGGTCGGAAATGGGGTGAGCCAGCACCTCGAACCGTTCGAGGGTCAAGGTGGGGCTCAGCAAAATATGGTCCAGACAGCGCTGGGGGCGCCAGCTCGGGAACGTGGCTTCGACTTGTGGAGCGAGCAGACCAAGATCGCGCAGAGGCGAATTTTGCAGCAAGTCATTGGCATGGGTATTCATGTCACCCATCAAGACCTGGTGCTTGTAATCACCTATCAGCTCGCGGATGTAAGCCAGTTGCATCGTCCGGGTACGAGCCCCAAGGGCCAGGTGCATCATGACCACGATCAACGCCTCCGGACCTTCGCCAAAACGCGCCAGGATCGCGCCGCGCCCCTTGGGGCCGGGTAACGGATGGTCTTCGATCGCCCACGGTCGCAGGCGGCTCAACACACCATTGCTGTGCTGGCCCAGGCGTCCGAGGTTACGATTGAGTTGTTGATACCAGTAGGGGAAAGCACCCAGTTGAGCCAGATGCTCCACTTGATTGACGTAGCCTGACCTCAGGCTTCCACCGTCGGCCTCTTGCAAAGCCACCAGGTCGAAGTCTTTCAGCAGGTCGCCGATCTTCTGCAGGTTAACGGCACGTCCGGTGTGAGGTAGCAGATGTTGCCAACCACGGGTCAGGTAATGCCGGTAGCGCTCGGTGCTGATGCCCACCTGAATATTGAAACTGAGCAGGCGCAGGCAGTTGTCGGCCGGCAGGCCCGTGGAGGCGATATGGTGCTCATTGACCCGCGGTTCATGCAGGCCAACGACGCGTTCGGTGCTCCAGCGGGCCATGGTCAGCGCCGCGCTTAGTTGGCGGCGGCCTTGGTTGCCGCTCGCTCTTTGGCAATCAGTTGGTCGGCCAGCTCAAGCGCCTGGTTCGCACCACCGGCCGAACCGATATCAAACCGGTATTTGCCGTTGACGACCATGGTGGGTACGCCGGTGATCTCGTATTTCTTGGCCAGTTCTTTGGCTTTGTTGATCTGGCCCTTGATGGCGAAGGAGTTGAAAGTCGCCAGGAACTTGTCCTTGTCCACCCCTTGGGTAGCGAGGAATTCAGCCATTTCTTCAGGATCGGTCAGGCGCTTCTTCTCAACCTGGATCTCGTTGAACACTGCAGCGTGAACCTTGTGCTCGACGCCCATGGCCTCGAGGGTCAGGAACATCTGACCATGGGCGTCCCATGGACCGCCGAACATGGCGGGGATGCGTACGAAGTTCACATCCGAAGGCAGTTTTTCAGCCCATGGGTTGATAACCGGTTCAAAAGCATAGCAATGCGGGCAGCCGTACCAGAACAGCTCCACCACTTCGATCTTGCCAGGCACGGCCACCGGAACGGGATTGCTCAATTCGACGTAGGGGGCCTTCGATTCGTCGGCGTTGGCTTGGGCGGCCATGCCGAACAGGCTGACAGCGGCGAGCGCGGCGCTGATGATCAGATTACGCATGCTTTACTCCTGGACAATGAGGGGACCCCGCAAGGCCTTTTTTAAGACAGGCCGTGGCAGGTTCAAGTTCGCTAGTGTAACGGCAGCGGCCACAAAAAAGGGCGGCCAAAGCCACCCTTTTGATGTTTGCATCGACGGATTAATCGAGCGTTAACGTTGCAAGAGATGTAAACCCTCACAACGCCCCGCCAGCGGTCTTAGTGCAGGCCCTGAATGTAGCTGGCCACCGCCGCGATCTCTTCGTCGCTCAGCTTGCGGGCAATGGTGCGCATCATCGCTTCGCCATCATTGGTACGACCGTCTGCTTCCTTGCGGAAGTCAGTCAACTGCTTGGCAACGTATTGAGCGTGCTGGCCCCCAAGGTGCGGGAAGCCGGCAGCCGCGTTACCTTTGCCATCAGGCGAGTGGCAACCCGTGCAGGCTGGAAGCCCCTTTTCCAGGTTGCCTCCGCGAAACAGCGCTTCACCCCGTGCGACCAGTTTTGGATCGGCGGCGCCGACGCTGCCCTTCTGGCTGGCGAAATAAGCCGCCATGTCCGCCAGGTCCTGATCGTTAAGGTTGGTCAGCAGGCCGGTCATTTCCAGCACGACACGCTTGCCGTCCTTGATGTCCTTCAACTGTTTGATCAGGTAACGCTCGCCCTGGCCCGCCAGTTTCGGAAAGTTTGGTGCCATGCTGTTGCCATCCGGACCATGGCAGGCCCCACATACGGCGGCTTTCGCCTGGCCGGCGGCGGCATCGCCAGCGGCATGGGCTACGCCGGATATCCCCAATGTCAACAGCAGACTCACGATCAGTTTGTTCATCAGCTAATCCAACTACGGCTAAGGGTTAAAGAGTTATGGACCGGGCTTACTCGCTCATCCACTGGATGATGGCTTGGTAATCCTCGGCACTGCAGTCCATGCACAAACCACGCGGCGGCATCGCCTTGAAACCCTGGGTTACGTGTTGCACCAGCGTCTCCATACCTTTCGCCAACCTCGGCGTCCAAGCTTCCTGATCACCCTTGCGGGGCGCCATGGGGAGTTGGCCGGAATGACAGGCACCACAAACACGGTTGTACACAGCTTCCGGATCCTGTGTAGCCTGAGCGCTGTAAAGCGGCATCAAGACACCGGCAGCTAGCAGCCATTTCGTCATAAAACGACCTTTTCAGGGTTGAGAGCGAGCTGCGTTCTAGTGCGCAATTTCAGTCGGTCGCTCCCGTGAGCTTCATCCTACGCTGGGACAAAGCGCACACAAAATCTGCGGCATTATATACTGGCGTCACTGAAACGGAAACGACACAGCTTGCCGCGTCCATTCCCGACGCCACCCACATCGGAAATCCCATGCAACTGAAGAACCCCATCCTTGGCCTGTGCCAACAGTCCACCTTCATGCTCAGCGCCGCCAAAGTCGATCAATGCCCCGACGATGAAGGCTTCGAAGTGGCTTTCGCCGGGCGCTCCAACGCTGGCAAATCCAGCGCACTGAACACCCTGACCCATGCAAGCCTGGCACGCACCTCGAAAACCCCGGGTCGCACACAGCTCTTGAACTTCTTCAAGCTAGACGATGAACGCCGTTTGGTCGACCTGCCCGGGTACGGCTACGCCAAGGTGCCGATTCCGCTGAAGCAACATTGGCAGCGCCATCTGGAAGCCTATCTGGGCAGCCGCGAGAGCCTCAAGGGTCTGATTTTGATGATGGACATCCGTCATCCAATGACCGACTTCGACCTGCTGATGCTGGATTGGGCCGTGGCCAGCGGCATGCCGATGCACATTCTGCTGACCAAGGCAGACAAGCTGACCTACGGCGCGGCCAAGAATACGTTGCTCAAAGTGCAGTCGGAAATCCGCAAGGGGTGGGGTGAGGCGATCACCATCCAGTTGTTCTCGGCGCCCAAGCGCATGGGCCTGGAAGAGGCCTACACTGTATTGGCCGACTGGATGGAATTGGCAGACAAGGGCAGCGAAGAGGCGGAATAAGCCAACTCGCAGGCAAAAAAAACCCCGGACTTCTTATGGGGAGGGGGAAGTTCGGGGTCCAAGTTCCGGACCGCTAGGGCGGGGTCCAGATATCTGCCAACACTTAACACAACATAGGAGCATTGAAGGGCTTCACCAGCCTTTCAGAAACTCTGAGTAGCAATTCACGGTTTTAGTTCAGATTATTTTTGGAAATAACCTTAGGAATTTTCCGACCTAAAGGCATCACATCGTCCCCGGGTTTTCAGTGAGCCCATGTGGCGAGGGAGCTCGCTCCCTCGCCACGGGACTTGCACCAGCTTCAGGGCCCTACGACTCAGTGCGCCTCGTCCCAGTTGTTTCCCACGCCCACTTCCACCAGCAGCGGCACATCCAGCGTGGCAGCGGCGCTCATGTGCTGGCGAATTTCCTCGCGCACCTGGTCGACCAGATCCTCGCGCACCTCCAGCACCAGTTCGTCGTGGACCTGCAGAATGACCTTGGCATCCAGCCCCGACGCAGTCAGCCAGCGATCCACCGCCACCATGGCTTTCTTGATGATATCTGCCGCGGTGCCTTGCATCGGTGCGTTGATGGCCGTGCGTTCGGCCCCTTTGCGCAAAGCAGGGTTTTTCGCATTGATATCCGGCAGGTACAACCGGCGACCGAAAATGGTTTCGACAAACCCCTGCTCGGCGGCCTGGGTGCGAGTGCGCTCCATGTACGCCAGTACACCTGGGTAGCGAGCAAAGTAGCGGTCGATATAAGCCTGGGATTGCTTGCGATCGACGCCGATCTGCTTGGCCAGGCCGAACGCGCTCATGCCGTAGATCAAACCGAAGTTGATCGCCTTGGCGCTACGGCGCTGGTCATGGGTGACGGCGTCCAGCTCAACGCCGAAAACTTCGGCGGCAGTAGCCCGGTGCACATCCAGGTCATTGCGAAACGCGTGGAGCAGGCCTTCATCCTTGGCCAGGTGCGCCATGATCCGCAGTTCGATCTGGGAGTAGTCCGCCGCCAGCAGCTTGTAGCCTTTCGGCGCCTCGAATGCCTGACGAATCCGGCGGCCTTCGGCGGTGCGGATAGGAATGTTCTGCAGGTTCGGGTCGATGGACGAAAGGCGCCCGGTGGCGGCAACGGCCTGTTGATAGTTGGTATGGACACGCCCTGTGCGGCTGTTGATCTGCTCCGGCAGGCGGTCGGTGTAGGTGCTCTTGAGCTTGCTCAGCGAGCGGTACTGCATCAATACCTTGGGCAGCGGATAATCCTGCTCGGCCAGTTCGGCCAGTACCGCTTCGGCGGTAGACGCCTGGCCCTTGGCGGTTTTGCTGAGTACCGGCAAACCGAGTTTTTCGTAGAGGATCACCCCCAGTTGCTTGGGTGAGCCCAGGTTGAATTCTTCCCCGGCGATGGCAAATGCCTCGCGCTCCAAGGCCACCAGCTTCTCGCCCAACTCGACACTCTGCACCCCTAGCAGGTTGGCATCGACCAACGCACCCTGGCGCTCAATCCGCGCCAGGACCGGCATCAGCGGCATTTCGATTTCGTTGAGCACCTTGCCCAGACTGGGCGTGGCGGCCAGTTTTTCCTGCAGGGCCTGGTGCAGACGGAACGTCACGTCTGCGTCTTCGGCGGCATAAGGGCCGGCCAGTTCCAGGGCAATCTGGTCAAAGGTCAGCTGCTTGACGCCTTTGCCGGCGATGCCCTGGATATCGGTCTTGCTTTGTCCCAGGTACTTGAGCGCCAAGCTGTCCATGTCGTGACGGGTGGCCGTGGAGTCCAGCACGTAGGACTCAAGCATGGTGTCGAAGGCAATGCCTTGTACAAGAATGCCGTTGTTTTGATCACCACCGATGGCGCAATTGGCCAGGATGTTGGTTTCGAACTTGGCATGCTGGCCGACCTTGAGCTTGTTCGGGTTCTCCAGCAACGGTTTGAGCGCCTTGAGCACCGTGTCGCGATCCAGTTGCTCAGGCACCCCCATGTAGGAATGGGTCAAGGGAATGTAGGCGGCCTCAAAAGGCGCGATGGCGAATGACAATCCTACAAGTTGCGAATGCTGCGCATCGTTACCATTGGTCTCGGTGACGAATGCAAACAGCGGCGCCTGTTCAAGCTTGGCCAGCCAGGCCTCGAAACGCGCCTGGTCGAGAATGGTTTCGTACTTCACCTCGACGCCATCGGGTTGCTCGTCGGCGGCTTCGACGATCTCCTGACCGGCACGCTTGGCATCGCGCTGGTTTTCCTCGAACCAGCTCTTGAACTCCAGCAAGGTATACAGCTCGGCGAGTTTCTCGTGATCCGGCTGGCCCATTTTCAGGTCGTCGAGACCGACATCCAGCGGCACGTCGGTCTTGATGGTCGCCAGCTCGTAGGAGAGGAGGGCCATTTCCTTGTGTTCTTCGAGCTTGGCGGCCAGGGTCTTGGCACCACGGATCGGCAGCGTGGCGACAATGTCCAGTTGCGCATACAGCTCGGTCAGGCCGCCATTGACGCCCACCAGCAGGCCGGAGGCGGTTTTCGGTCCAATACCCGGAACGCCCGGGATGTTGTCGGAAGAATCGCCCATCAACGCCAGATAATCGATGATCTGCTCCGGAGCGACGCCAAACTTCTCCTTCACGCCAGCCACGTCCAAGGCGCTACCGGTCATGGTATTGACCAAGGTAATGTGCCCGTCGACCAGTTGCGCCATGTCTTTGTCGCCGGTGGAGATCACCACCGGGCGGTCGGCTGCCGCGCTGCTGCGGGCCAGGGTGCCAATCACGTCATCGGCTTCGACGTTGTCCACGCACAGCAGGGGGAAGCCCAGGGCCTTGACGCTGGCATGCAGCGGCTCGATCTGCACGCGCATGTCATCGGGCATGCTAGGGCGGTTGGCCTTGTATTCGGCGTACAGCTCATCGCGAAACGTTCCACCCTTGGCATCGAACACCACGGCGAACGGGCTGTCCGGATACTGCTTGCGCAGGCTCTTGAGCATGTTCAGCACGCCCTTGACCGCGCCGGTCGGCAGGCCTTTGGAAGTGGTCAACGGTGGTAGCGCGTGAAAGGCGCGATAGAGGTAAGAAGAACCGTCCACCAGGACGAGGGGGGCTTGGCTCATGAGCAGGATCAACCTTTTCGGCGGGTCCGGGGCTAGAATAGCGGGACCGTTGACGACAAAGGGACAAGGTTATCATGCGTACACTAAATCGCCTGTTACTCGCTGGCTTGTTTGCAATCACCCCGCTGGCCGTCATGGCGGCGGACGACGCCCCCTCGGCGGACCCGGATGTCACCATCCGCACCGAAGGCGATAGAACCATTCAGGAGTACCGGCAAAACGGCTTTTTGTACGCGATCAAGGTCACGCCCAAAAACGGCAAGCCTTACTTCCTGGTACGTGCCGACGGCAGCGACGGGAATTTCATCCGCTCGGATCAGCCGGATATGCTGATTCCATCGTGGAAAATCTTTGAGTGGTAATACCGCTCTCGACTTCAACCGGCGCTCGCTGATGGGCGCCCGTACTGGCAGTTTTTAACCATGTCTGTGTTCACTCCCCTGGCTCGGCCCGAGCTGGAAACCTTTCTTGCCCCTTATGGGCTCGGCCGCCTGCTTGATTTCCAGGGGATCGCCGCCGGCAGCGAAAACACCAATTTCTTTGTCAGCCTGGAGCAGGGCGAGTTTGTCCTGACCTTGGTGGAGCGCGGCCCGGTACAGGAAATGCCGTTCTTCATCGAACTGCTGGACGTGCTGCATGATGCCAACCTGCCAGTGCCTTACGCCTTGCGTACCACCGACGGCATAGCGCTGCGTGAACTGGCCGGCAAACCGGCGCTGCTGCAGCCGCGCCTGGCGGGCAAGCACATCAAACAGGCCAACGCGCAACATTGCGCCCAAGTGGGGGAGTTGCTGGCCCATCTGCACCTGGCGACCCAGGACAACATGATCAAGCGCAAGACCGACCGCGGCCTGGACTGGATGCAGGAGGAGGGCGCGAAGCTGTTGACGCACCTCGAGACCGAACCCCGTCAGTTGCTGGAAGCTGCGCTGGATGAAATCGCGCAACAAAAGGTAAAAATCCTGGCACTGCCCCGGGCCAACATCCACGCGGACCTGTTCCGCGACAATGCGATGTTCGAGGGTACGCACCTGACCGGGCTGATCGACTTCTACAACGCCTGCTCCGGCCCGATGCTGTATGACGTCGCCATCGCCTTGAACGACTGGTGTTCGGATGACAACGGTGTGCTCGATGGCCCACGGACGCGGGCCTTGTTGGGAGCTTATGCGGCGCTACGGCCATTCACGGCCGCCGAAGCCGAGTCATGGCCGACGATGCTGCGCGTGGCCTGCGTACGGTTTTGGCTGTCGCGGTTGATCGCCGCCGAATCGTTTGCCGGGCAGGACGTGTTGATTCACGACCCGATGGAGTTCCAGCAGCGCCTGGCACAGCGGCAGACGGTCAGCGCGATGTTGCCATTTGCCCTCTGACAGCAAGCAGATCTGAATGCCTTTGTGGCGAGGGGATTTATCCCCGCTGGGCTGCGCAGCAGCCCTTTGCTTTCGGTCTGACGGACTGCGGTGGCAGATATTTCTTGAGGCCGCTTCGCGCCCCAACGGGGATAAATCCCCTCGCCACAGGTTTTGCGTTATAACGACTCCAGGCACCCAGCCAAGTCATTCCCCAGCTTCTCCAGCAACTGCTCATACCCTTGCGCCGTCGCCGGGGTGTAGCCGCCCAGGGCATCCAGCTCCGCCAGCTTCACCGGCAACCCGGCCACCAGGGTTTCGGCAAGGCGCGGGCGCAGGGGCGGTTCGCTGAAGACGCATGTCTTGCCCACGGTCTGCAAGCGATTGCGCATCGCCGCCACATGCTGGGCACCCGGCTGGACTTCGGCGGCCACGGCAAACACCCCGGCGTGCTTGAGGCCGTAGTGGTCTTCGAAATAGTCGAACGCCTCGTGGAACACAAAATACGGCTTGCCCGCGACCCCGGCCAGACGGCGCTTCAAACGCCCATCCAGCGCATCAAGACGCTGGTTGAAGCCCTTGAGGTTGCTTTGATAGCGGCTGGCATTGGCCGGATCGGCCGCGCTCAGGTCGGCAGCCATTCTGGTGGCAATCACCCGTGCATTGACTGGCGAGAGCCACAAGTGGGCATCAATGGTGCCGGGGCGATGGTCATGATCATGCTCATCGGCGCCATGGTCATCTTCGGCGTGGGAATGACTGTCCTGGGCAAAATGACGCAACGTGAGCCCCGGCACATCCTGCACCGCCACCGAAGGACGCGTACGACCGTTCAGCACGCGCGGCAGGAAGCCTTCCATGTCGGGGCCGATCCAGTAGAGCAAATCCACCGACTGCACCTTCCGTACGTCGGATGGCCGCAAGGCGTAATGGTGAGGCGAGGCACCGGGCGGCAATAGCACCTCTGGAACGGCCACGCCGTCCTGCACGGCGGCGGCAATCAGTTGCAATGGCTTGATGCTGGTAAGCACTTTGACTTCGGCCTGGGCTGGGCCGATCAGTAGAAAACTGGCAACAAAAGCGACAAAGATCGAAAAAATTCGGGACACGATGACCACTCGAAGAGGCGAGAACGGGTAACATAATAACGTCTCTCACTAAAATCGTCGCTGCCCATGCCTATTACGCCCCTTGCCAGTCGTCCTCATGATCATTCTCACTGCGTGCACACGGCGCTGTCCGAGGCCGACGCCATCTGCGCGCGCCAAGGGTTGCGCCTGACCGCTTTGCGTCGACGCGTGCTCGAGCTGGTCTGGCAAAGCCACAAGCCGCTGGGCGCCTACGACATACTTGCAGTCCTCAGTGAGCAGGACGGCCGCCGCGCCGCGCCGCCCACGGTTTATCGGGCGCTGGATTTCCTGCTGGAAAACGGCCTGGTGCATCGCATCTCGTCGTTGAACGCTTTCGTCGGCTGCAATCACCCGGAGCACGCCCACCAGGGCCAGTTCCTGATCTGCCGCGAATGCCACGCTGCCATCGAGCTGGAGCAGAAGTCCATCAGCGATGCCATCGTTGCCAGCGCCCAAGAGGTGGGCTTCGTGGTGGATACCCAGACCGTTGAAGTGGTCGGGCTCTGCTCCGGTTGCCAGGGGGCCTGATGAGCAATGCGTTGATCCGTCTCGAGCACGTCGCCGTGACGTTCGCCGGCCAGAGCGTGCTGGATAACATCCACCTGAGCGTCGAGCCGGGGCAGATCGTCACCCTGATCGGCCCCAACGGCGCCGGCAAGACAACCCTGGTGCGTGCCGTGCTGGGGTTGCTCAAGCCCGACAGCGGCACCGTCTGGCGCAAGCCGAAGCTGCGGGTCGGTTACATGCCGCAAAAGCTTCATGTCGACCCGACGCTGCCCCTGTCGGTACTGCGCTTTTTGCGCCTGGTGCCTGGCGTGGATCGCGAACGGGCCCTGGCGGCGCTCAACGAAGTCGGCGCCGAACACGTAATCGATAGCCCGGTACAAAGTGTTTCCGGCGGCGAAATGCAGCGCGTGTTGCTGGCCCGAGCCCTGCTGCGCGAGCCTGAGCTGCTGGTGCTCGACGAGCCCGTGCAAGGGGTCGACGTGGCCGGTCAGGCCGAGCTGTACAGCCTGATCACCCGCCTGCGCGACCGTCATGGCTGCGGCGTGCTGATGGTTTCCCACGACCTTCACCTGGTCATGAGCACCACCGACCAGGTGGTCTGCCTCAATCGCCACGTCTGCTGTTCCGGGCATCCCGAGCAGGTCAGCGGCGATCCGGCCTTCGTCGAACTGTTCGGAAAGAACGCACAAAGCCTGGCGATTTATCACCACCATCACGACCATGCCCATGACCTGCATGGTTCGGTGGTCAGCGACTCATCTGTTTCTACCCATGTTCATGGAGATGGCTGCAAGCATGGCTGATTTTCTGTTGTACGCCCTGCTCGCAGGCCTGGCCCTCGCGATGGTGGCCGGCCCTCTGGGCTCGTTCGTGGTCTGGCGGCGCATGGCCTATTTCGGTGACACCTTGTCCCATGCGGCCTTGCTGGGCGTGGCCCTGGGCTTTTTGCTGGACGTCAGCCCTGCCGTGGCGGTGACTGTCGGCTGCCTGTTGCTGGCGGTGCTGCTGGTGACCCTGCAACAGCGTCAACCGTTGGCCTCCGACACGCTGCTGGGCATTCTGGCGCCCAGTACCCTGTCTCTCGGGCTGGTGGTACTAAGCTTCATGCATGACGTGCGGATTGATCTGATGGCCTACCTGTTTGGCGACCTGCTTGCCATCAGCCCCATGGATCTTTCATGGATCCTGGGCGGCAGCGCGGCGGTCCTGCTGCTGCTGGTAGCGCTCTGGCGCCCATTGCTGGCCGTGACTGTGCATGAGGAACTGGCGCGGGTCGAAGGCTTGCCCGTGGTGGGTTTACGGCTGGCGTTGATGCTGTTGATTGCGGTGGTCATTGCCGTGGCGATGAAAATCGTCGGTGTGTTGCTGATTACTTCTTTGCTGATTATCCCGGCGGCCGCAGCACAGCGGCACGCCCGCTCCCCGGAGCAGATGGCCCTGGGCGCGAGCCTGCTGGGCATGCTCGCGGTGTGCGGTGGGCTGGCGCTATCGTGGTTCAAGGACACCCCGGCCGGGCCGTCGATTGTGGTCAGCGCCGCCGCGCTATTTCTGCTGAGTTTTGTCCTGCCCCGTCGAGGGGTGTAGACTTGCTCGCTTTTTGCGCAAATAGAGAGTCGCAGGAATGAAGCCGTTCGCCTCCCGTTATCTGCTCCTTGTCGCATTTTCCCTGCTGCTGGGCGCATGCCAGAGTTCGCCGCCGGTCGCCGAAGCCCCCGATACCCGAGGCCCGGCCATCGCGCAGTTTGAACAGAGCCTGGCCGGCAATGAGCTGGCCACCGCTGAAGGTCAACTGGCCGCACTGCAAGCCCAGACGCCCGAGGATCCGACGCTGGAACCCTATCAGCGGCGCCTGGCCGAGGCGTATTTGCGCCGCAGCCAGATCGATCTGCAAAAAGGTGACGTCAATGCCGCCGCCACCGCCCTGAGCCGTGCCCGCGCCTTGATGCCCAAAGCGCCAGCGCTCACCGGTGAGGTCAACAGCGAAATTGCCGAAGCCCGCCGGGCAGAGCTGGAAAAAGCCGAGGCCGCCCTCAAGGCCGCCGAAGCCCAACCGGTCGCCAAAGTGATCGATCCGAGTGCCAAAAGCACCACCGTTGCGCTTAACATCGGCGATATCCAGGAAATGCGTCGTCAACTGGATGCCATTGCCGCCGATGTGGTGAGTTTTCAATGTGACGTCAGCATTCAAGCGCCGCGCACCGACGATTATCCGTGGTTGGCGACTCTGCTGACCAAGCGGGTCAAGAAGCTTGATCCGGGGTTTGATCTGAAAGTGCAAAAGCAGATTTTGCGCAGCGTACCGGCGCAGATGGTGCTGACACCGCGCAGGCCTTAACAGCATCGCGAGCAAGCTCGCTCCCACATTGGATCTAGGGTGATCACAGTTTAGTGATCGACACATAACCCTGTGGGAGCGAGCTTGCTCGCGATAGCGTCCTACCAGCAACCAGCCACTTTCAGACACTCATCAAGCCGGAATCGCCTTCGCCTTAGGTTCCCGCGCCCACACCCGATGCTGGGCCATCGCGTCGAAGAACGTCTGGAATTTGCCAGCATCCGCGTCAGGAATCAGCCCCGCATCCGCCTCCAGCTTCAACAACACCAACAGTTGCCGCGCTTCGCCATTGAGGGCGATGGCCTTCAGGTGCTTGTAGGCCTCCAGCACGTAATGCAACGCCACGCCGTCAGCGCTCAACGCCTTGATCGATTCCGCGCCACCTGGCACGAATACCGCGTCAAAGGCAATGGACGGCATACCTTCCATGGACGCATCCACCGGCAGCGTTTGCCCATCGGCGGTGGTGACTGGTGCGGAGGTTGGCCCCAGCACTTTGGCGTGAGCCCCCTTGGCTTCCAGGGCCTGCTTGAACGCATCGATAATCGCCCCATCGACGCCGTCGGCCACCAGAACAGCCACCTTGCGCGTCTTGATGTCCCCGGACAGCAGGTTCGCCTGACTCAAGGCGGGGGATTGTTCCAGCGAAGGCTTCGGTACATCCACGGTGCAGGCGGTGGGTGCTGGCAGCCCGAGGTTTTTGGCCACCCGCGCGGCCAGTTCCAGATCGATGTTGGCCAATATCTCGTTCACCTGCCGCGCCCGAATAAACTCCCGCTCCACCTTGCCCAATTCGAAGCTATAGGCGGCGATGATGTGTTCCTGTTCGTGGGGGCTCATGCTCTTGTAGAACAGCCGCGCCTGGGAAAAGTGATCGCCAAACGACTCGCTGCGTTGACGGATCTTGTGGGCATCGATGCGCTCTGGATAACTTTCGAAGCCGCCGTCCGCAGGACCTGGCGGGGTTTCCTTCGGCCAGCCGCCATCGATAGAGTTCGGCTCGTAGGAGGCGCGGCCCTTGTCGATGGTGGTGCGATGCATGGCGTCACGCTGGCCGTTGTGCACCGGGGTGATCGCCCGGTTGATCGGCAACTCATGAAAATTCGGCCCACCAAGTCGGCTGATTTGCGTATCGGTGTAGGAGAACAGCCGGCCCTGCAGCAACGGGTCGTTGGAAAAGTCGATACCCGGCACGATATGCCCAGGGCAGAAGGCGACTTGCTCGACCTCGGCGAAGAAATTGTCCGGGTTACGGTTGAGCACCATCTTGCCCAACGGCGTGATGGGCACGAGTTCTTCCGGGATGATCTTGGTGGGGTCGAGCAGGTCGAAGTCGAATTTATGCTCGTCTTCCTCGGCGACGATTTGTACGCCGAATTCCCATTCCGGGTAGTCCCCCATCTCGATCGATTCCCAGAGATCGCGACGGTGGTAGTCCGTATCCTTACCCGCCAGTTTCTGGGCTTCGTCCCACACCAGCGAACAAGTACCGACTGTTGGGCGCCAGTGGAATTTGACGAAGCTGCCTTTGCCTTCGGCGTTGATCATGCGGAAGGTGTGCACACCAAAGCCCTGCATGCTCCGCAGGCTTTTCGGAATGGCCCGGTCGGACATCGCCCATATCACCATGTGTGCCGATTCAGGCACCAGCGAGACGAAATCCCAGAACGTATCGTGGGCTGAGCCGCCGGTAGGGATTTCATTGTGGGGTTCGGGTTTCACCGCGTGGACAAAGTCGGGGAACTTGATCGCATCCTGGATGAAAAACACCGGCATGTTGTTGCCCACCAGGTCGAAGTTACCTTCATCGGTGAAGAACTTGACCGCAAAGCCACGGACGTCCCGCACCGTGTCGCCGGAACCCCGTGGACCTTGCACGGTGGAAAAACGCACGAACACTGGGGTTTTCTTGCTTGGGTCTTGTAGGAATCCGGCCTTGGTCAGTGCCGAATGTGCTTCATAGCTCTGAAAGTAACCATGGGCCCCAGTACCGCGGGCGTGAACGATGCGCTCCGGGATGCGCTCATGGTCAAAGTGCGTGATCTTCTCACGCATGATGAAGTCTTCCAGCAGCGAGGGGCCACGGGCCCCGACCCGCAGGGTGTTCTGGTTGTCGGCAATCTTTACGCCCTGATTGGTGCGTAACGCCTGCTCGGTGGCGTCGGAGCGAAACTGCTCCAGGCTCTCAAGCTTGGCGTTGGTGTTGCCGCGATCCAGGGTGTCGGTCCCGGCCAGTTGGCTCTTGTTGACCGTGGGCTTTTTGGTACTCATCAGGCATAACTCCTCTTTGCGATCCCGGAGGCCAGGACTCTTGAGTTCGATACCGCAGGTTCCATACCCGGGCATTTTCGAGTGGCTTAATGAGTGACCTATGCCGTTTGGCCGTGTTCCTTTTTTATGGCCTTTGATCGCCTTATTGCCAAATGGCTGGTTCAATCGCAAATAAATGCTAAGAACCTCTATACGGACAGGCTAAAATGCGCGCCCGGCTAACCGCTGATCCTTTTCCAACGCGCCCCACAAGGTTCGCTACGTGATCGAGTTTCAAAACGTTTTTAAAACCTACCGGGTTGCCGGTAAGGATATCCCCGCCCTGCACCCGACCAGTCTGACGATTGAGAACGGTCAGGTCTTCGGCCTGATTGGCCATTCCGGTGCGGGAAAAAGTACCCTGCTGCGCCTGATCAATCGCCTGGAAGACAGCAGCGGCGGCAAGATCATCGTCGACGGCGAGGAAGTCACCGCCCTGGACGCCAGCGGCCTGCGACGTTTCCGTCAGCAGGTCGGGATGATTTTCCAGCACTTTAATCTGCTGGCATCCAAGACCGTGGCCGACAACGTGGCGCTGCCCCTGACGCTGGCGGGCGAATTGTCCCGCAGCGAAATTGACCGGCGCGTCGCCGAGTTACTGGCGCGAGTAGGCTTGTCCGACCACGCCAAAAAATATCCGGCGCAGTTGTCCGGTGGCCAGAAGCAGCGCGTCGGCATCGCCCGCGCCCTGGCGACCAAACCCAAGATTTTGCTGTGCGACGAGGCCACCAGCGCACTGGACCCGCAAACCACCGCCTCGGTACTGCAACTGCTGGCCGAGATCAACCGCGAGCTGAAGCTGACCATCGTGCTGATCACCCACGAAATGGACGTGATCCGCCGCGTCTGCGATGAAGTGGCGGTGATGGACGCTGGCGTGATCGTCGAGCAAGGACCGGTGGCCGAGGTGTTCCTGCACCCCAAGCACCCGACCACCAAGCGTTTTGTCCAGGAAGACGAGCAGATCGACGAAAGCGAACAGCGCGACGATTTCGCCCACGTACCGGGGCGCATCGTGCGTCTGACATTCCAGGGCGAAGCGACCTACGCGCCATTGCTCGGCACCGTCGCCCGGGAAACCGGCGTGGACTACAGCATTCTGGCCGGTCGTATCGACCGCATCAAAGACACCCCCTACGGGCAACTGACCCTCGCCGTCACCGGCGGTGACATGGAGGCGGCATTCGCCCGCTTCACCGCGGCCGACGTCCACATGGAGGTGCTGCGCTGATGGAACTGTTGAATTCATTCTTCGCCAACATCGATTGGCTGGAAATCTGGCTGGCGACCGGCGATACCCTGCTGATGCTGTTCGGCTCGCTGTTGTTTACCGTGCTGCTCGGCCTGCCGCTGGGGGTGCTGCTGTTCCTCTGCAGCCCGCGCCAGTTGCTCGAAGCCCGGGGCGTTTATGCATTGCTGTCGCTGATCGTCAACATCCTGCGTTCGCTGCCATTCATCATCCTGTTGATCGTGATGATTCCGTTCACGGTATTGATCACCGGCACCTCCCTGGGCGTGGCCGGAGCGATTCCGCCATTGGTGGTCGGCGCGACGCCATTCTTCGCCCGCCTGGTGGAAACCGCCTTGCGCGAAGTCGATCGCGGCATCATCGAAGCGACCCAGGCCATGGGCGCGACGACCCGGCAGATCATCGTCAACGCCTTGCTGCCGGAAGCCCGTCCAGGCATTTTTGCCGCGATTACGGTGACAGCGATTACGCTGGTGTCCTACACGGCCATGGCCGGTGTGGTCGGTGCCGGTGGTTTGGGTGACCTGGCGATCCGTTTCGGTTATCAACGTTTCCAGACCGATGTGATGGTGGTCACGGTGGTGTTGCTGCTGGTGCTGGTTCAGGTCCTGCAAACCGTGGGCGACAAACTGGTTGTGCATTTCTCTAGAAAATAAGGCCTCGCGGCCAATAAACCATGAGCCGGCCATTCGCTGGCAGGCGCCGAGAGCGGGCGCCTAAAAAGGAGTTAGCTGAATGAAAAAACTACTGGTTGCCTTCGCTGCCGTCGCAGCATTTTCCGCCCACGCCGCCGACACCCTGACCGTCGCGGCAACGCCGGTGCCACACGCGGAAATCCTCGAATTCGTCAAACCGGCCCTGGCCAAAGAAGGCGTCGACCTCAAGGTCAAAGTCTTCACCGACTACATCCAGCCAAACGTACAAGTCGCCGAAAAGCGCCTGGACGCCAACTTCTTCCAGCACCAGCCGTACCTGGATGAGTTCAACAAGGCCAAGGGCACCCACCTGGTGAGCGTGACCGGCGTGCACCTGGAACCTTTGGGCGCTTACTCCAGCAAGTTCAAGACACTGGCAGAAGTGCCAGGCGGTGCCAACGTGGTCATCCCCAACGACGCCACCAACGGCGGCCGTGCGCTGTTGCTGCTGGCGAAGCACGGGGTGATCACGCTGAAGGATTCCAACAACATCCTGTCGACTACCAAGGACATTGTTGAGAACCCGAAGGATCTGAAATTCCGTGAGCTGGAAGCCGCGACCATTCCGCGGGTGCTGACCCAGGTGGATCTGGCGTTGATCAATACCAACTATGCGTTGGAGGCCAAGCTTGATCCTTCCAAGGATGCATTGGTGATTGAAGGTAGCGACTCGCCGTATGTGAATATTCTGGTGGCGCGTGAGGATGACAAGGACAGTGAGGCGATGAAGAAGCTCGCGGCGGCGCTGCATACGCCGGAAGTGAAGGCTTTTATTCTTGAGAAGTACAAAGGCGCGGTTTTGCCGGCGTTTTGATCTGATCGGGTGGTGAAAAAACGGGGCTGCGTGGGAATGCAGGCCCGTTTTTTTATGCTCGGAAATATGCGGCGTCACGGAAAGACCCGCAAGATCACGGGCTATCGCGGATCAACGTTATCCAACACCCGATTCGCCAGCAATGAACTCAACTCTATCAGTTGCTGGACGCCGAGGAGGATGTGACGGCGCGGGCCTTCCAGGTCGAAGGCCAGGTTGCTGACCATCGCATCGGCTGCCGCCAGGGTTTCGCTGAGGTTGGCTAGCAGGCATTCGTTGTCGGCGTTTTTTGCGACGGTGAAGAGCTGGCCCGGTTGGGACGCCTCTTCGGACTTTTCTGGTTTGGGTCGCAGGTAATAATCCAAGGCGCGATTAGTCGCTTCATCGTGTTTCTTGGCGTTGGATTTGGTTCGCGGGGAAGCTTGGTCCGCCTCTGGCGGATTCGGGGTAGGCTTGAACATGTACTAAGTCCTGTAAGTGACGCCGCAACCCTCTAGCTACTAAACAAGGGGTGGCAGCTGTACGCAGGTTAGTAGACCGGGGACTTAGCAAGCCGGCGCGCCCGAGGGCGCCCTGCGCACAGCCGCCATCAAATACAGGCATGGAAATACCTGACTGATAGGAGCCTTGCACCTTACTAAATACCAACGGGCTACTAAACCCGACCACTGATGGGCAGTGGCAGGAAAACATTAGAATCCATGGTCAAGGCGCACAAGCGGGCGGATTCTGGCGTAGTTGTAGGCAATGGCGCAAGGATTCGTAGCTTGATGGAAGGGTGGCTGTGGCGGAATAAACAAGGCTGCGTTTTACCTTGAAATTCGGAGCCAGAGGGTCGGTTTTCGCTATGGCACCTGACGTTGTTGTAACGCATCACAAAACGCTGCAAGTCGATCTGCCCGTCATGATTTACTGACGTCCTGTCACGTCCAAGCTGTAACGTTTGCTCACGCACCGAGAGCCGTATCCATCATGTCCTTCGCCGAGCTGAAATCCTTCCACATGGTCGCCCGACTGGGCAGCATCACCCAGGCGGCGAAGAAGCTCGGCCTCAGCCAGCCCACGGTCACCACGCAAATCCGCAACCTCGAAGGGCAGTACGGCGTCGAGCTGTTTTACCGTGGGGGTCGACGTCTGACCCTGAGCGATGAAGGCGTGCGCCTGCTGCCCATGGTGCAGCAGTTGCTGCAGCAGGAGGCCGATATCGAGTTCTTTTTGCGCAACTGCGGTCAGGTACAAGGCGCCCTGCGCATCGGCGCCACTGCGCCTTATTACATGCTCGACCTGGTACGGCGCTTTCGCGAGCAACTGCCGCAGTGCGAGGTGACGCTGGAGATCGGTAACTCTCAGCAGGTGATCGAGGCATTGGAGGACTACCGCGTCGACCTTGCCGCTTCCTCGCTGTTGGTCGAGGACCCGCGGCTGACTCGCCTGCTATTGGGCCACGATCCACTGGTGTTGGCCGTACACCGTAGTCATCCACTGGCCGCGCGGGAGCGTGTGCCGCTCGCGGCCCTGGCCGGGCACTGCCTGTTGATGCGCGAGAAAGGTTCGACCACTCGCGTGCTCACCGAGCAGTTGCTGCGCGACGCCGGCGTGGCGCTCGGCTCGTTACTGGAGATTGGCAGCCGCGAGTCGATTCGTGAAGCGGTGCTGCGCAATATCGGCATCAGCATCATCGCCCGCCACGAAGTGCCGACCAGTACCGAGTTGCGGGTGATCGAGCTGGAAGGGGCACCGCTGATTGCCGAATACCTCTACTGCCTCAAGGAGCGCCGCAGCGCGCGCCTGCCGGCGGTCTTTCTGGCGTTGGCGCGGGAAGCCGCGAGCACCTCGTAGGGTGCCTCGCGCTCGCCTTTTGGGTGAAAGCACTACATAAATCCACCGATGCCACTATCAGCAGCTTTTGCCCAATTGCCATAAAGCCTTAGCACCCCGTGTCCAAGATGGGCCTCGTATTCCACCGACGAGGTTCCGCCATGGCTACGGTCAGCTTGCAACTGCGCGACATCCACAAGGCCTTCGGTGCCTTTCAGGCGCTGGATGGCGTGTCGCTGGACGTCTCTGCCGGTGAGCTGGTGTGCCTGCTCGGCCCCTCGGGCTGCGGCAAGACCACGCTGCTGCGCTGCATCGCCGGGCTGGAGCGCCAGGACGGCGGCAAGATCTTCTTTGGCGACCGGGATGTCTCCACGCTGCCACCGCAGGCCCGCGACTACGGCATTCTGTTCCAATCCTACGCGTTGTTTCCCAACCTCACGGTGGCCCAGAACATCGGTTACGGCCTGGCCGGCAACAGCCGCGAGACGATCCGTGGGCGGATCGCCGAGATGCTCGAGCTGGTCGACCTCAAGGGCAGCGAGCAGAAATATCCCGGCCAGCTCTCCGGCGGCCAGCAACAGCGCGTGGCCCTGGCCCGAGCCCTGGCGCCGGCGCCCCAACTACTGCTGCTGGACGAACCGATGTCGGCCCTCGACGCTCGCGTGCGCGAACACCTGTGCGGTGAGCTGCGCCGATTACAGAAGAGCCTGGGTATCACCACCGTGATGGTCACCCACAATCAGGACGAGGCCATGCTCATGGCCGACCGTATCGCGGTGATCAATCACGGCCGGGTCGAGCAGTACGCCGCGCCCCAGGAGATTTATCGCGCGCCCGCCACACCTTTCGTCGCCGAGTTCGTCGGCCAGGGCAACTGGCTGCCCTACGAGCGCGACGGCGAGCACGCCCGGGTTGGCGAACTGAGCCTGCGTCTGCACGGCGTCCGCCCGGCTGAACGCGGTCGCCTGTTTTGCCGCCCCGAGGCGGTGGTGGTCAACCCGCCGGTACACGAAGACAACCTGTTCAGCGCACAGATGCGTGAGATCACCTTCCTTGGCAATCGCTGCCGCCTGAGTTTCGAGCTGGACGCCCTGCCGGGGCATGCCCTGCTTGCCGAGCTGGCGCCGGACGCCATGCCGCGCCTGGCCGCCTCGCATATCTGGGTGGCCCTGCCGCCGCGCAGCCTGCAGGTGTTCGTCTGATGGAGCAGGTGTTGCTGAGCAAGCCCCAGGCCGGCGCGCGGCGCCTGCCTGCCGACCTGGCCGACCGGATATTCGTTCACGGTGGCCAGTGGTTGCTGTTGGTGTTGCTGGTGCTCGCCGTGCTGCTGCCGCTACTGGCCATGCTTTGGCGCGGCTTCGCCAGCGAACCCGGGCAGGGCGGTGGGCTGACGGCGGCGGCCGAGCTGTTCACCAGTGCCAACTTCCGCTGGCTGCTGGGCAACAGTCTGGCGGTCTCGCTGACCGTGGCCGCCATTGTCGTGCCGCTGGCCTACGCCTTCGCCTATGCGCTGCAGCGTACCTGCGTGCCGGCCAAGGGCCTGTGGCGCGGCATTTCCCTGCTACCGTTGCTGGCACCGTCGATATTGCCGGGCATTGCGCTGATCTACCTGTTCGGCAACCAGGGCGCGCTCCGGCACCTGCTCACGGACAATATCTATGGCTTCTGGGGCATCGTCATCGGCGAAGCCATCTACACCTTCCCCCATGCGCTGATGGTGTTGCTTTCGGCTCTGGCCCTGGCCGATGCGCGCCTGTTCGACGCCGCCTCGAGCATGGGCGCGTCACCGTGGCGGGCATTTTGCAGCATCACTTGGCCAGGCAGCCGACAGGGCGTGTTCGCGGCCTTCTGCCTGGTGTTCACCCTGTGCATCACCGATTTCGGCGTGCCGATGGTGGTCGGCGGCGATTATCAGGTGCTGGCGCTGGAGGCCTACAAAGCAGTGGTCGGGCAGCAGCAGTTCGGCCGCGGCGCGCTGATCGGCATGGTCCTGCTGCTGCCGGCGCTGTTGAGCTTCGCCGTCGACCTGTGGTTGCGCCGTCGTCAGCGCGAGGCAATGAGCGGCCGAGCCCAGGTTTACCACCCGCAACCGTCGCGCCGCCGCGACCTGGCCTTTCTCGCCGTGGTGCTGCTGATCTGCGCGGCGCTGCTCGGCGTGTTCGGCATGGCGATGTACTCGTCGCTGGTCAAGTTCTGGCCCTATGACCTGTCGCTGTCGCTGCACCACTACGTTTTTTCCGAACTGCCCGGCGGCTGGCAGGTGTACCGCAACAGTCTGATGCTGGCCAGCTGCACGGCCGTGTTCGGCAGCCTGCTGACCTTCACCGGCGCCTACCTGCTGGAAAAGACCCGGCAGAGCCCGCTGACCCAGGCCCTGCGCCTGCTCAGCTTCGTGCCGATGGCGGTGCCGGGGCTGGTACTGGGCCTGGGCTACGTGTTTTTCTTCAACCTGCCGGGCAATCCGCTGCACGGTCTGTATGGCAGCCTGACCCTGCTGGTGGCGTGTACCATCGCGCACTTCCTGACTACCGCGCAGTTGACCGCCAGCGCTGCGCTGCGCCAGCTCGATGGCGAGTTCGAGGCCGCCGCGCTGTCGCTGAAGGTGCCACTGCTGCGCCACTTTTTGCGCGTCACCCTGCCGATCTGCCTGCCGGCGTTGCTCGACATCCTGCGCTATCTGTTCGTCTCGGCGATGACCACGGTGTCGGCGGTGATCTTCCTCTACAGCCCGGACAGCCTGCTCGCCGCCATCGCCGTGCTGAACATGGACGACGCCGGCAATGTCGGCGGCGCCGCCGCCATGTCCACCCTGATCCTGCTCACCTCGGCCGCGGTTTCGCTGCTGCTGGCGGGGGCCTCACGCGGCGTGCTGCGTCGGGCCCAAGCCTGGCGCACGGCCGCCGGCCATTGATTACCCTGGAGACTGCCATGCACTACCAACACCCCGACCGCCTGCACGCCGCCATTCTCGACTGGGCCGGCACCGTGGTCGATTTCGGCTCCTTCGCGCCGACCCGCATCTTCGTCGAGGCCTTCGCCAGTTTCGACGTCGAGATCAGCCTGGACGAAGCGCGTGGGCCGATGGGCATGGGCAAGTGGGACCACATCCGCGCCCTGTGCAACCTGCCGGCGATTGCCGAGCGCTACCAACGCCGCTTCGGCCGTCTGCCGAGCGACGAAGATGTGACGGCGATTTATGAGCGCTTCATGCCGTTGCAGATCGCCAAGGTCGGCGAGCACTCGGCGCTGATCCCCGGCGCCCTGGCGTGTATCGCCGCGCTGCGCGAGCGCGGGCTCAAGCTCGGCAGTTGCTCCGGCTATCCCAAACAGGTGATGGACAAAGTGGTCGAGCTGGCCGCCGCCAACGGATACCGCCCAGACCACGTGGTGGCCACCGACGAGGTGCCCAAGGGCCGGCCGAGCCCGGCCCAGGCGCTGGCCAACGTCATCGCCCTCGGCCTCGACGATGTGGCCGCCTGCGTCAAGGTCGACGACACCGAGCCGGGCATCCTCGAAGGCCGCAGCGCCGGCATGTGGACCGTGGCGCTGCGCTTCTCCGGCAACTTCCTGGGCCTTGACTGGGCGCAGTACCAGGCCCTGACGCCCGCGCAGCGCGAGGCCGAGCGCACGCGCATCGACGCGCTGTTCGCGCCGAGCCGGCCACATTACCTGATCGACACCCTCGCCGAACTGCCGTCGGTGATCGACGCCATCAACGCTCGCCTGGCCCGGGGCGAGAGCCCGCAAGCCAACTGAATTCGAATAACCAACGCCACGCAATGCCAACCAAGGAGCTCTTCATGTTCAAACGTACCGCTCTGGCCGCCGGCCTGCTCGCCGCTTGCGCCATGCAGGCCCAGGCCAACACCGAGCTGACCGTGTACACCGCCCTCGAAGTGGAACAGCTGGCCGCCTACAAGGCCGCCTTCGAAAAGCTCCACCCGGATATCGAGATCAAGTGGGTACGCGACTCCACCGGCATCGTCACCGCCAAGCTGCTGGCCGAGAAGGATCGCCCGCAGGCCGATGTGGTGTGGGGGCTGGCCGGCTCGAGCCTGGCTGTACTCAAGCAGCAGGGCATGCTCGAAGCCTACGCCCCGGCCAACCTGGACAAGATCGGCGCCAACTACCGCGACGCCGCCAACCCGCCGGCCTGGGTCGGCATGGACGTGTGGGCCGCGACCATCTGCTTCAACACCATCGAGGCCGAGAAGCAGGGCCTGCCCAAGCCGACCAAGTGGGAAGACCTGACCAACCCGGTGTACAAGGGCAAGATCGTCATGCCCAACCCGGCTTCGTCCGGCACCGGCTACCTCGACGTCAGCGCCTGGCTGCAGACCTTCGGCGAGCCGCAGGGCTGGGCCTACATGGACAAGCTGCACCAAAACATCGGCCAGTACACCCATTCCGGTTCCAAGCCGTGCAAGCTGGCCGCCGCTGGCGAGTTCCCCATTGGCATCTCTTTCGAGTACCCGGCAGTGCAGCTCAAGCGCAAGGGGGCGCCGCTGGACATCGTCCTGCCGAAGGAAGGCCTGGGCTGGGAGATCGAGGCCACCGGCATCATCAAGGGCACCGAGCAGCTGGAAGCGGCGAAGAAGCTCGCCGACTTCTCCGCCAGCCGCGAGGCCATGGACCTATACAAGGCGAATTTCGCCGTGCTGGCCCAGCCGGGCATCGCCGAGCGCTTCCAGGAACTGCCCGCTGACTACGAGCAGCGCCTGATCAAGAACGACTTCGCCTGGGCCTCGGAGAACCGCGACAAGATCCTCGCTGAATGGCGCAAGCGCTACGACGGCAAGTCCGAACCTGTAGCCCAGTGACATGGCCGGCAGAACCCTGCTGACAGTGCAACGCGGGTTTGCTTCAGCACACGCCAGCCTTGTCAGAGGGGTTCTGCCCATCGTTGCTGCACGTTGATTCATCCGGCTGCGTTGGCGGCCACCTTTTTCGTTCCAGGAGTTTCCCCATGAGTCAGCACGACTGCGATCTGTTGATCGTCGGTGCCGGCATGCTCGGCCTCGCCCATGCCTGGGCCGGCGCCAAGCGCGGCCTCAAGGTACGTGTGTTCGAGCGCAGCCACACGCCGCTCGGCGCCTCCATCCGCAACTTCGGCCAGGCCCTGGTCACTGGCCAGGCACCCGGCGTCATGCTCGAGCTGGCCCGCCAATCCCGCGGCCTGTGGGCCGAGCTGGGCCAGGCCGCCGGCCTGCAGCTCAAGCAACAGGGCTCACTGCTGTTTGCACGTAGCGAAGCCGAAGAAGCCTTGCTCGAAGCCTTCTGCGCGGGCCGCGCCCGTGAACAGGGCTACCGCGTCGAGCTACTGCGCGGCGCAGCCCTGCATGGACTGTACGGCGGACGTTTCGCCCACCATCGCGCCGCCCTGCATGGCCTCGACGACCAGCAGCTGTATTCCCGTGAGGCGCTGCCACAGATCGTCGAATACCTGCGCGGGTTGGGCGTGCAGTTCCACTTCTCCACCCTGGTGCGTGACGTCGAGCCAGGTAGCGCCCTGACCAGCGCCGGAAGTTTCAGCGCCAGGCACATCGTGGTCTGCTCCGGACACGATTATCAGACGTTGCTGGCCGAGCCGCTGGCCGCGCTCCAGCCTTCGGTGTGTCGCTTGCAGATGCTGCGCGCCCGCCTGCAACAGCCGCTGGACCTGCAACATGCGGTGCTTACCGGCCTCAGCTGCGTGCATTACGGCGCCTTCGCCGATCTGCCGGAAGCCGAAGCCATCCGCGCGCAGATCCGCCACGAGCAGCCAGAACTGGAAATCCACGGCATCCACCTGCTGGTCAGCCCGACGCCCTATGGCGAGCTGATCATCGGCGATTCCCACGACTACGGCAGCGACGCCTCGCCGTTCAATGCCGAGGGCGTGGACGACCTCATGCTGGCGCTGGCCGAGCACACCCTGGACGGCAAGCTGCAGGTGCTGGAACGCTGGCAGGGCGTATACGGCTCGCGCGGACCCGGCCCGTTCAGCGTGGTGCAAGCCGGGACAGGCGTCAGCGCCGTACTGATGCACACCGGCCTGGGCATGAGCGTCGGCCTCGGCCTCGGCGAGCGCAGCCTGGCGGCGTTGCTCGGCGAAGAAGAATGGTCGCAGGCGTGCGTCGCATGAGGGCGGGGCAGGCGGTGGCCGGGCTGTTTGCCCTGTGCCGCCAGCAGGCGCAGGCGGACTACATCGGCGAGGCGCTCAGCCAGCTCGAACACATGGTCCAGGCCGCCGAACTGGCGCGTGACGAAGGGGCGGATGAGGAGCTGGTGCTGGCCGCTTTCTGCCATGATGTCGGGCACTTCTGTGCGCCGCTGACGGCGGAAAATTCAATGGCCGGCCTGGGCCGTCGAGGTCATGAGCGGGTGGGCGCAAACTGGCTGCGGGGGTTGGGCTTCTCCCAGCGCCTGGCGGGGTTGGTGGCGCGGCATGTAGACGCCAAGCGTTACCTGAGCTGGCGCGATCCGGCTTATCTGGCGGGGTTGAGTGAGGCCAGCCGGCAGACCCTTGACTGGCAGGGTGGGCCGATGACGCCCCGTGAAGCGGAGGCCTTCGAGGCCGACCCATTGTTTGCCGACAGCCTGCGTTTGCGCCGCTGGGACGAGGCAGCCAAGGTCGCCGGGAGACCGTCAACCGATCTCAGCGATTTGGAACAGCTTGCGATACGTGTTCACCAGGCTGCGATACCTTGAGAGCTCCTCAGGCGCAGGTCGGTCAACAATAGCGATGCTTCCTGCTTCTTGCTCCCGACCCCCTATCAGCATTTGCCCCTTGTTCGGGCCGAATGCCCCCTAGGATCTGCTTCATTGTTCAACAACCCCCATGATAAATTCCCCGCCGCGACCTCTAATGAATAGAGGGCATTCAGGGAGAGAAATGGTGATCAAGTCTTTGTGGGTTGGGGCATTGCTGGCAATGGCATCAGCATCGGCATCTGCGATGAGTTGCGATAACCCTAGAAACGCTTATGACAGGACCTATTGCGCGTCGCTGAAAATGGTTCAGTCGGATCAGGAAATCAATGATCAATACAAGAAGACCATGAGTGCCCTGACCCCGGATCAAAAGAAAAAGGTGAAAGCCGCTCAAATCCAGTGGATCAAGATTCGTGACAACGCCTGTTCCAACGATGGCCTGCTCTACCTGGACTGTGCCAATGAGAAGACCGAGGCGCGTATCGTCATACTCAAAGCTGTCGAGCGCGAGTGCCGTGCTGCCGGTTGCGACGACGCCAAGCTGTCGCAAGTCGAGTAACCCGTAAACAATGAGCGCGTTGGGCTTGCCCTAATGCCAGTCAGTTAAGCCCCAAACCTGTGGGAGCAAAGCTTGCTCGCGATTGGGGTGAGCCAGTCGACAACGCGTTGACGGGGCTGCCGCCATCGCGAGCAAGCTTTGCTCCCACAGGTTTGTGTCGTTTGATCCTTAACTGGCTGGCATTAGCCCTTGCCCCTTTTTCATGCTGGCGCTGGAGTCACTATCAGTGCTACGCAGCGTCACGTTCGACCATGGCACGCCATGTCTCGACGCTAGGGCGCTCTTGCATCCTGGCGTGCCAGGCTCGCAATGCAGCACACTCATCAGGAACGGGGAGCTTCACCAGCGAGGCGAAGATCATCCCCCCCAGTACCGCAATGTCGGCCATCGAAAACTTGTCACCCGCCACAAAGGGCTGGTCTTTGAGAAGGTTGTCGAAATAGCGCATGCCTCTGATCGCCTTATCGCCCATCCTGACGCCCCACTCAGCATTCTGGTACAGCTCGACATCTGGGCCGAGGCCAGGCGTGGCATGGTGGAAGTACACGCTGACGGCATCGAGAAACTCGATCTCGGCACGCTTGGTCATCATATGGATGATGCCTTTTTCAACAGGCGTTTCGCCCGTCAGCGTCGGATGACCGTCCAGGCTATCCAGATATTGGGTAATCGCCGTGCACTCCGCGATCCGCGTCCCATCGTTCAGCTCCAGTACGGGCAGGGTCCCGGAGTAATTGATGGCCAGGAACTCAGGTTTCTTGTGTTCACCGGTCCAGAGATTCACCGATACAAATTCGATGTTTGGTAACAAGCCTTTTTCCGCCAGGGCAATGCGCACTCGGGCGGGGTAAGGACCGTTGAACCAATCGTAGATTTTCATCGTGGGATGAGTGGGAACATCAATGCGCTGCCGGGAAGAAGTCATGATTTTGTGCACCTACCTGTCAATTGGTAGGTAAAGACTGAGGCGAGGCCGTGGTACTGTCAAGCCCCTACCTGACAATTGGCAGGTAAGCTCATCAGAGAGTAGAATCCGGGCGCATGAATGAGTGGAACACTCGAAGCGAGGTGGCAACGTGAACGAAAATGCTCGAGAAGCCATCCTGGCGGCGGCCAGATCCGCTGCGCAGCTGCACGGTTACAGTGGAATCAATTTCCGTAGCATTGCCGACCAGGTGGGTATCAAGAACGCCAGCATCTACTACCACTTTCCGAGCAAGGCGGGCCTGGCTGCGGCGGTTGCTGAACGCTACTGGCAGGACGCGCTGCGCATGCTTGAAGAGATACGTGCCGCCAATTCCGATCCGAAGGAGTGCTTGCAGCTGTACCCCTCCATTTTTCGAAAGTCGCTTGAAGACGGCAACAAGCTTTGTCTGTCCAGCTTCATGGCAGCGGAATACGAAGACCTTCCCGAGGAGGTGTCACGGGAGATAAGGACTTTTGCGGACGTTAACGTGACATGGCTCGCCCAGCTGTTGGCAGAGGCTGAAGCAGGCAGGGCAGAAGAATGCGAACGCCGCGCCCGCGCCATTTACACCGCTGTTGCGGGTGCTCAGTTAATCGCGCGAACTCGGGCGGATGTTGGTCTGTTCGATGATCTGATCTTGAGCTACCGAGAAGCAGGATTGATTCCCGCCTGATCTTGTAAAGAAGATGATACGAGTTGTCTGTAGGAATGGTTAGAGCTGCTTCGCAGCCCAGCGGGAGCAAGCTCCCTCGCCACGGGGTTTTGGTTCAATTGGGGCCGTGGGTGTAATTCAGTTGTTTGCGTTGGTGGCAGGGTGCCACAATCGCTTTTTAAGCTGCATCACGATCAGGTGGATCACATGCATGGCTCAGGATCACGGAGTGACCAGGATTTCTTCATAGCCGAGCAGGTGCGAACTGACCGACTGCAGCAACTGTTTCGCCAATCCGTTTCGGCGGTGTTCGGGAGCTATCTCGCAGCCATCATGCTGTGTTGGTTGTGCTGGGACCGTTTTGAACACAGCGTCATCTTTGGCTGGCTGGCCATCCTGACCGCATCGACGCTGCTGCGCATCGGGTTGTTTGTTGCCTATGTTCGCAGCGACGAAAGTGAGCGCACGCCTGAACGCTGGGAGCGCAAATACTGGATCACGCTCGTGTTGTCCGCCAGCATTTGGGGAGGCGGCGCATTCGTTGTCATGCCGGCGGACGATCTTTTGTCGCAGGCACTGGTCATGCTCTTTACCGTCGGGATGTCCGTCAGCGCGGTGTCTTGCTACTCCGCCTATCGCGACATGACCCTGGTCTCCATTGGTCTGGTTCTATTGCCATGCACCGCCTGGCTGCTGTTTCAACCGTCGCCGATTCAAGTGGGCATCGCCCTGTCGATTTTGGTGTTCGCAGCATTTGCGGCCCGCGCTACACACAAAATGGCCCAGGCACTGGAAACCGCTTTTCGACTCACACGTGAAATGGAACAGGCAAACAGCATTTCAACCCGTGCCGCCCAAACCGATGAACTGACCGGCCTGAAGAGTCGGCGGGCTTTTTTCGAGCATGCCCAGCAGCTTTATGACGAATGTAAGGCCAACCGAGTAGGGTTGTGCGCCGTCATGTTGGACATGGATCACTTCAAGCGCATCAACGACACCTACGGCCATCAGGTCGGGGATCAGGTTTTGCGCGAGATGGGGGTGGTCATCAGTTCGTCGTTTCGGGCGACGGACATTCACGGCCGGCTGGGTGGGGAAGAGTTCGCCATTTTGCTGCCGGATACGTCTATTGAGGTCGCCACCCAGATTGCAGAACAGCTCATTGATACGATTGCGGGTCTGATGATCGAACCTGTTCAATGCATATCAGCCAGCCTCGGCGTCGCGTCTACGGAGGCCTGTAAAAAGGATCTTCACAGCTTGATGAACGATGCGGATAAGGCCCTGTATCGGGCGAAGGCGTTGGGGCGCAACCGAGTGGCTGTTGCTTAGTCGGGTTGGTTTTGCCTCATCGATCGGAATTGATCGTGTCCACGCTCTGCGTCTCCTTCCAGAAGCGGAACGCGGAGCGTCCCTGGCGGCATTCCCACGCAAGCGTGGAAACGATCCAGAAGACCATCCTTGCGCTTTGAACCCCTCTCTCCGAAGGCCTGCAATTGGGCTGGCCCCGCTGATACCCCCTAGCACCTCCTTCCCCTTTGCTCACCTCGGGCCCACCTAAGCTGGCGGCACTGCGCCTCCTTAGAAATAAATCTCTTTTAATATCAAATGGTTAAGTCAAAGCTGATAAATTCTTAAAAATTTATCTTGCGCGCTAACTATTTGTCCGTTAACTTTATCGCAACTGGTTAGCGCACAAACATTTAGCGCAAATCAAAATCGATCAAACCTAACAGCAAGAGAGGAAACACCATGAACGTTCTCTATACCGCAGTCGCAACCTCCACCGGTGGCCGTGATGGCCGTGCTGTTTCCAGCGACAAGATTCTCGACGTGAAACTGGCCACGCCAAAAGCCTTGGGTGGTGCCGGCGGTGAAGCCACTAATCCTGAGCAACTGTTCGCAGCCGGCTACTCGGCCTGCTTCATCGGCGCACTGAAGTTTGTCGCCAGCCAGAGCAAACGCAGCATTCCTGCTGACGCCTCGATCACGGCACACGTTGGCATCGGCCAGATTCCTGGCGGTTTCGGTCTGGACATCGACCTGCACATCAGCCTGCCAGGTCTGGATCAAGCCGATGCTCAAGCGCTGGTCGACGCGGCTCACCAGGTTTGCCCGTACTCCAACGCAACACGTGGCAACGTCGACGTCCGTTTGCACGTCACCGTCTAACTCACTCAAACACGAATAAAAGGATCAGGACATGAACACTCTCAGCAAAACTCTCGTTGGCTCGCTTCTGGCACTGTCCCTCGGCAATGCGTTCGCGACTTCTTTTGTTCAACCTACGCTCGCTGAGGGTGGTTCGGATCGCCTGATCGAAAACCGCGTGGCCGAAGGCGGCTCGGATCGCTTGATCGAAAACCGCGTAGCTGAAGGCGGCTCGGATCGCTTGATCGAAAACCGCGTAGCCGAAGGCGGTTCGGATCGCCTGATCGAAAACCGCGTAGCCGAAGGCGGCTCGGATCGCCTGATCGAAAACCGCGTAGCCGAAGGCGGTTCGGATCGCCTGATCGAAAACCGCGTAGCTGAAGGCGGCTCGGATCGCCTGATCGAAAACCGTGTCGCTGAAGGCGGCTCGGATCGCCTGATCGAAAACCGCGTGGCCGAAGGCGGCTCGGATCGCTTGATCGAAAACCGTGTCGCTGAAGGCGGCTCGGATCGCCTGATGGAAAACAGAGTGGGCTGAACAATCCCCATCACCGCTCCGAAAGCCGGTCGAATCAACCCATGTTGCTTCCAAAACAAAAAACGCCGCTTATCTCTCATGAGGAAGCGGCGTTTTTTTGCACCGTGTCGCGGGATCCTAAACGATGCTGTCCACCACGCCACCATCGACCCGCAGCGCCGCACCCGTGGTGGCCGAAGCCTGCTCCGAACTGACATAGATGATCATGTTGGCAACCTCCTCGACGCGCGCGGCGCGCTGAATAATCGAGGTGCTGCGGTGCTGATTGACGAAATCTGCTGCGACCTTTTCCAGGCTGTCCCCGCTGCGCTCGACGTCTGCCTGGAGCATCTGGGCAACCCCTTCGGAAAGCGTCGGCCCCGGTAACACTGAGTTCACCGTGACACCCGTGCCGGCGAGGCGCTTGGCCAGGCCGCGAGCAATGGACAGTTGGGCGGTTTTGGTGAAGCCATAGTGGATCATGTCGGCCGGAATATTCAGGCCCGATTCCGACGAGATAAACACAATCCGCCCCCAACCACGCTCGACCATGCCCGGCGCGTAAGCCCTGGAGACACGTACGCCCGACATCACGTTGGTTTCGAAGAAGCGCTGCCATTCGCTGTCCGATGTTTCGAAAAAATCTTCCTGTTTGAAAATGCCCAAGTTGTTGATGACGATATCGAAGCTTGGGTGTTTGGCGATCAATGCCCGGCAGCCAGCCTCATGACTAAGGTCACCCACAAAGCCAGCGGCCTTTGAAGCAAGGTCACCCAACCGCTGCAACGCGTCCTCCACGCTGCTCTCGCTGCGGCCATTGATGACCACGTGGGCGCCGGCTTCCAGGAAGCCTTTGGCTGTGGCAAAGCCGATACCGCTGGTGGAGCCGGTGACTAAGACGTGGCGTCCGGTGAAGTCGATTTTCATGAGCGTGACTCCTTGATTAGTGAATCAGGGGGGTGTGGGGTATTCCTGGCTGGTTATTTTTGAGAACAATTACTTTTCTCTTTATCGTGCTTGGAGGCAATGGATGCAGGCTATTGGCATGATGGCCTTTTGATTTCAAACGGGTCCCGCTAGAATTCGTGCTCCTCCGTGAGCGGCCTGTTGAAAATTACGCAAGGAAGTTGATATGCAATTCGGAAAAGCCATAGGCCTTACCTTGGCCTTGAGCCTCAGTGGATGCGCCAGTTTCACCAAAGATGAAGTAGCACCCGTAAATATGCCTTCAATGGCCAGTTACTCGAACAAGCCGAACGTCTATGTCGACTTCGATTTCTATCAGGGCGAACCCGACAATGCCAAGGCCACCGAGGTACCGCAAGCTCGTGACATGCTCAAGCCCGAGCTGAAACGAACCTTCGATGAATCAGGGCTCTTTGGACGCGTGGTTTTCGACGAGTTCCAGAAGCAACCAGGTGACTACAGCCTTCGATTGAAGGTGTACAACCATGCGCCAGGCGGTGGGCAAATGGTCCTGGCGTTCATCAGTGGCTTCACGTTCACGATCATCCCTGCGTTGGCAACCGACCAGTACAGCATGAGCCTGGAAACCCTGGACGATCATGGTCAAGCGTTGGACAAGGCCAGCAATCATGATGCGGTCAATACGTGGATGGGCATCTGGTTCCTGCCGCTAGCAGGTAATACACCCAAGGCCGCCATCACCGACACCTTCAACCGGCAGGTCAATGCGCTGCTGAAAAACTGGGTCGACAATAACCGCATGAAATACTCCGCTGTCGACGCCCACATTCCACGGGGCTGACACCGATAAAAAAAGAGCCGCAATCGCGGCTCTTTTTTTTTTTATCACTTCAATGCTTGAGTGAACTGTGGGTCGCTGTACAAGCTCTTGAGCAGGTCCTGCACCATAGGGTTGTAGTTGTTCGCGGCAGCCGGAATGGCGATCGGACCGAAGAAACTGCTGTCCCAATCACGCTGCACATCTTTAGTGGTTTCGTATAAAACCTGATCACCTTTGCGCAGCGTAAAGCGTGCAGCCAGTTCGCCGTGACCGCTGCTCATGCCTGCGGTGAGCTGGCTCTTGATCAATTGAACCTGCAGCTGCCGATCAGCACGAGGGTCCAGCAGGCCAGCCTGACGGAGTTCATCGTTGATGGCTGCCTGGATGTGCAATGGAACGCTGCCCACGGGCGAAGAAATCGGGTTCAAGCGCACCATCAACGACCCTTGGCCTGAATCAGCGTTCACCTGTGCTTCGCGCAGGTACTGCATGGGCTCATTTTGCTTGAGCTGCTGAACGTTCTGAAAATTGGGTTCATAACGGGTCATGGTCACGCCGCAACCTTGGAGCAGCAGTGCGCAGACCGGTAGAGCCAGGTAGAGCTTCTTCACAGCAAATCCTTATGTGCTTTTTTGAGGGGAGGGATTATCGGAAGATAGCCTTTAGCCATCAAGGGTTACAAGTGCTGCGGTGGGAAATGGGGTTGGCGAGTGGGGCCACGCTAGCCCAGCTTGAGGATCGGATCGGCAGCGATCCATTCGTGGCGGAAGATGTCGTGCACGCCGAGATCGTGGCGGTGACACCCTCGAAGGTGGATCCTCGCTTGACGTTTTTGCTCAGCCATCAGGAAGCCGACCACACCGCCAATTCATAGCCGTCCGGATCGATAAAGTGGAAACGTCGGCCACCTGGGAAAGCGAACACGTCACGGCTGATGGCCGCCCCTGCGGCTTCGAGCCTGAGTTGGGTACGCTCAAGGTCATCGGCGTACAGGATGATCAACGGGCCACCCGGGCGTACAGGTTCACCGGTCGTGAAGCCACCGGTCAGGCGACCGTCGCTGAATTCGGTGTAGGTCGGGCCGTAGTCGACGAAACTCCAGCCGAATGCGCTTGCATAGAAGGCTTTACTTCGGGCGATGTCGCTGACATTGAACTCGATGTTATCGATCTGGCGGTCTTTACCTCGAATGCTCATTGACGCGTCCTTGGCTGATTGGGAAGAAGCAAGCTTAGGGCATTCGGCTTTCAAAACTTCAAAACTTTTCGCAACTTCAACGACGGTTGCGGTGACAGTCCGTTAGATAAAACGAACCCTTGGTTGGGACTGCTGCGCAGCCCAGCGGGGATAAATCCCCTCGCCACAGGAGAGGGAGTCGGTTGATTCAGCGGCCGCCGTCTGGGCGCAATCGCGAGCAGGCTCGCTCCCACAGTTTTTCCGGGTTGTTCACAAACATCGCATCCATCACAAATCCCTGTGGGAGCTGAGCTTGCTCGCGATAGCGGTGGGTGTGCTTGCATTGATGTTGCATGTGCTGCCGTCATCGCGAGCAAGCTCGGCCCCCACGTGGGTTTTTGGTCCCAGATCCTGCATTCACCACAAATCCTGTGTCGCTCATATGAAGCAACAAGCCTTCAATACCACCGCGCCTCGCCCGGCGGACGTTTCTTGAAGCGTTTCATGCTCCACATGTACTGGCTCGGGTAGGCCCGTACGTAGCGCTCCACCACTTGGCTCATGGCGGCGCAGGAGGTTTCGGTGTCGGTGCTGTACATGGCGTCTGGCGCCGCTTCGAGGATGACTTTGTAGCCGGAGCCGTCGGGCAGACGCAGGGCGTGGAGGAAGACGCCGACGGCTTTGCCTCCGGCGAGCATGTTGGGTACGAACTTGCTGGTCAGGGCCTGGGTGGCGAAGAAGGGCACGAAAATACCGGCGGATTCGGACGGTTCCGGGTCGGCGGGGATGCCCACCTGGCCGCCCTTGCGGACCTCTTTGATGACGCTGAGGATGCCTTCCTTGGTGGAGGCCGCGACTTTGTTGCCCAACTGTACCCGCTGTTTTTGCAGCAGTTCATCCACCGCCTTGAGCTTGGGCGGGCGGTAGAAAATGATCGGTTTGCACTGGCTGCAATAGAAGTGGTTGAGCACTTCCCAGTTGCCCAGGTGGCTGGTGATGCCGACCACGCCTTTGCCGGAGGCCAGCGCTTCTTTCAATACATCCAGGCCTTCGACTTCCCGCACCAGGTCGATGGAGCGCTGGGCCGGCCAGATCCAGGCGCAGGCGCTTTCGGTCAGGGATTTGCCGATGTCCTTGAGGCTCTGGCCCACCAGGCGCTCGCGCTCGGCCGGGTCCATCTCCGGAAAACACTTGGCGAGGTTGATCCGCACCACGTCGCGGGAGCGGTTGGGCAGCTTCCACATGAGCCAGCCAATGGCCGAACCCGATGCCTGCACCGCGCGCCAGGGCAGTAGGGCAAACAACCGCAGAGCGCCGACCAGCAAGGCGCCTTTCAACTTATCCACAGGTCACTCCTGAATTCATGGGCGTGTTGCGAGGCGGCTATTCTAACCACCGTTTGCCAGCTCGGCGTAACGGTCGCAGTCCTGAGTGTGGTCCATGACCATGCCCGAGGCCTGCATCAAGGCGTAACAAATGGTCGGCCCGACGAAGGTGAACCCGGCTTTTTTCAGGCCCTTGCTCATGGCGATGGCCTGGGGCGTGATGGCCGGCACTTCGGAGCGGTCCTTGAAGTGGTTGATGACCGGCTTGTCGCCCACGAACGACCAGAGGAACGCCACCGGATCCTCCAGGGCCAGCCAGGCCTGGGCGTTGCGGCGGGCGGCCTTGAGCTTGAGGCGGTTGCGGATGATACCGGGGTCGAGCATCAGGTCCTCGATCTCGGCATCGCTCATCTGCGCCACCCGCTGTACGTCAAAGCCGAACAGCACTTGCCGGTAGCGCTCGCGTTTGCGCAAAACGGTGATCCAGGACAGCCCGGCCTGGAACCCTTCGAGCAAAAGCAACTCGAACAAACCCTGCGCATCGCGCAGCGGCGTGCCCCACTCCTGATCGTGATAAGCCATGTACAACGGATCGTCAGAACACCAAAAGCAGCGTGGCATAAGGCTCCAGGGGGCGTGCGCACGAACGAATCGGGTATACTCCCGCTCTTTAAATCGCAGCCCAAGAAACAGGTGAATTTCGTGAGCCAGCCTACGCCAGCCGTGCGTACCTTCCAAGACTTGATCCTCGCCCTCCAGCAATACTGGGCCGAGCAAGGTTGCGTGGTACTTCAGCCCTACGATATGGAAGTAGGCGCCGGCACTTTCCACACTGCCACGTTTCTGCGTGCCATCGGCCCGGAAACCTGGAACGCCGCTTATGTGCAGCCCAGCCGCCGCCCGACTGACGGCCGCTACGGCGAAAACCCGAACCGTCTGCAGCACTACTACCAGTTCCAGGTGGTGCTGAAACCGAACCCGGAAAACTTCCAGGAGCTGTACCTGGGCTCGCTCAAGCACGTCGGCCTCGACCCGCTGGTGCACGACATTCGTTTCGTTGAAGACAACTGGGAATCACCAACCCTGGGCGCTTGGGGCCTGGGTTGGGAAGTTTGGCTCAACGGCATGGAAGTGACTCAGTTCACTTACTTCCAGCAGGCCGGCGGCATCGAGTGCTACCCGGTCACCGGCGAAATCACCTACGGCCTGGAACGCCTGGCCATGTACCTGCAAGGTGTGGATTCGGTCTACGACCTGGTGTGGGCTGACGGCCCGTTCGGCAAGGTGACTTATGGCGACGTGTTCCACCAGAACGAAGTGGAGCAATCGACCTACAACTTCGAACACGCCAACGTCGAGAAGCTGTTCGAACTGTTCGATTTCTATGAAAGCGAAGCCAAGCGCCTGATCGAACTGGACCAGCCGCTGCCGTTGCCGAGCTACGAAATGGTGTTGAAGGCGTCCCATACCTTCAACCTGCTGGATGCACGCCGGGCAATTTCCGTGACCGCGCGCCAGCAATACATCCTGCGTGTGCGCACCCTGGCGCGTTCCGTTGCGCAAGCCTACCTGCTGGCCCGTGCCAAGCTGGGCTTCCCGATGGCGACCCCGGATCTGCGTGATGAAGTGTTGGCTAAGCTGGAGGCTGCACAATGAGTGCTCAAGATTTTCTGGTTGAACTGGGCACCGAAGAACTGCCACCCAAAGCCCTGAACACCCTGGCCGATGCATTCCTGGCCGGTATCGAAAAAGGCCTGCAAGCCGCTGGCCTGAACTTCGAAGCCAAGCATGTCTACGCCGCGCCACGTCGTCTGGCCGTGCTGATCACCGCCCTGTCGACGCAGCAGCCGGACCGCAGCATCAACCTCGACGGCCCGCCACGCCAGGCCGCGTTCGATGCCGACGGCAATCCGACCCAGGCCGCGCTGGGTTTCGCCAAGAAGTGTGGCGTGGACCTGAGCGAAATCGACCAGAGCGGGCCGAAGCTGCGCTACAGCCAGAGCATCAAGGGCAAGCCGACCGTCAGCCTGTTGCCGACCATCGTTGAAGACTCCCTCAATGACTTGCCGATTCCCAAGCGCATGCGCTGGGCCGCGCGCAAGGAAGAGTTCGTGCGTCCGACCCAATGGTTGGTGATGCTGCTAGGTGATCAGGTCATCGATTGCACGATTCTGGCGCAGAAGGCCGGTCGCGATTCCCGCGGCCATCGCTTCCATCATCCGCAGAGCGTGCGCATCACCTCGCCGGCCAACTACCTGGCCGACCTGCGTGCGGCCTACGTGTTGGCCGACGCCAACGAGCGCCGCGAACTGATCAGCAAGCGCACCGAAGAGCTGGCCACCCAGCAGGAAGGCACCGCCATCGTGCCGCCAAACCTGTTGGACGAAGTGACCGCGCTGGTGGAATGGCCAGTGCCGCTGGTGTGCTCGTTCGAGGAACGTTTCCTTGAAGTGCCCCAGGAAGCGCTGATCACCACCATGCAGGACAACCAGAAATACTTCTGCCTGCTCGACGCCGAAGGCAAGTTGCTGCCGCGCTTCATCACGGTGGCCAACATCGAAAGCAAGGACCCACAGCAGATCATCGCCGGTAACGAAAAAGTCGTTCGTCCGCGCCTGACCGACGCCGAGTTCTTCTTCAAGCAAGACAAGAAACAGCCTCTGGAAAGCTTCAACGAACGCCTGCAGAACGTGGTGTTCCAGGAAAAACTTGGCAGCGTCTACGACAAGGCCGAGCGCGTGTCGAAACTGGCCGCCTTCATCGCTCCACGCATCGGCGGCGACGCTCAGCGCGCGGCGCGGGCCGGTATCCTGTCCAAGTGCGACCTGTCCACCGAAATGGTTGGTGAGTTCCCGGAGATGCAAGGTGTCGCCGGTTACTACTACGCCCTCAACGACGGCGAGCCGCAAGACGTGGCCCTGGCGCTGAACGAGCAGTACATGCCGCGCGGTGCCGGTGCAGAGCTACCGACCACCCTGACCGGTGCGGCCGTGGCCATTGCCGACAAGCTCGACACCCTGGTGGGCATCTTCGGCATTGGCATGCTGCCCACCGGCAGCAAAGACCCTTACGCCCTGCGTCGTGCGGCGTTGGGCGTGCTGCGAATCCTGATCGACAAGAAACTGGATCTGGACCTGAACGACGCCGTGGCATTCGCCGTCAACGCGTTCGGCAGCAAGGTCAAATCTGCCGGCTTGGCCGATGCGGTGCTGGAATTCATCTTCGACCGCCTGCGTGCGCGTTATGAAGACGAAGGCGTCGATGTGGCCACCTACCTATCGGTACGCGCCCTGAAGCCGGGTTCGGCCCTGGACTTCGACCAGCGCGTACAAGCGGTGCAGGCTTTCCGCCAATTGCCGGAAGCGGCAGCCCTGGCGGCGGTGAACAAGCGGGTGTCGAATCTGTTGAGCAAGGTCGAGCCGACCATTTTCAGCGTACCTGAGGCACGTTACTTTGATAACGCCGTGGAGTTCTCTCTCAACTCGGCTATCCAGCAGGCGTCTACGTCTGTGCAACCGCTTATGGAAAAGCGCGAGTATGCCGAAGCGCTGGCACGCCTGGCAGCACTGCGCGATCCTGTCGATGCGTTCTTTGAAGCCGTGATGGTGAATGCGGACAACGAGGACGTGCGCAAGAATCGCTATGCACTGCTGGCCCGCCTGCGGGGCCTGTTCCTCAATATTGCCGACATTTCCATGCTGGGTTGAGGGGCTGCTGTTGAAACTGCTGATTCTCGATCGGGACGGAGTGATCAATCACGACTCCGACGCTTACATCAAATCGGTGGAGGAGTGGTTGCCACTCCCCGGTTCGATCGAAGCCATTGCGCAGTTGAGCAAGGCCGGCTGGACGGTGGCGGTTGCCACCAACCAGTCGGGCATTGCCCGCGGTTACTACGACTTGGCGGTCCTTGAGGCCATGCATGAGCGCTTGCGCGAATTGGTGGCCGAGCAGGGCGGGGAAGTCGGGCTGATTGTCTATTGCCCACACGGGCCGGACGAAGGTTGCGATTGCCGCAAGCCGAAGCCCGGCCTGTTGAAAACCATCGCCGCGTATTACGACGTAGCGCTGGCGGGTGTGTGGTTCGTCGGCGACAGCCTCGGTGACCTGGAGGCGGCCAAGGCCGTCGATTGTCAGCCAGTTTTAGTAAAGACCGGGAAAGGCGAAAAGACTCTGGGCAAGACCCTGCCGGTGGGCACCTTGATTTTTGAAGACTTGGCGGCGATTGCCGCTGAACTTATCCACAATTAGAGCTCCCAAGACATCCTGATCAAGGACTGTTCGGGAAGCGCTTCAACAGGCGGGCATTGCCCGCAACGGTAAATGCCGCTATGTCGATATTGCAGGCCATCAGAACCTTTCTCTTTTACCTGCTGCTGGGCACCAGTTCGTTGTTGTGGTGCTCCTTGAGTTTTTTTGTCGCACCGTTCATGTCGTTCAGAACGCGCTACCGTTTTATCAATGTGTACTGGTGCCGTTGCGCGCTGTGGCTGAGCAAGGTTTTTCTGGGGATACGGTATGAAGTAAAAGGCGCCGAAAACGTGCCTGACCAACCGTGCGTGATCCAGTCCAACCATCAGAGCACCTGGGAGACGTTCTTCCTGTCGGCTTACTTCGAGCCCCTGAGCCAAGTGCTCAAACGCGAATTGCTGTACGTACCTTTTTTCGGTTGGGCCATGGCAATGCTGCGTCCAATCGCCATTGACCGGGACAACCCCAAGGTGGCTCTCAAACAGGTGGCGAAAAAAGGCGATGAGCTGCTCAAGGACAAGGTTTGGGTGCTGATCTTTCCGGAGGGGACACGCGTTCCCTACGGGACCATCGGAAAATTCTCCCGCAGTGGTAGCGCTTTAGCGGTAAATGCTAACCTGCCAGTGCTGCCGATTGCACACAATGCCGGCAAGTTCTGGCCCAAGGGTGGCTGGCTCCGGACCCCGGGCGTCATCACCGTGGTAATCGGCGAACCGATGTATGCCGAAGGTAGCGGTCCCCGCGCCATTGCCGATCTCAACGAGCGCGTACAAGCCTGGAATGAACAGACACAACGGGAGATGGGTTCGCTTCCCCCCGGCCCCGTCGCGGAAGTGCCCACGGAACAAGCCGCTGTTTGATATCTGTGGATAACCTGTGTACCGTTTTTTTGAAATCCGTTACTTTTGTGCCTTATGTCTTTGTTTTTAATGCATATTTCATAAACACATAAAACCCGCCTCCAGGTGCATAAGTTTTTATAGCAGCAAAAGATCGTCCGAAAGCTCGGGCCGCGTTCGGACGATCTTTACTCTGCCAACAACGGGAATCGCAGACTGAACGTCGTGCCTTTACCGACCACGCTATGGCATTCGATTTTCCCCCCGTGATGGTCAACCACTGCCTTGACCATCGATAATCCCAAGCCAATGCCATCAACCCCTTGGGCCGATGAAAACCGGCGGTACTGACTGAACAGGTCCGGCAGTTCTTCGGCACTGATGCCCTTGCCTTGGTCGGCGACGTTGCAGATCAACCACCCCGACGTGCAATGAACCTGTAGCGAAATGCAGGCGTCGGGCGCGCTGTACTTGATGGCATTTTCCAGCAGATTGAACAGGGCACGGGTCAACAATGGTTGATCCGCCCTCACCATCGCCTCTTCATCCTCTATTTCATGAATCAACTGGATGCGTTTTACCTGAGCAATCGGCAGCGCCTGGTCAAGTACATCCAGCACCAGCATGGCGAACAGCGTCGGCTGGAACTGGTAAGCTTCGGATTCGGCCTTGGCCAATTGCACGAAGCCGTCGGTCAATTCCAGGGCGCGACGCACCTGGCGCTCGATCTGATCGAAGAGCGGATTATTCGCCCCCGTCTGATGCCGCTGCACATCCAGCAGGGCCAGGATCGCTGAGTGGGGCGCGCGCAAATCATGGGACAAAAAACGCAGCATCACGCTGCGTTGCTCTTCGGCTTCGCGCTCCGCGCTCAGGTCGATGAGGCTCAGTAACCAGCCAATCGGCGCCTCACCATCAACAGGCAAAAGCGGCGCGCGTTCCAGACGCAAGCTTCGCTCTCGACTGTCGCGAAACTCCACCAGTGGCAATGTGGATAACCGGTGAGGCTGCCCACGTTCCAGTCCTGGGTAACCGAGCTGTGCGAGATGTTCCAATACATCGCCCCCCGCCAAGCCATGGCCGAAAAGCTCTCGAGCTCTGCGGTTACCGAGCAATATCCTGCCTTGGGGATCGCTGATCATTGTGGCCACAGGCAAGTATTCGAGGCCGTCAGCAATAAAGCGGCGGGTGTCCCGGGTTCGCCCCATGGCTTGTTCCAGAGCCATGATCTGGCCCTGCAAGCGGTCACTGCCCGTGTAAGGGGCACGACGCCGTTCGGGGAACACTTTGGGTTCCGCATCCAGGCGCGCCAGTTCCCAGCCAAAGTAGGCCAGCACCACGCTCAGGCGACGCCAGTTCCAGATCAGATAGCCAAACACGATACCCAGCACGCTCGCCATGGGCGACCACCACCAGCCTTCAGCCCCGAGTACGACACTGATCAGCAGGGCCACACTCATTCCACCCACTGTCGTCCATAACGCCAGGCGAGGGCGCAGCAATAGCAAGCCCAGCACGACGGCAACCACAAGCACCGACAACAACGCCGCCTCTGGCCCGTGGCGAGTGGGCTGGGTACTGAATGATAACAGCGCGGTGAGCGGCAACAGAACCAGACTTATCCACAACCATTCCCGCACCCATTGGCGAAACATACGTTGGACTTGGGTCGGTTCACGACTTTCACGACGGCGCTGGTTGCTCATAGGCACCCTGACGGAACAAAAGAACGAGAGTTTTTTTTCATGGAGGTCGCGCGTCGCACCGATAGGCTGAAGACCAAAGACTATAGCGGACTCGATAGGCGGCGCGCTGCTGCCTTTCCCTGAGCGTCATGAGCCGGTATTGTCACTGCCAGCGACAGGGGAACCTGCAACCCGACAACTTATCGGCTCGTCGACACTGCATCGGGCGAGTGGAATATTTGTTCAGATTGCATGGCCACCCTGATGATGTCCGTTACTTTCGAGATCAAGGAATCGCATCCCATGCGTGTCGCCATACTGGATGACGAACCGGCGGAGCTGCGCCGGGTGGAACAGACACTACAACAAATCCCCGGCAGGGGTGAGCAAGCCTGGGCCCTGCACAGTTTCGAACGCGGCGAAGACCTCTTGCGGCAACTGCGCCGGGAAACCTTTGACCTGTTGATTCTCGACTGGCAATTGCCCGACATCAGCGGGTTGTCGCTGCTGCGCTGGACGCGAGAGCACATGGACTCGCCACCGGCCGCCATCATGCTCACCAGCCGCGACGGCGAGCACGATGTGGTCCAGGCCCTCAATGCCGGAGCCGACGATTACGTGAGCAAACCCTTCAGGCCCAACGAACTCAAGGCCCGGGTCACCGCCGTGTTGCGGCGCCATAACCTGCAACGCGCTCCAGCCAGCGACGTGCTGGTATTCAACGACTTGGAATTCGACGACGCCGAACTCACCGTCACCCGCGCCGGCATGCCCATCAGCCTCACCGAACGAGAGTACCGTCTGGCCCGCTGCCTGTTCGCCAACCTGGGCCGCCCACTGTCCCGGGAATATTTCTACGAACGCTTCTGGACCCACGAAGAAATGACCTCGTCCCGCCCCCTCGACACCCACATCTACCGCCTGCGCAACAAGCTTGGGCTGACGGCGGATCGGGGTTGGCAGTTGCTGACGATTTATGGGTATGGGTATCGGTTGGAAAGCGTGGCAGCGGGGAGTGAGGCTTCGGTAGCGAGTTAGGACCCACAAGCGAAAAAAAAGGCCAACGCATATGCGTTGGCCTTTTTCGTTGGGGCAGGGTGGCTGGATCAGAAATCCAGGTTAGACACCGCCAACGCATTGCTTTCGATGAAGTCACGACGAGGTTCGACCGCATCACCCATCAGGGTGTTGAAGATCTGGTCTGCGCCAATGGCATCTTCGATGGTGACTTTCAGCATCCGGCGCGAACCTGGGTCCATGGTGGTTTCCCACAGCTGGTCCGGGTTCATCTCGCCCAAACCTTTGTAGCGCTGGATGGTGTGGCGCTTGGTGCTTTCGGCCATCAGCCATTCAAGGGCTTCCTTGAACTCGGTGACGGCTTTCTTGCGCTCACCGCGCTGGATGTAGGCGCCTTCGTCCAGCAGGGTGCTCAGTTGCGCGCCCAGAGAGACGACGGTCTTGTAGTCATTGCTGCCGAAGAAGTCGCGGTTGAAGGTGACATAGTTCGACAGACCGTGGGAGATCAGTTCGACCTCTGGCAGCCAGACGTTACGTTCACGGTCTTCACGCAGGCTGGCTTTGTACACCAGGCCAGACTTCTCTACAGTGCGCAGACGAACTTCGTACTGGGCTAGCCAATCCTGCATCGCTGCGTGATCGGACAGCTGTTCCATGCTGACGGCCGGCAGGTAGATGAAGTGCTCGGTCAGCTCCTGCGGGTACAGGCGGGACAGGCGCTTGAGGGTCTTCATCACCAGACGGAAGTCGTTAACCAAGCGCTCGAGAGCTTCGCCGGAAATGCCCGGGGCCTCTTCGTTCAGGTGCAGGCTCGCATCCTCCAGGGCCGACTGCGTCATGTACTCTTCCATGGCGTCGTCGTCTTTGATGTATTGCTCTTGCTTGCCTTTCTTGACCTTGTACAGCGGCGGCTGGGCGATATAGATGTAGCCTCGCTCGATCAGCTCCGGCAACTGACGGAAGAAGAACGTCAGCAGAAGGGTGCGGATGTGCGAACCGTCGACGTCGGCGTCGGTCATGATGATGATGTTGTGATAACGCAGCTTGTCGATGTTGTACTCATCGCGGCCGATACCACAGCCCAGCGCAGTGATGAGCGTGCCGACTTCCTGCGAGGAGATCATCTTGTCGAAGCGTGCCTTCTCCACGTTCAGGATCTTGCCCTTGAGCGGCAGGATGGCCTGGGTGCGGCGGTTGCGGCCCTGCTTGGCGGAACCGCCAGCAGAGTCACCTTCCACGAGGTACAGTTCGGACAGGGCAGGGTCCTTCTCCTGGCAGTCGGCCAGTTTGCCCGGCAGACCGGCGATGTCCAGCGCGCCTTTGCGGCGGGTCATCTCACGGGCCTTGCGCGCGGCTTCACGGGCGCGGGCGGCGTCGATCATCTTGCCGACCACCAACTTGGCTTCGTTGGGGTTTTCCAACAGGAAGTCGGAGAAGTACTTGCCCATTTCCTGTTCTACCGCGGTCTTCACTTCGGAAGACACCAACTTGTCCTTGGTCTGGGAACTGAACTTCGGATCCGGCACTTTCACCGAAATGATCGCCGTCAGGCCTTCACGGGCATCGTCACCGGTAGTGGCGACTTTATGCTTCTTCGCCAGGCCTTCCTGTTCGATGTAGTTGTTCAGGTTACGCGTCAGCGCCGAACGGAAACCCACCAGGTGAGTACCGCCATCGCGCTGCGGAATGTTGTTGGTGAAGCACAACAGGTTCTCGTTGAAGCTGTCGTTCCACTGCAGGGCGATTTCCACGCCAATGCCATCTTCACGCTGGACGTTGAAGTGGAACACCTGGTTGACCGCGGTCTTGTTGGTGTTCAGGTATTCAACGAATGCACGCAGGCCGCCTTCGTACTTGAACAGCTCTTCCTTGCCGCTGCGCTCATCCTTGAGGACGATGCCGACACCGGAGTTGAGGAAGGACAGTTCACGAATCCGCTTGGCCAGGATGTCCCAGCTGAAGTGGATGTTCTTGAAGGTTTCGCTGGAAGCCTTGAAGTGAATCTGGGTACCGGTCGTTTCGCTGTCGCCTACGATGGCCATCGGCGCCTGAGGCACACCGTGGACGTAGGTTTGTTCCCAGATCTTGCCGCTGCGGCGAACGGTGAGCACAAGCTCCTCGGACAGTGCGTTCACGACCGATACACCGACGCCGTGCAGACCGCCGGATACCTTGTAGGAGTTGTCATCGAACTTACCGCCGGCGTGCAGCACGGTCATGATGACCTCGGCTGCGGAAACGCCTTCTTCCTTGTGTACGTCTACCGGGATGCCACGACCGTTGTCGCGAACAGTGATGGACTCATCCGGGTGGATGATGATGCTAATGTCATCGCAATGGCCGGCGAGGGCTTCGTCGATCGAGTTGTCGACCACCTCGAACACCATGTGGTGCAGACCGCTGCCATCGTCGGTGTCACCAATGTACATACCGGGACGTTTGCGTACGGCATCCAGGCCTTTCAGCACTTTAATGCTCGTTGAGTCGTACGTGTTTTCTTCGCTCAATGCCTTCACTCCCGATGGTCGTGGGTCTGGGTGATACGGCCCTGTTCCACGTGGAACAGAGCGACTGGCGTTTCCGTCTGCCAGCCTTCCCTCAGTAATTCGTGATCTACACAGGTGATAAAAACCTGGCAGCGTAAGTCTTCCAGCAAGCGGCAGAGCGCGCGACGGTGGGCTTCGTCCAATTCGGACGGCAAGTCATCCACCAGATAAATACACTGACCGCGTCGAGCCTGGCTGACCAAATGGCCCTGGGCAATACGCAAGGCACACACCACCAACTTCTGCTGCCCCCGGGACAAGATGTCCGCGGCATTATGTGCGCCCAGTCTTAGGCGCAAGTCAGCGCGTTGCGGTCCAGCCTGGGTATGGCCCATCTGCTGGTCCCGCTGCAGCGAGCCAGCCAGTACGGTGCTCAGCTCCCGGTCCTTGTCCCAGCCCCGGTAATAGCTGAGCGTCAGCCCCTCAAGCTCAACCAGTTCGCTCAAGGTCTGCTCAAACACCGGTTTCAAGGCTTTGATGTAAGCGCGGCGGTATTCATCTATTTCAGCGCTGGCCTGGCACAGTTCCCTGTCCCAAACCGCTTGCGAAACGGCGTCAAGTGTACCATGCCGCAGCCAGGAATTTCGCTGGCGCAGCGCCTTCTGCAAGCGCTGCCACGTGGCCATGAACCGTGGTTCCACGTGGAACACACCCCAGTCGAGAAACTGTCGACGAATCTTCGGCGCGCCCTCCAACAGGCGGAAGCTGTCCGGATTGATCAACTGCAACGGCAGGATCTCCGCCAACTGCGCAGCGCTGCGGGCGTTCTGTCCGTCTATGCGAATCTGGAACTCGCCTTGCCGATCCCGCGAAATCCCCAAGGCGCTATGACCCCCTTCAGCCAATTCCACCTGCCCAAACACCGTGCAGGCCAACTGATCGTATTGGATGACCGGTAACAGACGGGTGCTGCGAAACGACCGGGCAAGCCCCAGCAGGTGAACAGCTTCCAGAACGCTGGTTTTGCCGCTGCCGTTAGCGCCGTAAAGGATATTGATGCGGGGGGAAGGGGAGAAGGTCACCGGGTGCAGATTGCGCACCGCGGTGACCGAGACGCGACTTAAGGACATCTAGCTTCTGCTGGGCATGATTACAGACGCATCGGCATGACGACGTAGGCCGAGTCGTCGTTATCGGACTCCTGCACCAGCGCACTGCTGTTGGAGTCCGACAGAATCAGACGCACTTGCTCAGTGGTCATCACGCCCAGGACGTCGAGCAGGTAGCTGACGTTGAAACCGATTTCCAGGGAGCCGCCGTTGTATTCAACGCCCACTTCTTCTTCCGCTTCTTCCTGCTCCGGGTTGTTCGCCTGGATTTTCAATTGACCGTTGGCCAGTTGCAGACGGATGCCGCGGTACTTCTCGTTGGACAGGATCGCAGTACGGCTGAACGCCTCTCGCAGGGCCTGACGGTCACCCAGGACCAGCTTGTCGCCGCCTTTGGGCAGCACGCGCTCGTAGTCAGGGAACTTGCCATCAACCAACTTCGACGTGAAAGTGAATTCACCCGTGGTGGCGCGGATATGGTGTTGGCCCAAGACGATGCTGACATTGCCGTCCGGCTCGGTCAGCAGGCGTGCCAACTCCAGGATCCCTTTGCGCGGGACGATGACTTGATGGCGGTCAGGCTGACCGATATCGGCCTGCATCGAGCACATGGCCAAACGGTGACCGTCGGTAGCGACGGCACGGATGATACCGGCGGACACTTCCAGGAGCATGCCGTTGAGGTAGTAACGCACGTCCTGCTGGGCCATGGCGAAGCTGGTGCGTTCGATCAAACGGCGCAGTTTGCTTTGCTCAAGGCTGCAGGTCAGCGAGCCTGGGCCCTCTTCCACAGTCGGGAAGTCGTTGGCCGGCAGGGTCGACAGGGTGAAACGGCTGCGGCCGGCCTTGACCACGAGCTTCTGCTCATCGACCTTGATGTCGATCAGCGCATCGTTAGGCAAGCTTTTGCAGATGTCCATCAGCTTGCGCGCCGGCACGGTGATGGACCCCGGATCGGCCGGTTCTTCAAGCTGTACACGACCGACCAGCTCGACTTCCAGGTCGGTACCGGTCAGCGACAATTGCTGGCCTTCGACAACCAGCAGCACGTTGGAAAGTACCGGCAAGGTCTGGCGGCGTTCGACGACGCCTGCGACCAGTTGCAGGGGTTTCAACAGGGCTTCGCGTTGAATGGTGAAATGCATGGTCTAGTCCCTTGCCTTAATAAGCTGCGCTGGTGGTCATCAAGTGGTCAGTGTTCGCAGCAGGTTCTTGTAGTCCTCGCGGATGTCCGCGTCGGATTCCTTAAGTTCATTGATCTTACGACAGGCGTGCAACACCGTGGTGTGGTCGCGTCCACCAAACACATCGCCAATTTCCGGCAGACTGTGGTTGGTCAGTTCCTTGGACAAGGCCATCGCCACCTGACGCGGGCGGGCCACTGAACGCGAACGACGCTTGGAAAGCAGGTCGGATATCTTGATTTTGTAGTATTCAGCAACCGTGCGCTGAATGTTATCCACAGAAACCAGCTTGTCTTGAAGCGCTAACAAATCTTTCAAGGATTCGCGAATCAACTCGATGGTGATATCGCGGCCCATGAAGTGCGAATGAGCGATGACCCGCTTGAGGGCGCCTTCGAGCTCACGTACGTTCGAGCGGATACGCTGGGCAATGAAGAAGGCAGCGTCGTGAGGCAGTTCGACCTTGGCCTGATCAGCCTTCTTCATCAGGATCGCCACCCGGGTTTCCAGCTCCGGCGGCTCGACAGCGACCGTCAGGCCCCAGCCGAAGCGCGATTTGAGACGTTCTTCAAGACCTTCGATTTCTTTCGGGTAGCGGTCACTGGTGAGAATGACCTGCTGCCCGCCTTCAAGCAATGCGTTGAAGGTATGGAAGAACTCTTCTTGGGAGCGTTCCTTGCGGGCGAAGAACTGGATGTCATCGATCAGCAACGCATCCACCGAACGGTAGAAACGCTTGAACTCGTTGATCGCGTTCAGTTGCAGCGCCTTGACCATGTCGGCCACGAAACGCTCGGAATGCAGGTACACGACCTTGGCATTCGGGTTCTTCTTTAATAGGTGATTACCCACCGCATGCATCAAGTGGGTTTTACCCAAGCCCACGCCACCATAAAGGAAGAGCGGGTTATAGCCGTGCTTGGGGTTGTCCGCGACTTGCCAGGCTGCCGCCCGCGCCAGTTGGTTGGACTTGCCTTCAACGAAGTTCTCGAAGGTAAAGGTGCGATTCAGGTAACTGGTGTGCTTGAGTGCACCTTCGACCTGAACGGTGCGCTGTTCGGCGCGCACCGGAGCTTGTTGGGAACTGGCGCCGGCCATTGGGTCGAAGCTGTCCCGTGAGGGCTCCTCGCTGACCTCGGCCACCTTTTGGGCATTACGTTTGCTCGGGGCCGGCGTAGGGGCCGGCGCGGCATGGTTAACCGGCGCTGCTACGGCCTGGGCCTGGGAGGCCGCAGCTGCCAACGGTGCGTTGGGCGCGGCGCGCGGTGCCGAGCTGCGTTTACTGCCTATTAATAAGGACAGCGCAGGCGCCATGCCATTGCCGTGCTCATCAAGCAGCTCAAGGACCCGCCCCAGATACTTTTCGTTAACCCAGTCGAGAACGAAACGGTTCGGTGCGTAGACGCGCAACTCGTCGCCTTCGGCTTCGACCTGTAGCGGACGGATCCAAGTGTTGAATTGTTGGGCAGGCAGCTCATCGCGCAAAAGCTCCACGCACTGCTGCCAAAGTTCCACTGACACGGATATCCCCTAAGTTGAAAGCCGGTGAGGCAAAAACAAGCGGCCATTGTAGCGAGCGGACGTCCACTTATCCACATGCAGGTTGCTCATCTACCATGATTTATCAATGCCTTAACCCAGCGCAAGACGACAGGCGGTCGGTGGATAAGCTCTGTGGATAACCGCCCCTGAGCCCGTTACACAAGTGAGGGTTGAACTCGGTGGATAACCGTCCTGTGGATAACTGACCATTCCACACACAGCTTATCCGACGGTGCAGCACAGGCAGAACACTGCTTTCCCCTGTACTTGTCATTCTCTGTACATGGCGAATTACAAGGGCTAGACATGGTTATCCACAGAAAGGTGCCAGCCTTGCTTTTATAAGCTTTACAGAAAAGCTTTAAATAATTCCCTTCTTTTTATTTCTATATCCGGAGGCCTGAGATGAAGCCGCCGTCCAAGCAGGACATCTATTTGAAGTAAACGCTGGTTGGAAATTGACCTAGAGGCTTGCTTTCTCTAGAATCCCCGGTCTCTTAAAACGGGGGCCATTCCGGCCCGTTGTGGACGAACCCAGGTAACACGACATGAAACGTACTTTCCAACCAAGCACTATCAAACGCGCTCGTACCCACGGTTTCCGTGCTCGCATGGCTACCAAGAACGGTCGTGCCGTCCTGTCGCGTCGCCGCGCCAAAGGTCGTGCGCGTCTGGCAGTTTGATAATCCGGCACTGGAGGTGAGTCAGGACTTCAGTCGGGAAAAGCGTCTGCTTACACCCCGGCATTTCAAGGCAGTCTTTGACTCCCCTACCGGCAAGGTTCCGGGGAAAAATCTCCTGCTCCTTGCGCGCAGCAACGATCTTGATCACCCCCGACTAGGGCTGGTTATCGGGAAAAAGAGCGTCAAGCTCTCCGTTCAGCGCAATCGCCTCAAACGTCTGATGCGCGAATCGTTTCGTCTGAACCAGGATTCACTGGTCGGTTGGGACATTGTTATCGTCGCGCGCAAAGGTTTGGGTGACGTAGAAAACCCCGAATTGATTCAGCATTTCGGCAAACTCTGGAAGCGCTTGGCTCGTAACAAGCCAGCACCGCCAGCAGTCAACACCGAAACTGTAGGGGTAGACAGTCCCGATGCGTAAACTGGCACTCGTTCCGATCCAGTTTTATCGCTACGCCATTAGTCCCCTGATGGCCAGTCACTGTCGTTTCTACCCCAGTTGTTCTTGCTACGCGTATGAAGCCATAGAAAATCATGGCCTTCTGCGCGGTGGCTGGCTGACCTTTCGTCGTTTAGGTCGGTGTCATCCGTGGAATCCCGGCGGTTATGACCCGGTTCCGCCTATCCCTACCTCCCGTTCTTCTTCGATGGCCGAGTAATCATGGATATCAAACGCACGATCCTGATCGTCGCCCTGGCAATCGTGTCCTACGTCATGGTTCTTAAATGGAACCAGGACTATGGCCAGGCAGCCTTGCCGACTCAGAATGTTGCAGCCAGCAATACCGCACCGAGCTTGCCGGACACCACGACTGGCAATAATACCGCCAGCAATGACGACATCCCGCGCGCGGCAAGCGATACCACTGCTCCTGCCGAAGCCCCTGTGGCTGCAAGCAAGGATCTGATCCAGATCAAGACCGACGTGCTCGATCTGGCAATCGATCCACAAGGTGGTGACGTCGCTCAGTTGAAGCTGCCGTTGTATCCGCGCCGCCAGGACCATCCGGAAATTCCATTCCAGCTGTTCGATAACGGCAATGAGCGGACCTACCTGGCCCAAAGTGGTCTGATCGGCGCCAACGGTCCGGACGCCAACCCGGCCGGTCGCCCGGTTTATTCCTCCGAGAAGAAGACTTATCAACTGGCCGACGGTCAGGACCAATTGGTCGTGGACCTGAAGTTCAGCAAGGACGGCGTCAACTACATCAAACGTTTCACGTTGAAACGTGGCCTGTATGACGTGACCGTTTCCTACCTGATCGACAACCAGAGCGCACAGCCCTGGTCTGGTGCGATGTTTGCGCAATTGAAGCGTGACGCCAGTTCCGATCCATCCTCGAGCACTGCCACCGGCACCGCGACTTACCTGGGCGCTGCCCTGTGGACAAGTTCGGAGCCGTACAAGAAAGTGTCCATGAAAGACATGGACAAGGCGCAGCTCAAGGAAACCGTACAAGGTGGCTGGGTTGCCTGGTTGCAGCACTATTTTGTAACCGCCTGGATTCCGCAGAAAGGCGAAAACAACGTCGTCCAGACGCGTAAAGACAGCAAAGGCAACTACATCGTCGGCTACACCGGTCCAGCATTGACCGCGGCACCAGGTGCAACCGTTGAAACCAGCGCTATTTTGTATGCCGGTCCAAAGAGCCAGGCGGTATTGAAAGAGTTGTCCCCAGGTCTGGAACTGACCGTGGACTACGGTTTCCTGTGGTTCATTGCCCAGCCGATCTTCTGGCTGTTGCAACATATCCACAGCCTCGTCGGTAACTGGGGCTGGTCGATTATCTTCCTGACCATGCTGATCAAAGGGATCTTCTTCCCGTTGTCAGCCGCCAGCTATAAATCGATGGCCCGCATGCGCGCAGTGGCACCGAAGCTGGCCGCCTTGAAAGAACAACATGGCGATGACCGGCAGAAAATGTCCCAGGCCATGATGGAGCTGTACAAGAAAGAGAAGATCAACCCGCTGGGTGGTTGCTTGCCGATTCTCGTACAAATGCCTGTGTTCCTGGCGCTGTACTGGGTGCTTCTGGAAAGCGTGGAGATGCGTCAGGCACCGTTCATGCTGTGGATCACCGACCTGTCGATCAAGGATCCGTTCTTCATCCTGCCGATCATCATGGGCGCAACCATGTTCATCCAGCAGCAGTTGAACCCAACACCTCCGGACCCGATGCAGGCGAAGGTCATGAAGATGATGCCGATCATCTTCACCTTCTTCTTCCTGTGGTTCCCTGCGGGCCTGGTGCTGTACTGGGTGGTGAACAACGTATTGTCCATTACCCAGCAGTGGTACATCACGCGTAAGATCGAAGCGGCTGCGAAAAAAGCCGAGGCGTAACTTGCTCTGTGGATAACCACACAAAACGCCCCCTAGTGGGGCGTTTTGCTATCTGCCACTTTTGTCTGGATACCGGTTTATGAGCGCACCTCGTGAAACCATTGCCGCCGTAGCAACTGCCCAAGGTCGTGGGGGAGTCGGCATCGTCCGTATTTCGGGACCTCTGGCCAGCGTCGCGGCCAAGGCCATCAGCGGTCGAGAACTCAAACCACGGTTTGCTCACTACGGCCCTTTTTTCAGTGATGACCTGCAGGTGCTCGATGAGGGCCTGGCCTTGTATTTCCCCGGCCCCAATTCGTTCACCGGCGAAGATGTGCTGGAACTGCAAGGTCATGGCGGGCCGATTGTCCTGGACATGTTGCTCAAACGTTGCCTTGAACTGGGTTGTCGTCTTGCACGGCCAGGCGAGTTCAGCGAACGCGCGTTCCTCAACGACAAGCTCGACCTGGCCCAGGCCGAAGCCATCGCTGATTTGATCGAAGCCAGTTCTGCACAGGCTGCGCGCAATGCGTTGCGTTCCCTGCAGGGCGCTTTTTCCCAGCGTGTGCATAACCTCACCGAGCAACTGATCGGCCTGCGGATCTACGTCGAGGCAGCGATTGACTTTCCTGAGGAAGAAATCGACTTTCTCGCCGATGGCCACGTGCTCAGCATGCTCGACAAAGTCCGCGATGAGTTATCCACAGTACTGCGCGAAGCCGGGCAAGGCGCCCTGTTGCGCGATGGTATGACAGTGGTGATCGCCGGAAGGCCAAATGCAGGCAAATCCAGCCTCCTCAACGCCTTGGCAGGCCGTGAGGCCGCGATTGTCACCGAGATCGCCGGCACCACCCGGGATATTCTGCGTGAACATATCCACATCGATGGCATGCCCCTGCATGTAGTCGACACAGCCGGCCTGCGCGATACCGACGACCATGTGGAAAAAATAGGCGTGGAGCGTGCGCTCAAAGCCATTGGCGAGGCTGACCGGGTCTTGTTGGTGGTCGATGCCACAGCCCCGGAAGCCGATGATCCTTTCGCGTTGTGGCCAGAGTTTCTGGAAACCCGGCCAGCCCCTTCGAAAGTCACGCTGATTCGTAACAAGGCCGACCTGACCGGGGAACCTGTAACCCTGGAGGTCAGTGGTGATGGCCACGTCACCATTAGCCTCAGCGCGAAATCCGCGGATATGGGACTGGAGTTGCTGCGCGAACATTTGAAGGCCTGCATGGGTTATGAGCAGACTTCGGAAAGCAGCTTCAGCGCCCGTCGTCGGCACCTTGAGGCGTTGCGCCATGCCAGCGCGTCGCTGGAGCACGGTCGCGCGCAACTGACCCTCGCCGGCGCCGGTGAGCTCCTGGCCGAAGATTTACGCCAGGCCCAGCAATCTCTCGGGGAAATTACCGGGGCCTTCAGCTCTGATGACCTGCTTGGTCGAATCTTCTCCAGCTTCTGCATCGGTAAGTAACCCATCCCTAAAGAACCGGCTGCTCTGGACCATCCAACGAGCCCATGCAGCCAGGTTTCTTCCCTTTCTTGAAACGATTGCCCCGCTTGGCGGCTTGTCTGTGGCCGATAGTTGGCCCAAGGGCCAGTTTTACGGTGGATTAAGCCCTGTGAATAACTGACCCTGAGCTCAGTTGATAAACCCCCTTAAAAACTGAAGATAACAGCCCCTGTGGATAACCACCCCATTCATCCACAGGCTTACACCGGTTATCCAACCCCCTCAGCCCCACCTGGACACAGGGTTTTGAATCTCTGTACATATCGGATATAAAGGCCTTCAGAGCTTTATCCACAGAAACGTCGGTCAGTAAGAATAAACATAAAAACAAAGGTTTTATAAATTTCTTTCTTTTTAATTTCTTTAACCTCGACTTTTCCACAGCTGGTTAAATTTTGTGCAAAGGGTTCTTTAGGAAAGGGGAAGTCCCTATACTTGCCGACCTGGCTCGAAAAACGCTCAAGGCCAGGCTCAAATCTATTTTCCGAATTACCTGAATTAAGCAGGCACGAGGTGCGTGGTGGATTTCCCTTCCCGTTTTGAAGTGATCGTCATCGGCGGCGGTCATGCCGGTACCGAGGCAGCACTTGCATCAGCACGCATGGGGGCTAAAACCCTGTTGCTGACGCATAACGTGGAAACCCTCGGCGCCATGAGCTGCAACCCTGCCATTGGTGGAATTGGCAAAAGCCACCTGGTCAAGGAAATTGATGCCCTTGGTGGCGCGATGGCCATGGCCACCGATAGGGGCGGTATCCAATTCCGCGTATTGAACAGCCGCAAAGGCCCGGCCGTACGGGCTACTCGTGCCCAGGCCGACCGTGTCCTGTACAAGGCCGCTGTCCGCGAAATCCTGGAAAACCAGCCGAACCTGTGGATATTTCAACAGGCAGCCGACGACCTGATCGTCGAGCAGGATCAGGTGCGTGGTGTCGTGACCCAGATGGGCCTGCGCTTCTTCGCCGATTCCGTGGTGCTGACCACCGGGACCTTCCTCGGTGGACTTATCCACATCGGCATGCAGAACTATTCCGGCGGTCGCGCAGGTGATCCACCCTCAATCGCACTGGCTCAGCGTTTGCGTGAGCTGCCGTTGCGTGTCGGTCGCCTGAAAACCGGTACGCCACCGCGCATCGATGGCCGGTCTGTGGATTTCTCGGTGATGACGGAGCAGCCGGGCGATACGCCGATTCCGGTCATGTCGTTCATGGGCTCCAAAGCGCAGCACCCGAAACAGGTGAGCTGCTGGATCACCCATACCAACGCCCGTACCCACGAGATCATTGCTGCCAACCTGGATCGTTCGCCCATGTATTCCGGCGTGATCGAAGGGGTCGGCCCGCGTTACTGCCCGTCGATCGAAGACAAGATCCATCGTTTTGCCGACAAGGAAAGCCATCAGGTCTTCATCGAACCCGAAGGCCTGACGACGCATGAGCTGTACCCGAACGGAATTTCCACGTCCCTGCCGTTCGATGTGCAACTGCAGATCGTGCAATCGATTCGCGGCATGGAAAACGCCCACATCGTTCGTCCGGGCTATGCCATCGAATACGATTACTTTGACCCGCGGGACCTGAAGTACAGCCTGGAAACCAAAGTCATCGGCGGCCTGTTTTTTGCCGGACAAATCAACGGCACCACCGGTTACGAAGAGGCCGGTGCCCAAGGCCTGTTGGCCGGAGCCAACGCCGCGCTGCGCGCCCAGGGCAAAGACAGTTGGTGCCCGCGCCGCGATGAGGCGTATATCGGTGTGCTGGTGGATGACCTGATTACCCTGGGGACTCAGGAACCGTACCGGATGTTCACTTCCCGTGCCGAATATCGCCTGATCCTGCGTGAAGACAACGCTGACCTGCGCCTGACCGAGAAAGGTCGTGAGCTGGGGCTGGTCGATGACGTTCGCTGGGCTGCATTCTGCAAGAAACGCGAGAGTATCGAGCTCGAAGAGCAACGTCTGAAAAGCACCTGGGTTCGTCCAGGCACCGAGCAGGGCGATGCCATTGCAGCGAAATTCGGTACGCCGTTGACCCACGAATATAACCTGCTCAACCTCTTGAGCCGCCCGGAAATCGATTACGTCGGGCTGGTGGAAGTCACCGGCCAGGGCGCGCAAGATCCGCAAGTGGCCGAACAGGTTGAGATCAAGACCAAATACGCCGGCTACATCGACCGTCAGCAGGACGAAATCGCCCGACTGCGCGCCAGTGAAGATACGAAACTGCCTGTGGATATCGATTACACGGGCATTTCCGGGCTGTCGAAAGAAATTCAGAGCAAGCTCGGTGCTACTCGCCCTGAGACCCTGGGTCAGGCTTCGCGCATCCCCGGTGTGACCCCGGCGGCGATTTCCCTGTTGATGATTCATTTGAAAAAACGCGGCGCGGGCCGTCAGTTGGAGCAAAGCGCTTGAGTTCGATGGTCACCTCGCAACACGCCGAAGAGTTATCCACAGGTGCCCGTCAGCTCGGCGTCAGCCTGACCGAAGCCCAGCACGCGCAACTGCTGGGCTATCTGGCCCTGTTGATCAAATGGAACAAGGCCTACAACCTGACCGCCGTGCGCGATCCGGATGAGATGGTGTCGCGCCATCTGCTCGACAGCCTCAGCGTCATGTCCTTCATCGAAGACGGTCGCTGGCTCGATGTCGGCAGTGGCGGTGGCATGCCGGGCATCCCGCTGGCGATCCTGTTTCCGCGCTCGCAAGTGACCTGCTTGGACAGCAACGGCAAGAAAACCCGCTTCCTGACTCAGGTAAAACTCGAACTCAAACTGGATAACCTGCAAGTTATCCACAGCCGTGTCGAAGCGTTCCAGCCTGCCCAGCCTTTCAACGGGATTATTTCCCGGGCATTCAGCAGCATGGAGAACTTCAGCAACTGGACTCGCCACCTGGGCGATGCCGATACGCGCTGGCTGGCAATGAAGGGCGTTCATCCGGCCGATGAGCTGGTAGCATTGCCGGCAGACTTCCACCTCGATAGCGAACACGCCCTGGCCGTACCCGGTTGCCAAGGCCAACGCCATCTGCTGATACTGCGCCGCACGGCATGATTGGGAATACAAGCAACAATGGCTAAGGTATTCGCGATAGCGAACCAGAAGGGTGGTGTGGGTAAAACCACCACCTGCATCAACCTCGCAGCATCCCTGGTCGCGACCAAGCGCCGGGTGTTGCTGATCGATCTCGATCCACAGGGCAACGCCACCATGGGTAGCGGTGTGGATAAACATGGGCTGGAAAACTCCATTTACGATGTCCTGATCGGCGAATGCGATCTGGGCCAGGCCATGCATTTCTCCGAGCACGGCGGTTACCAACTGCTACCGGCCAACCGTGACCTGACGGCGGCCGAAGTGGTTCTGCTGGAAATGCAGATGAAGGAAAGCCGCTTGCGCAGCGCCTTGGCGCCGATTCGGGAAAATTACGATTACATCCTGATCGACTGCCCACCTTCGCTTTCGATGCTGACCCTCAACGCTCTGGTGGCCGCCGATGGAGTAATTATCCCCATGCAGTGCGAGTACTTCGCCCTGGAAGGCTTGAGCGACCTTGTGGATAACATCAAGCGCATTGCCGAGCTGCTGAACCCGGAGCTGAAAGTCGAGGGCCTGCTGCGGACCATGTATGACCCGCGCCTGAGCCTGATGAACGACGTATCGGCCCAGCTCAAGGAACACTTCGGCGAGCAGCTCTACGACACGGTCATTCCGCGTAACATCCGTTTGGCCGAAGCGCCGAGTTACGGCATGCCGGCCCTGGCCTATGACAAACAATCCCGGGGCGCGCTGGCCTACCTGGCCCTGGCGGGCGAGATGGTTCGCCGTCAGCGCCGAAACCCACGCACCGCTGCTGCCCAGCCAACTTAAGGAAACCCCATGGCCGTCAAGAAACGAGGTCTCGGACGTGGACTGGATGCACTGCTCAGTGGTCCCACTGTCAGTTCGCTGGAAGAGCAGGCCGTACAGGTCGATCAGCGCGAGTTGCAGCACCTGCCGCTGGACCTGATCCAGCGCGGCAAATATCAGCCGCGTCGAGACATGGACCCGCAGGCGCTGGAAGAGCTGGCCCAGTCGATCAAGAGCCAGGGCGTGATGCAGCCGATCGTGGTTCGGCCGATCGCCAACGGGCGCTTCGAGATCATTGCCGGCGAACGTCGCTGGCGAGCCAGCCAGCAGGCCGGCCAGGAAACCATTCCGGCGATGGTCCGCGATGTACCGGATGAAACCGCCATCGCCATGGCGCTGATCGAGAATATCCAGCGCGAAGACCTCAACCCGATCGAAGAGGCAGTGGCCCTGCAGCGATTGCAGCAGGAGTTCCAGCTGACCCAACAGCAGGTCGCCGAAGCAGTGGGCAAGTCCCGCGTGACCGTGGCGAACCTGTTGCGCCTGATTGCGTTGCCGGAAGTCATCAAGACCATGCTGTCCCATGGCGATCTGGAAATGGGTCACGCCCGGGCATTGCTCGGTTTGCCGGAAAATCAACAGGTTGAAGGGGCGCGACACGTTGTCGCACGAGGTCTGACCGTGCGCCAGACCGAGGCATTGGTTCGTCAGTGGCTCAGTGGTAAGCCGGCCCCTGTCGAAGCCCCGAAAACCGATCCGGATATCGCACGCCTGGAGCAGCGCCTGGCCGAGCGGCTAGGCTCTGCGGTGCAGATTCGCCACGGCAAGAAGGGCAAAGGGCAATTGGTGATCGGTTATAACTCCCTCGATGAGCTGCAAGGTGTCCTTGCGCACATTCGCTGAAACAATTGCGCTTGTAGCGCGCAGTCGGAAATCACTACCTGGCAGTTGAATAGGGGCAGAACCGCCCCTATACTCTGCGCGCATTTTGTCGGCACAAATTATGCCAAGTTATTGAATTATGGCGGCCGACCATTGGAGAGCAAAAGTGATGGAAACACGCACGCCAAACCGCTTGCCGTTCCATCGTCTGGCTGTTTTCCCGGTGTTGATGACCCAATTCGTCGTTGTACTGATCGCTGCTTTGGCGCTCTGGCAATGGAAGGGAGTCGTCGCCGGATACTCAGGGCTTTGCGGAGGCCTGATAGCCTTGCTTCCCAATATTTATTTCGCTCACAGGGCATTTCGGTTTTCCGGCGCCCGAGCAGCCCAAGCCATCGTCCGGTCATTTTATGCCGGTGAGGCGGGGAAACTGATTTTGACGGCAGTGCTGTTTGCATTGACGTTCGCAGGTGTGAAGCCACTGGCGCCGCTGGCTGTATTCAGCGTCTTCGTGCTGACCCAACTGGTTAGCTGGTTCGCTCCCCTGCTAATGAGAACAAGACTTTCGAGACCTTAGGGCGTTTGAGGCAACCATGGCAGAGACAACCGCTTCGGGCTATATCCAGCACCACTTGCAGAACCTGACCTTCGGGCAGCTACCCAATGGCGGCTGGGGCTTTGCTCACACCGCAGCAGAAGCCAAGGAAATGGGCTTCTGGGCCTTCCACGTCGATACGCTCGGCTGGTCGGTCGCACTGGGTCTGATCTTCGTACTTCTTTTCCGCATGGCGGCGAAGAAGGCGACTTCCGGTCAGCCTGGTGCACTGCAGAACTTCGTTGAAGTATTGGTCGAATTCGTCGATGGCAGCGTGAAAGACAGCTTCCACGGGCGTAGCCCGGTGATCGCACCGCTGGCACTGACCATCTTCGTCTGGGTGTTCCTGATGAACGCCATCGACCTGGTACCGGTCGACTGGATTCCTCAGCTGGCCATCCTGATCTCCGGCGATTCGCACATTCCGTTCCGCGCCGTGTCGACTACCGACCCGAACGCGACCCTGGGCATGGCGTTCTCGGTGTTCGCACTGATCATTTTCTACAGCATCAAGGTCAAGGGCATCGGCGGCTTCATCGGCGAACTGACCCTGCATCCGTTCGGCAGCAAGAACATTTTCGTTCAGGCCTTGCTGATCCCGGTGAACTTCCTTCTGGAATTCGTGACCCTGATCGCCAAACCGATCTCCCTGGCCCTGCGTCTGTTCGGCAACATGTATGCCGGCGAGCTGGTGTTCATCCTGATCGCCGTGATGTTCGGCAGCGGTCTGCTCTGGCTCAGCGGCCTGGGTGTGGTTCTGCAGTGGGCGTGGGCTGTGTTCCACATCCTGATCATCACCCTGCAGGCGTTCATCTTCATGATGCTGACCATCGTCTACCTGTCGATGGCGCACGAAGAAAACCATTAAGGCCAGTCTCGACTAGTCTGATGTCCTTCCCGGTTAAACGGGAAGGGGCCCGAACGGGCTTGATGAAACGATTTGTTTTACCGCTTTAATCTAAAAAACCTAAACCATACGACGTAAAAGTCGGGAGGAAAGATGGAAACTGTAGTTGGTCTAACCGCTATCGCTGTTGCACTGTTGATCGGCCTGGGCGCACTGGGTACCGCAATTGGTTTCGGCCTGCTGGGCGGCAAGTTCCTGGAAGGCGCCGCGCGTCAGCCAGAAATGGTTCCAATGCTGCAAGTTAAAATGTTCATCGTGGCTGGTCTGCTCGACGCCGTGACCATGATCGGTGTTGGTATCGCTCTGTTCTTCACCTTTGCGAACCCGTTCGTTGGTCAAATCGCTGGCTGATTACTCGGATGTCTCGAGTAGATTGGTGTGATGGACAACGTAACTGCGAGGTGTTGGCGTGAACATTAATGCGACCCTGATTGGCCAGTCCGTTGCGTTCCTGATTTTTGTACTGTTCTGCATGAAGTTCGTATGGCCTCCGGTCATTGCGGCATTGCACGAACGTCAAAAGAAGATCGCGGATGGTCTGGACGCTGCCAGCCGAGCAGCTCGCGACCTGGAGTTGGCCCATGAGAAAGTGGGTCAGCAACTGCGCGAAGCGAAAGCTCAGGCAGCTGAAATCATCGAGCAAGCCAAGAAACGCGGTACCCAGATTGTCGACGAAGCCCGTGAACAGGCTCGCGTCGAAGCTGACCGTGTGAAGGCTCAGGCTCAAGCCGAGATCGAACAGGAACTGAACAGCGTCAAAGACGCCCTGCGTGCCCAAGTGGGTGCCCTGGCTGTTGGCGGTGCTTCGAAGATCCTGGGTGCCACAATCGATCAAAACGCGCACGCAGAGCTGGTAAACAAACTGGCTGCTGAAATTTAAGCGAGGGCGATCATGGCAGAACTGACCACGTTGGCCCGACCTTACGCTAAGGCGGCCTTCGAGCACGCTCAGGCCCACCAGCAACTGGCCAATTGGTCAGCCATGCTCGGCCTGGCAGCAGCGGTGTCGCAAGACGACACCATGCAGCGCGTGCTCAAGGCCCCGCGACTGACGAGCGCAGAAAAGGCCGCCACGTTCATTGACGTGTGCGGCGACAAGTTCGATGCCAAGGCACAGAATTTCATTCACGTCGTTGCCGAAAACGACCGTCTCCCGCTTCTGCCGGAGATCGCCGCTCTTTTCGACCTGTACAAGGCCGAGCAAGAGAAGTCGGTAGACGTGGAAGTGACCAGTGCTTTTGCATTGAACCAAGAACAGCAAGACAAACTCGCCAAGGTTCTCAGTGCACGACTCAACCGGGAAGTGCGTCTGGACGTTACGGAAGACCCTGCCTTGATTGGTGGTGTCGTTATCCGCGCCGGTGACCTGGTTATCGATGGCTCGATTCGCGGCAAAATCGCGAAACTTGCCGAAGCATTGAAATCTTGAGTTTGAAGGGGCAGCAGAGCAATGCAGCAACTCAATCCTTCCGAAATAAGTGAAATTATCAAGGGCCGCATCGACAAGCTCGATGTGACCTCCCAAGCCCGTAACGAAGGCACTGTCGTCAGCGTATCTGACGGCATCGTGCGGATTCACGGTCTGGCCGACGTCATGTACGGCGAGATGATCGAGTTTCCGGGCGGCGTCTACGGTATGGCCCTCAACCTGGAGCAAGACTCTGTAGGTGCCGTGGTACTGGGCGCATACACATCTCTGGCTGAAGGCATGAGCGCCAAGTGCACTGGCCGCATCCTCGAAGTTCCGGTAGGTAAGGAACTGCTGGGTCGCGTAGTCGATGCACTGGGTAACCCTGTTGACGGCAAAGGTCCGCTGAACAACACCGAGACCGATGCGGTCGAGAAAGTTGCTCCAGGCGTGATCTGGCGTAAGTCGGTAGACCAGCCGGTACAGACTGGCTACAAGGCTGTCGATGCCATGATCCCTGTCGGCCGTGGCCAGCGTGAGCTGATCATCGGCGACCGTCAGATCGGTAAAACCGCTCTGGCGATCGACGCGATCATCAACCAGAAGAACAGCGGCATTTTCTGCGTCTACGTGGCAATCGGTCAGAAGCAATCGACTATCGCCAACGTGGTTCGCAAGCTGGAAGAAAACGGCGCCCTGGCCAACACGATCATCGTGGCTGCCAGTGCTTCGGAATCTCCTGCGCTGCAGTTCTTGGCACCGTACTCCGGTTGCACCATGGGCGAATACTTCCGCGACCGCGGTGAAGACGCGCTGATCGTTTATGACGATCTGTCCAAGCAGGCAGTGGCTTACCGCCAGATTTCCCTGCTGCTGCGCCGTCCACCAGGCCGTGAAGCTTATCCAGGCGACGTGTTCTATCTCCACTCCCGTCTGCTGGAGCGCGCATCCCGCGTTTCGGAAGAGTACGTAGAGAAGTTCACCAACGGCGCAGTGACCGGCAAAACCGGTTCCCTGACCGCACTGCCGATCATCGAAACCCAGGCTGGCGACGTTTCCGCGTTCGTTCCGACCAACGTGATTTCCATCACCGACGGTCAGATCTTCCTGGAATCGGCCATGTTCAACTCCGGGATCCGTCCTGCTGTGAACGCCGGTGTTTCGGTATCCCGTGTAGGTGGTGCCGCTCAGACCAAGATCATCAAGAAGCTTTCCGGTGGTATCCGTACCGCTCTGGCTCAGTACCGTGAACTGGCGGCATTCGCCCAATTCGCGTCTGACCTGGACGAAGCGACCCGTAAGCAACTTGAGCATGGTCAGCGCGTTACCGAGCTGATGAAGCAGAAGCAATACGCTCCAATGTCGATTGCTGACATGGCGTTGTCGCTGTATGCCGCTGAACGTGGGTTCCTGACTGACGTCGAAATCGCCAAGGTCGGCAGCTTTGAACAAGCGCTGATTGCTTACTTCAACCGCGATCACGCCGATTTGATGGCGAAGATCAACGTGAAGGGTGACTTCAATGACGAAATCGACGCTGGCATGAAAGCCGGTATCGAGAAGTTCAAGGCCACCCAAACCTGGTAAGCCGCAGCGGGAGTCGCAAGGCTCCCGCTTGCTAACCTGATAGGTGTTACATGGCAGGCGCAAAAGAGATTCGCAGTAAGATTGCGAGCATCAAAAGCACGCAAAAGATTACCAGCGCCATGGAAAAAGTGGCGGTCAGCAAAATGCGCAAGGCACAAATGCGCATGGCTGCTAGCCGTCCCTACGCGGAGCGCATCCGCCAGGTAATTGGTCATCTGGCCAACGCCAACCCGGAATATCGCCACCCGTTCATGATCGAGCGCGCCATCAAGCGCGTCGGTTACGTTGTGGTGAGCAGTGACCGTGGTCTGTGCGGTGGCTTGAACACCAACCTGTTCAAGGCCCTGGTCAAGGACATGGCTGTAAACCGTGAACAAGGCGTCGAGATCGATCTGTGCGTGATTGGTAGCAAGGGTGCGGCTTTTTTCCGCAACTTCGGCGGTAACGTCGTTGCAGCTATCAGCCACCTGGGTGAAGAGCCGTCGATCAATGATCTGATCGGCAGCGTCAAGGTGATGCTGGATGCTTACCTGGAAGGCCGTATTGACCGCCTGTCCGTGGTATCCAACAAATTCATCAACACCATGACGCAACAGCCTACCGTGGAGCAGTTGATTCCACTGGTGGCGACCCCGGAACAGGAACTCAAGCACCACTGGGACTACCTCTACGAACCGGATGCCAAAGAGCTGCTTGACGGCTTGATGGTCCGCTACGTGGAGTCGCAGGTTTACCAGGCGGTGGTCGAGAACAACGCAGCTGAACAAGCGGCGCGGATGATCGCGATGAAGAACGCTACCGACAACGCCGGTGATCTGATCAGTGATTTGCAACTGATCTACAACAAGGCGCGTCAGGCTGCGATCACCCAAGAGATCTCGGAAATCGTCGGCGGCGCTGCCGCGGTTTAACGGTTCAAATATTCAGAGGATCCAGCTATGAGTAGCGGACGTATCGTTCAAATCATCGGCGCCGTTATCGACGTGGAATTTCCACGCGACAGCGTACCGAGCATCTACAACGCGCTGAAAGTACAAGGCGCGGAAACCACTCTGGAAGTTCAGCAGCAGCTGGGCGACGGCGTGGTTCGTACCATTGCGATGGGTTCCACCGAAGGCTTGAAGCGCGGTCTGGACGTGATCGACTCTGGCGCTGCCATCTCCGTACCGGTCGGTAAAGCGACCCTGGGCCGGATCATGGACGTGCTGGGCAACCCGATCGACGAAGCTGGCCCGATCGCCACCGAAGAGCGCTGGGGCATTCACCGTCCTGCGCCATCCTTCGCTGAACAGGCAGGCGGTAACGACCTGCTGGAAACCGGCATCAAGGTTATCGACCTGGTTTGCCCGTTCGCCAAGGGCGGTAAAGTCGGTCTGTTCGGTGGTGCCGGTGTGGGCAAGACCGTAAACATGATGGAACTGATCCGTAACATCGCCATCGAGCACAGCGGCTATTCCGTGTTCGCCGGTGTGGGTGAGCGTACTCGTGAGGGTAACGACTTCTACCACGAGATGAAGGATTCCAACGTTCTGGACAAAGTGGCACTGGTTTACGGTCAGATGAACGAGCCGCCGGGAAACCGTCTGCGCGTAGCCCTGACCGGCCTGACCATGGCCGAGAAGTTCCGTGACGAAGGTAACGACGTACTGTTGTTCGTTGACAACATCTACCGTTACACCCTGGCCGGTACTGAAGTATCCGCACTGCTGGGCCGTATGCCTTCGGCAGTAGGTTACCAGCCGACCCTGGCTGAAGAGATGGGCGTTCTGCAAGAACGTATCACTTCGACCAAGGAAGGTTCGATCACCTCGATCCAGGCGGTATACGTACCGGCGGACGACTTGACCGACCCGTCGCCAGCGACCACCTTCGCCCACTTGGACGCCACCGTCGTTCTGTCCCGTGACATCGCTTCCCTGGGTATCTACCCAGCGGTAGATCCACTGGATTCGACCTCGCGTCAGCTGGACCCGAACGTGATCGGCCAGGAGCACTACGACACCGCTCGCGGCGTTCAGTACGTGCTGCAGCGCTACAAAGAGCTGAAGGACATCATTGCGATCCTGGGTATGGACGAGCTGTCGGAAACCGACAAGCAGTTGGTATCCCGCGCTCGTAAGATCCAGCGCTTCTTGTCGCAGCCGTTCTTCGTGGCTGAAGTCTTCACCGGTGCCTCGGGTAAATACGTTTCCCTGAAAGACACCATTGCTGGCTTCAAAGGCATCCTCAACGGTGACTACGACCACCTGCCAGAACAAGCGTTCTACATGGTCGGCGGCATCGAAGAAGCGATCGAGAAAGCCAAGAAACTGTAATCCCGGCGCCCGGCAACGGGCGCTAATTTAGGTTGAGGCAATCAGATGGCTATGACAGTCCATTGCGATATCGTCAGTGCGGAAGGGGAAATTTTCTCCGGTCTGGTCGAGATGGTGGTTGCGCATGGTGAGCTGGGTGATCTTGGTATCGCTCTGGGTCACGCACCGCTGATCACTAATCTGAAACCAGGTCCGATCCGCTTGATCAAGCAGGGCGGGGAAGCCGAGGTGTATTACATCTCCGGTGGTTTCCTCGAGGTTCAGCCGAACATGGTCAAGGTCCTTGCCGACACCGTGCAACGTGCTGCCGACCTGGACGAAGCCTCCGCTCAGGAAGCCGTCAAGGCTGCCGAGAAGGCCCTGAACGAAAAAGGCGCAGATTTCGACTACGGTTCTGCTGCTGCACGTCTGGCCGAGGCCGCAGCCCAGCTGCGCACCGTCCAGCAGATCCGCAAGAAGTTCGGCGGCTAAGCCGTCTGCTTTCTGTGTGATTGATTAAAAAGGGTAGCCTCGGCTACCCTTTTTTCTTTTCCCGACACTCATCATCTGGTCGCAGCCGCTGACCACCCAGGATTGGTAGCCAGTCATGTCTCTCGAAATCGTTATCCTCGCGGCGGGTCAAGGCACTCGCATGCGTTCGGCGCTGCCCAAGGTATTGCACCCGGTGGCCGGCAACTCCATGCTCGGTCATGTTATCCACAGCGCCAGGCAACTTGATCCACAGCGCATTCACGTGGTGATAGGCCATGGGGCGGACGCCGTGCGTGAGCGCCTGGCGGCGGATGACCTTAATTTTGTCCTGCAGGATAAACAACTGGGGACTGGCCACGCAGTGGCCCAGGCCGTGCCATTTATTACCGCCGAGACAGTACTGATTCTCTACGGCGACGTGCCGCTGATTGAAGTCGATACTTTGCAGCGCCTGCTCAAGCATGCTGCTCCCCAGCAATTGGGCCTGTTGACCGTCGAACTCGACGACCCCACGGGTTACGGTCGCATTGTGCGCAACGCCGACGGGCAGGTGACAGCGATTGTCGAGCAAAAGGACGCCAACGAAGCCCAGCGCGCGATCACCGAAGGCAACACCGGGATCCTTGCCGTGCCGGCTGAGCGACTGGGCGACTGGATGAGTCGTTTGTCGAACAACAATGCCCAAGGCGAGTACTACCTGACCGATGTGATTGCCATGGCTGTCAACGATGGGCTGGTGGTCGCCACCGAGCAGCCGCTGGATGCCATGGAAGTGCAGGGCGCCAACGATCGCCGGCAACTGGCTGAACTGGAGCGTCACTATCAATTGCGCGCCGCCCGCCGCCTGATGGCGCAGGGCGTGACCCTGCGCGACCCGGCCCGTTTCGATGTGCGCGGTGAAGTCAGCGTCGGCCGCGATGTGGTCATCGACATCAACGTTATCCTCGAAGGCAAGGTCATCATCGAGGACGACGTGGTCATTGGCCCGAACTGTGTGATCAAGGACAGTACCCTGCGCAAAGGCGTGGTGATCAAGGCCAACAGTCACCTCGAAGGCGCCGTCATGGGCGAAGGCAGCGACGCTGGCCCATTTGCTCGCCTGCGTCCGGGTACCGTGCTGGAAGCCCGCGCCCATGTGGGTAACTTCGTCGAGCTCAAGAATGCCCACATGGGCGAAGGCGCCAAGGCCGGTCACTTGACCTACTTGGGTGACGCTGAAATTGGTGCACGCACCAACATTGGCGCCGGCACCATCACCTGTAATTACGATGGTGCCAATAAGTATCAGACGACCATTGGTGAAGACGTGTTCATCGGTTCCAACAACTCGCTGGTCGCGCCCGTGACCATCGGTGATGGGTCGAACACGGCGGCGGGTTCAACCATCAATCAGGATGTGGATAAGTCTCAACTGGCTGTGGCCCGTGCGCGGCAGCGCAACATCGATGGTTGGAAGCGCCCGGTAAAAATCAAGAAAAGCTAAGTTATCCACAGATCCTATGTGGGAGCCGTCTTGCTCGCGAAAGTGGTGTATCAGGTCAAGCAGTACCGCCTGACACGCCGCTTTCGCGAGCAAGCCCGCTCCCACATTGTGTTTATGATTTCTGAATTTTTCTTCCCTCGCCTTGACGATTTCACTGCAATAGGTTTTGATTGCTTACGTTATCTTTCGAATCGAAACTTATCCTTATGTCAAAGCGCAACACACCACAGCGCCGCCACAACATCCTTGCCTTGCTTCAAGAGCAGGGCGAGGTCAGTGTCGATGAGTTGGCCAAGCGCTTCGAAACCTCAGAAGTTACGATTCGCAAGGACCTCGCTGCACTGGAAACCAATGGCTTGCTGCTGCGTCGTTACGGTGGCGCGGTGCCCATGCCGCAGGAGTTGGTCGCCGATAACGGGCAAGCCGTCTCCAAATACAAACAGGCCATTGCCCGGGCCGCTGTGAAGCGGGTCCGTGAACATGCGCGGATCATCATCGACAGCGGCAGCACCACGGCGGCGATGATTCCTCAGCTCGGCCTGCAACCGGGGTTGGTGGTGATGACCAATTCCCTGCATGTCGCCAGTGCCCTGAGCGAACTGGAGCATGAGCCGGTGCTGTTGATGACCGGTGGCACCTGGGATCCTCATTCCGAGTCGTTCCAGGGCCAAGTCGCGGAGCAGGTCCTGCGCTCCTACGATTTCGACCAGTTGTTTATCGGTGCCGATGGCATCGATCTGGTCCGAGGCACCACCACCTTTAACGAACTGCTGGGCCTGAGCCGTGTGATGGCTGAGGTTGCCCGCGAAGTGATCGTGATGGTGGAGGCCGACAAGATCGGCCGAAAAATCCCCAATCTGGAACTGCCGTGGAGCAGCGTCCATACCCTCATTACCGATGATCGCCTGCCCGTGGAGGCACGCGATCAGATTCAGGCCCGTGGGATCCATGTGATCTGCGCGTCTGTCAGCCAGGAGAAATAGCATGTGTGGAATTGTCGGCGCCGTTGCTGAACGCAACATCACAGCAATCTTGCTCGAAGGCCTCAAGCGCCTCGAATACCGCGGGTATGACAGCGCCGGTGTGGCGGTGTTTACCAACGATGAGACGCTCGAACGCATGCGTCGCCCAGGTAAAGTCAGCGAACTGGAACAGGCGCTGGAGGCCGAGCCGCTGGTCGGTCGCCTGGGCATAGCCCACACCCGTTGGGCCACCCACGGCGCGCCGTGCGAGCGTAATGCCCACCCACACTTTTCCAGCGACTTGGCGGTGGTACACAACGGCATTATTGAGAACCACGAAGCCTTGCGTGAACAACTCAAGGCACTCGGCTACGTATTCACCTCCGACACTGACACCGAAGTGATCGCCCATCTGCTGAATCATAAGCTTAAAGACCTGATGGACCTGGCTGCGGCGCTCAAGGCCACCGTCAAGGAACTGCACGGTGCCTATGGCTTGGCGGTGATCAGTGCCAAGCAGCCGGATCGTCTGGTAGCCGCCCGCAGCGGTAGCCCGTTGGTGATTGGTCTGGGCTTGGGGGAGAATTTCCTGGCTTCCGATCAGTTGGCACTGCGTCAGGTCACTGATCGCTTCATGTACCTGGAAGAGGGCGATATCGCCGAAATTCGCCGCGACAGCGTGCAGATCTGGGACATCGACGGCAAAGCCGTGGAGCGTGAGACCGTTCAATACCGTGACGGCGCCGAAGCCGCCGACAAGGGCGAGTTCCGCCACTTCATGCTCAAGGAAATCCACGAACAACCGGCTGTGGTGCAACGCACCCTGGAAGGCCGAATGAGCCAGAGCCAGGTGCTGGTCCAGGCGTTCGGGCCACAGGCCGCCGAGTTGTTCGCCAAGGTTCGCAACGTGCAGATCGTTGCCTGTGGCACCAGCTACCACGCCGGGATGGTGGCTCGTTACTGGCTGGAAGAACTGGCTGGTATTCCGTGTCAGGTCGAAGTCGCCAGCGAGTTCCGCTACCGCAAAGTGGTGGTGCAACCCGACACCCTGTTCGTCACCATTTCCCAGTCCGGTGAAACCGCCGACACCCTGGCCGCCTTGCGTAACGCCAAGGAGTTAGGGTTCCTCGCCAGCCTGGCGATCTGTAACGTCGGCATCAGTTCGTTGGTACGCGAATCCGACCTGACCCTGCTGACCCAGGCCGGCCGTGAAATCGGTGTGGCGTCGACCAAGGCGTTCACCACGCAGTTGGTGGGCTTGTTGCTGTTGACCCTGTCCTTGGGCCAGGTGCGTGGCACGCTGGGTGAGGGCGTCGAGGCAACACTGGTAGAAGAACTGCGCCGCCTGCCGGCCCGCCTGGGCGAAGCCTTGGCCATGGACAGCACAGTGGAAAAGATCGCCGAGCTGTTTGCCGAGAAGAACCATACCCTGTTCCTGGGCCGTGGCGCCCAGTTCCCAGTGGCGATGGAAGGGGCCTTGAAGCTCAAGGAGATTTCCTACATCCATGCTGAAGCCTACCCGGCCGGTGAACTCAAGCACGGCCCCCTGGCCCTGGTGGACAACGACATGCCAGTGGTCACCGTGGCACCCAACAACGAGCTGCTGGAAAAGCTCAAGTCCAACCTGCAGGAAGTGCGCGCTCGTGGCGGCCAGCTGATTGTCTTTGCCGACGAGAAGGCCGGCATGACCAATGGTGAAGGTACTCACGTGGTGCACATGCCGCACATCCACGACATCCTGTCGCCGATCCTCTACACGATCCCGCTGCAGTTGTTGTCGTACTACGTCGCCGTGCTCAAGGGCACAGACGTCGACCAACCGCGTAACTTGGCGAAGTCTGTGACAGTGGAGTAAGCCTTGGCAGCCGGGGTTGCGGAGGTGATTTCGTCTCCTCTGCACCCTGGCGTCATAGGCTGCTGCCCTTCACATCCCGGCTTCTGAAGGGCATCCCTGAGCCGCCGCTCGTCCGATCTTCCCCCCGCGCATTTCTCCTCATGAGCGTAAACATGAGGCCACGTCTTCCTCCTCTCACCGATTCAACAAATATCCGCGTTGACAAAAATTATTTTAGGTGACGATAATCGGCCAAGTCGTACGACAACGTATGACATAAAATAATAAAATCGACGCAGGCCCTGCTATGCCATTCGCTCCGACGGCTCATCAGCATCGCTCTCTGCCCGTTCTGCATAAAAGTGCAGGGGCGCATCTCTTCCCGTTTTCGCACTCCCGCCAGGCGGCTCACGGCTTTTCAGCCAGTCAAATCTGTTCGCCCCGGCAAACCCCCTTGCACCGTTCGCCTCGAGCCGCGCTCCCGTCTGGCATTGCCACTGCGCGCAGGGTGATCACGCACCCGATTCATCCTCGTCACACCCAACGCCCTAGCAACACCTTCTACGGCAGCATCTCTGGAGAAAAATAATGAAAAAAACACTATGCGCCTCTCTCATCGCGTCTTTCTTGACCCTTACGGCCGGAACGGCCGTTGCCGCTGATGCGAGCGACTGGCCGACACGTCCGGTGCAGGTGGTGGTTATTGCCAACGCCGGCGGCGATACCGACTTCAACGCACGGATGATGGCCAAGTACTTCACCAAGCTGACAGGCAAGTCCATGGTGGTCACCAACATGGCGGGCGGGGGCGGCACCATTGCCGCCGACGCGGTCAAGAGCGCGGCGCCAGATGGCAACACCATTCTGTTCACCCACACCGGTCAGATGATCGTTAACGAAGTGGCAGGGTTGTCGGAAGATCGCTTCGACGCGTTTGATGTCTCCTGCATCGCCGGCGTCGATAAAGGCGCGGTGTTCGTCTCTGCCAAAAGCTCGGGTATCGACACCCTCGACCAGTTGATTTCACAAGCCAAGGCCAAGCCTGGCACCATCACCTACGGCACCGAGATGGGCAATTTCTCGCACCTGCAAGGGTTGATGTTCGAGAAGCTCGCCGGCGTCAAACTGAAGATGGTCGACAGCGGCACCGTTTCGGAAAAAGTGGTGGCCTTGCTGGGCAAGCGCATTGACCTGGGTGCTATCAGCTATGGTTCGGTTCAGGACTACATTGCCAGCGGCAAGATGACTGCGCTGGGCCAGCCTAACGCGGAGCGCAACGCACTGCTGGGTGACGTCAAGACGTTCAAGGAGCAGGGCGTGGATCTGGTCCTGGACAAGCCTTACATCGTGGCTTTCCCGAAAGGCACAGACCCGGCCATCGTCAAGAAAATGGCTGACACCATGAAGAAAATCACCGAAGAACCTGAATACGCTGAAGAACTCAAGAAATCGTTCAAGCAGCCTGTCAGCTTCCAGGGCACCGAAGAAGCCATTGCTACCCTGACCAAGACCCGTGACGACTTCATGCAGTTCAAGGACGAAATGCGTAAAGCCAAGTAAATCCTGGGAAACAGGAGGGGGCGCTTACCGTATTGGCAGGCGCCCCTTTGCTCGGCCCTTCAAGTGAAAGAGGATCCTGTATGGATACCTACAAAAGAAATGAATTGTTCGCCGGCCTGGCGATGCTCGGTGCCGGTGTGGCGTACCTGTTGTTGACTGCAAATCTGCCGCGCCGCAGTTTTGTCGACGCCGCTTTTGTGCCCTGGATTCTTTCCGGCGCGCTGTGCCTGTTGGGTGTGTTGCAATTGCTGGCCTGGAAAAAACTGCCCCAGCAACGTGCCGAACCCAGCGAGCCCGCCGAAGCACCTGAGTCGATCGATTACCCGACCGTTATCAAATCCATCGCGCTGGTGACGCTCTATACCGCACTGCTGGAAATCGTCGGTTTCGCGATCATGACCGCGCTTTACCTCTACGCCCAATTCATCGTGTTGACCCCCGCGGATCAGAAGGTCAAGCACTGGCTTTATGCCTTGATCGCGGTCGTTTCAGCAGCATTGATTTTTGTGATCTTCCGTGAGGGCTTCGATTTGATGCTGCCCATCGGTCTATTGGATTTCTAGGGGACGGTGATGATTGAGCTCCTGCAACAAGGCTTTGGTGCCGTATTCTCGCCCTATGTATTTGTCCTGATCACTCTCGGTGTTGCAGTGGGGATCGTCTTTGGTGCGGTGCCCGGTCTTTCGGCAACCATGGCCATCGCCCTGTGCTTGCCGCTGACCTATTCGATGGGCCCGGCAACAGGTCTGTCACTGCTGGTTGCTCTGTTTGTCGGCGCCACCTCGGGGGGGCTGATTTCAGCGATATTGCTTAACATACCGGGTACGCCGGCCTCCATCGCCACCACGTTCGATGGTTCGCCGATGATGAAAAAGGGCCAGGGCGTCAAAGCGCTGGGCATTGGCGTGGTGTTCTCGTTCCTGGGCACGATTTTCAGCATTGCGGCGTTGATGTTTATCGCCCCGATCCTGGCTGACGTGGCCTTGAGTTTCGGTCCCCACGAATATTTCTCCATCGCTGTTTTCTCGCTAACCCTGATTGCCACACTGTCCACCGGATCGCTGGTCAAAGGGTTGTTTGCCGGTGCCCTGGGCTTTGCCTTTTCGACTGTCGGGATCGCCCCGGTCGAGGCCATCCGGCGCTTTACCTTTGACCTGCCGAGTCTTAACGGTGGCTTCGCCATGCTGACCGTCATGATTGGGATGTTTGCGGTCGCCGAAGTGCTGAAATTCGCCGAAAGCGCCCGCTTGAGCCACCGTGCCAAGCCACAGAGCATCAGCATGAAGGGCGTCAAGGGCTTTGGTTTTTCAATCAAGGAGTTCATCAGCCAGTTGCCGAATGCGACCCGCTCGTCGTTCATTGGCCTGGGCATCGGGATCCTGCCGGGCATCGGCGCTGGCACCTCGAACATTGTTTCCTACATCGCGGCAAAAAAGCGTTCCAAACACCCGGAAGAATTCGGTAAAGGCTCCATCGAGGGCGTGGTCGCCAGTGAAACCGCGAACAACGCCGGTATTGGCGGTGCGATGATCCCGTTGCTGACCCTGGGGATTCCCGGTGACACCACCACGGCAGTGATGCTTGGCGGCTTCATGATTCACGGGATCCAGCCGGGCCCACTGTTGTTCATCAGTCAGGGGCCGCTGGTCTACACCATTTTTGCCGCGCTGATCCTGGCCTCGTTGCTGATGCTGGTGCTGGAGTTCTACGGCCTGCGCATCTTCATCAAGCTGTTGGCGGTGCCCAAGCACATTCTGCTGCCGATCATCCTGGTGCTCTGCGTAGTCGGTGCGTTCGGCCTGAACAGCCGGATCTTCGACGTCTGGGCGGTGTTGCTGTTCGGTTTGCTGGGCTATGGCTTCGTCAAAGGTGGCTTGCCGATTGCGCCGTTCATCATTGGCTTCATCCTCGGACCTATGGCGGAAACCAACCTGCGTCGCGGTCTGATGCTCTCGGATGGCAACTTCAGCGGTTTCCTCACCACGCCGATCTCGGCGGTCTTCCTGGCCCTCGCAGCGGCGTCTGTCTCCTGGCACCTGGTGACGGTGATCCGTCACAAGAAAAGTGCCGCCATTGAGCTGATGCGCAGCTAGTTCATCTCAATCGGTCGCTTCCACTGCTGCAACGCACGATGTGCGCTGCAGCAGCCGAATTCAAACGTCCGGAGTCTGTCATGCAAGCCCCCAATCCGCTCCCTTCGGCCGATCTCGACCCTATGGCCTGGAACACCTTGATCCAAAGCGTCGAGCACGTGGTCGGTGCGGCGGGGCTGGTGCGTGATCCTGAACTTATGTACAGCTACCTGACTGACTGGCGTAACGCTTATCAAGGCCGGGCCGCACTGGTTGTGCGCCCGGCCACCACTGAAGAAGTGGCGGCGGTGGTGCGGCTTTGCCATGACGCCCACGTTGCCTTGGTGCCGCAGGGCGGCAACACCGGATTGTGTGGTGGCTCGATCCCTGATTCGTCTGGCCGCCAGGTGGTGTTGTCCCTGACCCGGATGAAGCGCATCCGCGAAATCGACCTGGCCAATGAAACCATTACGGTCGAGGCCGGGGTGATTCTGCAGCAGTTGCAAGAAGCCGCCAGCCAGGCCGGTCGCTTGTTCCCCCTGTCACTGGGGGCCGAAGGCAGTTGCACGGTGGGCGGCAATCTGGCCACCAACGCCGGTGGCACGGCAGTGCTGCGTTACGGCAACATGCGCGAGCTGACCCTGGGGCTGGAGGTGGTATTGCCCGATGGACGTGTCTGGCACGGCTTGCGAGGCCTGCGCAAAGACAACACCGGTTACGACCTCAAGCATCTGTTCATTGGCTCAGAGGGCACGCTTGGAATTATCACGGCGGCGGTGCTCAAGTTGTTTCCCGCGACTCACAGCACGGCAACCGCCTGGGTCGCGCTGCCTTCTCCGCAGGCCGCCGTAGACCTGATCGGGCATGTTCGCAGCCTGTGCGCCGACCGTCTGACGGGTTTTGAGATGATGTCGTGCCAGAGCCTGGAGTTCGTTCTGGACCATGTGGCCGGTTGCAGTGACCCCTTGCAGGGGCCGCACCCGTGGTACGCCTTGATCGAATTGCGCGACACGGTGCCTGACGCGCCTTTGGAGTCGTTGCTTGAAAGTGGCCTGGGCCATGCTTTTGAGGCCGGGTGGGTGATCGATGCCGTGATCGCCAGCAACCAGACTCAGGCTGCGGCATTGTGGGCTCTGCGCGAAGGTATTTCCGAGGCGCAGAATCATGAAGGACCGAGCCTCAAGCATGACATCAGCGTGCCCGTCAGCCAGATTCCGGTGTTCATCGAGCGCACCGATAGCGCCTTGCAACAGGCGTTTCCCGGCGTACGCATTGTTTCTTACGGTCACATGGGTGATGGCAACCTGCACTACAACATCAGCAAGCCGCTGGGCCATGCCGATGCCCCGTTCAAGGCCCAGGAACAAGCGATCATGCAGGTCATCTACCAGATGACGAGCGCTTTCAACGGCAGCATCAGTGCCGAACATGGCCTGGGGCAAGCCAAGCCGGCCGCGGCGGCCCATTTCAAGGATCCGCTGGAGATCGAGTTGATGCGTGCCATCAAGCGAACGCTGGATCCGACCGGGTTGATGAACCCCGGCAAGGTGTTTGCCACCGCGCTGGAGTGATCGAGCCTGCCTCTGCTAGCCTGCCCTCAATCATGGCAGGCCGTTGGCCTTTACGGCCGCTCTGCCGCTTTCAGACACTGGATATGGAACGGCTGAATGACACTGGCAAACACCAAAGATCGCGTGCGCATCAAGAAAGTCGAAGTGCTCTCGGACAACTGGTACGTGCTGCGTAAAACCACGTACGACTACCTCGGCCGCGATGGCCAATGGCGCGAACTGGCCCGCGAGACCTACGATCGTGGCAACGGCGCGACCATCCTGTTGTACAGCAAGGCCAAGCAGACTGTGGTGCTGACTCGGCAGTTCCGCTTCCCGGCCTTCGTCAATGGCCACGAGGGGCTATTGATCGAAACCTGTGCCGGCCTGCTGGATAACGACGACCCGCACACCTGCATCCGCAAGGAGACCCAGGAGGAAACCGGCTATATCGTTCAGGATGTACGCAAGGTGTTCGAGGCATTCATGAGCCCTGGCTCGGTGACCGAACGCGTGCATTTTTTCGTCGGTGAATACTTCGACGAAGATAAACAGCATGAGGGCGGTGGGCTGGAAGCCGAGGGCGAGGAAATCGAAGTGCTGGAGATGCCCCTCGACAAGGCGTTGGGCATGATCGAAACCGGAGATATCTGCGACGGCAAAACCATCATGCTGTTGCAGTACGCCAAGTTGCATCGGTTGCTGGATTAGTCTGCTGCTTGCTAAGGCCGAGAGCTTGAGCCTGGGTTTCAAAAAAGCCATTCAGTCAACATAGGCGGTGCGCGAGTTATTGCGCGCCGCTCTGCTGATTGCGTTCGATCCTTAAGTAATGGGTCAATCATTGATCAATTCAGCCCGGGGCGATGTAAGGCTCAGTGCTGCTCATGGGCTGCGTGATGTTCATTCAACTGGACTGAGCATCACTGTCTTCCTGGACGACGTTCAGGTAATCCGACTGGTCCGTTTGCTCCGGCAGTTCGGTCACGACACTGAAGTCACTGATTTCGATGGCGCCCACCCCGTGCCCCAGCAGATGGAAAGAGAAGGCCTTGCGGGGTTGCGGGTTATCGAAACGGATGTTCATCACCAGCGGCTGTTCGGGCGTCACCGCCACTTCCGTCGGCAGGTCGATCGCTACATCCTGCTCGAACTCTTTGGCCTTGAGGGAAATATAGGCCGCATTGTCCGGACCCAGGGCGCGGATGGTCAGGCTGACGCGGGTCTGTGAGCCCTTGGGCATCTCCAGGTACTGGGCGCCGATCAGGTTATCGGTCCAGTCGTTGGTGATCTGGGCCGGAAGCGGGATTTGATCGGCGCTGCCAAACTGATAATGCTGGTTGAGGGGGGTGCGTAGCAGGCTGCGGTCCAGAGCCGAGCCTCGCGCGCTGATCAGCCTGGCGCGCTGACCGCTGTATTGCCCGCCATAAGTGACGCGCTCAGTGATGAAGCCTTCGCTGGAGTAAAAGCGGCAACGTTGCAGAAAATCGCATTCGGTGAACGTGCCTTTACCGTCGTGATAGCGCAGCTTGCCGTTGGTGAACGACATGATTTCTCGGCCCGTTGAGTAATCCCTGAACATCGAGCGACCGGACAATGACTTGGGCACTTTGAAACCGAAGTAATCGAGGACTGAGGCAGTCAGGTCGACATGACCGTAAACCCCTGACTTGATCCGGGGCAATGGCTCCGGCGCCAATGTCAGGTTGAAACCCCAGGATGACGCCAGGCGCACATCGTCGATGCCGTGGGATTCGTCCGAGGTGATGATCACCAGGGTGTCTTTCAGCACGCCTTGGCGTTCCAGCCCCGACATGAAGTTGCCCAGCGCGTCGTCCAGGTAACCGACGGCCGCCTGCTTGGCGGTGTCGTAGCGTTGCAGGTAGTCATCCGGCGCTGAGTAGGGCTGGTGCGTACCCACCGTCAGCAGCGTCAGCATCCAGGGCTTCTTTGCCTGTTGCAGTTGCCCTACGTAATCCAGCGCGCCTTCGAAGAATGTCTTATCGTCCTTGCCCCAAGGGAACTCCAGATAGGAAGGCTTGGTGAACCAGTCCATGCCCAGGGTGGTGTCGAAGCCGATGTGCGGCATGATCCGGTCCTTGGCCATGAACCGCAGGCCCGCACCTTGCAGGAAATGAGTGGAGAACCCATTGCGGCGCAACTGGGCCGGCAGGCAAGCCTGATTGCGCCGGGTCAGGTTCAACATCTCGACGCCTTTGGGTGTGCCGTCGTCGAATTTTTCGTAATCGCCACACAGCATCGAGTACAGCCCGCGAATGGTCTGATGGTTGTGCAGGACGTAATCGGGGGTATTCATACCGCGCTGGGCCCAGGCACTGAGGTGCGGCATCAAGTCTTCCTGATAGCTGCTTTTCAGGGCCTGGCGGTTGACGCCCACATAGGCGCCGGGGATGCCTTCCAAGGTGATGATCAGGACGTTGCGGGCCCGGCCTGGGGCAGGCAGGATTTTCTGACCTTCAAGATCGAGCCGGGTAAGACCCTCCATTGGCGGGGCTTGAACCACTGCATCATCTTCAAGCCATAGCTGGGTACGATCCTGCCCGGCGGCAACGGCCGCCGTGACGAGTTGGTGGGGAAGATTGAACAGGTTCCATTGGTCTGCCTCACTGGGTCGCCAGGATTGCACCACGCTGTGGCTGAGCAAAAGCACTACCGGCAGCGCCCAGGCGTGGCGGGGCAAGCGAGGCGCCAGATACAACCGGCGGGGCCACTGTACGATCAGCCAGACCAGCAACGCGGCCAGCTGCAGCCCTGCCAGCCAGGGATGGGCGAAGCCCCCGCTGGTGGAGTTTTCGACGAATTGCGGGTCGGTCAGGTAAGGCAGGTCCGACAGGGTGGGCATGCGCCCGACAGCACTGACCAGTTCGATGCTGGCCAGCGTCAGCATGCTCCAGACCAGCAAAATGGGTAATGCCACCCACCAGGGACGACGATAAAGCAGCACGATCAGCAACCCGCCGCTGCCCAGGTCAGACAGATAGCCCAGCGGATCGGACCATCCCAGCGAGAGGCGCAGGCTCATGGGGATGATTAATGCACATCCGGCCAGGGCGATGAGAGGGGCGAGGGGGTGGGTGAAGCCGCGGTAAAAAACGTTCACAAAAAGGGGCCTTCCGATGGACGCCAGTGAGGCACGCAACTTGTGGACACGGGCTTGCGAGTAAGCCCGTGTCCACAAGACTTACGTCATGGTTCGAGTCATTAAATTGTCATGAAAGTATGCTCGATGGTAACAAGCATAGCCGCAATTGACCGGGTCGATGTTCCTGTGCCCGGTGGCGTTGCTCTGTGGTTTGCTGGCGCGGCCCCCTACAATGGCGGTGCGGCGCTGATTTGAGGTGCGCAACCAACTTGTATCAGGGTTTCTCATCGGGGGCTAAATGGACAGGTTTCAGGAAATGCAGGTTTTTGTCGCCGTTGCCCAGGACTCCGGTTTCTCGGCGGCTGCGCGACGCCTGGGCCTGTCGGCGGCCAGCGTCACACGTGCCGTGGCGGCGTTGGAGCAACGCATCGGTACACCCTTGCTGGTGCGCACCACCCGCAACGTCTACCTGAGCGAAGCCGGCCAGCGCTTTCTCGAGGACTGCCGGCGAATTCTGGCTGATCTGCAGGAAGCCGAGGATTCAGCGGTCGGCAGTCACGCCCAGCCCCGCGGGCAATTGACGATTACCGCCCCGGTGCTGTTCGGTCAGTTATTTGTCACGCCGGTGCTGGTCGATTACCTGCAGCGATTCCCCGAGATGAGCATCAATGCCTTGTTGCTGGACCGTATTGTCAGCATGGTCGAGGAGGGCATAGACATTGCCGTGCGCATTGGCGAGTTGCCCGACAGTAGCCAGCACGCTGTCCGTGTCGGTGAAGTGCGGCGGGTGGTTTGCGGTTCTCCAGATCTCTTCGCTCGTCATGGCCGACCCGCACACCCGCAGGATCTGGAGCACACGCCAGTGGTCGCTTCATCGGCCACCGGCCAGATCAGAAACTGGACGTTCATCGACGCAGGGCAACCCCTTTCTGTGCGGCCCGCGCCGAGACTGGTGGTCACAGCCAACCAGGCCGCAATCACGGCAGCCTGCCAGGGGTTGGGGTTGACGCGGGTCCTGTCCTATCAGGTGGCGGGCAACGTCGCCAACGGTGAACTGGAGATCGTTCTGGCTGACTTCGAGTTGCCACCCCTGCCGATCCATGTGGTGTATCAAGGCGGGCGCAAAGCGCCGGCGCGAGTCCGCAGCTTTGTTGATTTTATCGTCCGTGCATTGCGCGAGCATCCGGCGTTGAAAGGTTGAGACATTGTTTCGTTGCTTGAAACAATGGATTGCATATATGGGTGATTCTCTAGTCCTGAGTTCAAGCGGAAGATGACCCCATCGACGCCGTTCTGCTGATGGCGTCATTTGCAGCGGAGTCGACCATGAACCCCATCAAGCTTTATCACTTCCCGCTTTCCGGCCACGCACATCGCGTACAACTAATGCTTTCCTTGCTTGAGCTGCCCGTCGAGGTGATTTTCGTCGACCTGGCTAAAGGCGCCCACAAACAGGCAGACTTCCTGGCAATTAATGCCTTTGGCCAAGTGCCGGTCATTGATGATGACGGGATGGTGCTGGCCGATTCCAACGCCATTCTGCTGTACCTGGCGCACAAATATGGCAAGGGCCGCTGGCTGCCAACGGATCCGGTCGGCGCCGCTCGGGTGCAGCGCTGGTTGTCGGTGGCAGCGGGGCCGCTCCATGCGGGGCCGGCCACTGCGCGGCTGATCACGGTATTCGGCGCGCCCTACAACGCAGAAGATGCGATCTCCCGCTCCCATAGCTTGCTGAAAGTCATTGATCAACATTTGAGCAACAGCAGGTATCTGGCGGGGGATGCTGCGACGATTGCCGATGTCGCCGGCTACAGTTACATCGCCCATGCCCCGGAGGGCAATGTGTCGCTGGAGGACTACGCCCACGTGCGTGCGTGGCTGGCGCGGATCGAAGCCTTGCCCGGGTTCGTCGGCATGCCGCGTACGGCTGCCGGTTTGCAAACGCACGCCTGAGAAATGAGGTGAGCAACCTTGAGGCGAGGGGATTTGTCCGCTCGCCTCAAGGGCTGGTATTACGCGTAGGAAAGCGCTTTTTGCTCCAGCAACGCCTCGTACAGTTGCACCCATTTGCGGCCCATCTCTTCGGAGGTGAACAACTGCCGGTAACGGTCTTCGGCCCTGCCGCCCATTTCCTTGGCCAGTATCGGGTTGTCCCACAGGGTGCGCATTGCCTCCCGGAAAGCGTCGGGGTTGCTCGGTGGCACCACCAGGCCGGTTTCATTGTGGATATTGATGTAACTGGTGCCGGTGCCGATTTCGCTGGAGATCATCGGTTTGCCGAACATCGCGCCTTCCAGCAGGGATATGCCGAAGGCTTCGGAGCGCAGGTGCGAAGGGAACACGATGGCGTAGCTCAGCTCCAGCAATGTCACTTTGTCTTCATCTCCCAGGCGTCCTAGGAAATGCAGGTTGCGCAAGCCCAGCGCCTGAGCCTGGGCATGCAGTTCTTTCTCCAGCGGACCGGCACCTACGATGACCACTGGATAATCCACACCTTTGAGGGCGTCGAGGAGAATGTGCAGGCCCTTGTAGTAACGCATCACCCCCACGAACAGAAAGAAGCGCTCGCCCAGTTTCGCCTTCCACTGCGCGATGCGTTCCGCCTCAGGCTGTGGATAACTGGCTTTGTTCAAGCCGTAGGTGATGACCTGGGTCTTATTGCGGTACTCCTTGAGCACCTCGCTGGTGTGCACATAGTTAGGCGACGCTACGACGATGCGATCCGCGCCGTTCAAGAAGCGTCGCATCAGAGGGCGATACAGCTTCAGCAGAAGCCGCTGGCGAATGATGTCGGAATGATAAGTGACGACGTAGGGTTTTTTCACCGCGCTGCAAAAATGCACCAGGTCCATGAACGGCCAGGGGAAGTGGTAATTGATCACGTCCGCTTCGGCCGCCAGCTCGCGAAATTTCTTGAAAACGCTGTAGGAAAATCCGGTGGAGGCCAGTTGGAAGTCCATCCGGGCCTGATGAACGGTGTGCTGTCGGATGCCGATCGGAGCCGGGGCCGGATCGTTGCTCAACGTCAGGACGGTGTTGGAGATACCCAATCGGTCACTGCTGTCGCACAGCTGGAAAATAACCTGTTCGATGCCGCCCATGGAGTCCGGCAGATAGGTTTTGTAGAAGTGCAGGACTCGCATTCAACCTCCCAGAACCTGGCGATACGCTTGGGCCGTCACCTTGGCGCACCGTTGCCAGGAAAAAAGCGCTGCTTGTTGCAACCCGGCTTCACGACACGCCTGCCAATGCAGGCGATCTTCGATCAACCGGCCCATGGCTTCGCGCATGCCCTGGGGATCGTCGGGTTCGCAATAATTGCCGGCCGCCCCGGCCACTTCCGGCATCGCCGAGCAGCGCGTGGTAATCACCGGGGTGCCGCTGGCCATGGCTTCGAGCACCGGCAGGCCAAAACCTTCATAGAGCGACGGAAAGATCAGCGCCCGTGCCCCCGCCAGCAACTGGGCAACTTGCTCGTCGGGCAGATACCCCGCCAGACAAACATGACCGCCCGCCAGGGCGCTTTTCAACTCGTCATTGAGCTGTGCGCGCTGCCATCCGCTCATTCCTACTATGAACAACGGAAAAGCCTGACGTACCGATTCGGATAAGCCGGCGTGGGCACGCAGGGCCAATGACAGGTTTTTGCGTGGTTCCAGGGTGCCGACGCACAAAAAATAACCACCTGGCTCCAGGCCATGGGCCTTGAGAACCTCGTCGATGACCTCGGGATCGCGCGGATGAAAGCGCGCCGCGACACCCAGTGGCGCGACCCGAACGCGCTCGGCGGGCAGGCCGAAATGCTGCATCGTTTCATTGGCGATGAACTGCGAGTCGGTCAGAATCAGGTGCGCCTGCTCCACGGCGCGGTTCAACCGTCGCTCGATCTCTTTCAGGCGTGCCGGTGGTTGCGTCTCGGGGTAGCGCAGGTGGGTCAGGTCATGGAGGGTCATTACCGTCGGCCCTTCGAAGGCCAGGGGCCACAAACTCGGTTCGTGATACAGGTCGATGGCACGGGAACGGCCCTGATCGAAGCGTTTCTGCTCCAGCCAGCGGCGCGCCCGATAGGCTCCTGGTACCTGTCGCAGCAAAGGTGAAAACCTCGAATAACCTGGCGTGGCCGCTTGCGGTAACTGGGCGCTCCAGCCCCAACCGTGGAACAGCGATAAATGCACGTCCGGCTCCTCGGCCAGGGCAGTGACCAGTTCGGCCACGTAATGACCGATGCCGGTGCGTGGCGCTTGGAGAATCCGGGCGTTGAGAGCTATCCGCATGCTGTTTCCCTGTCGATGCGCGCATCATCCCTATGGTGTTCGATGCGTTCCACCAGTTGCGCACTGGCTTGATGCCAGCTCAGCCATTGCCATTGATCAAGGTGGCGACTGGCCGGGAACACGCCGCTGTGCTCCATGCCCGTGACCAAGTCCGCCAGGCTCTGGGGGTCGTGGAGGTCGAAATAAGCCATGAATTCACCGCCGATTTCCCGAAACACTTCGATGTCGCTGCCCATCGCCGGCAAGCCCCGTTGCATGGCCTCCACCAAAGGCAGCCCGAAGCCTTCCACATAGGACGGGAATACCAGCGCCGTAGCGTGTTGGTAGGCATGTTCCAGGCTATGGTCCGAGAGATTGTTGAACATGAACAGGCGGCTGTTGAGTTGCGGGTGGCGCCGAATACGTTCGATCAGGGTTTCGCATTTCCAGCCGATTTTCCCAACGATGCACAATCGTGCCCGGGAACCGGCGGCCCAGGCGCGGTCGAACGCATCCAGAAGGTAAGCATGGTTCTTGCGCGGTTCGATGGTACTGACCATCAGGAACACCGGCTCGGGCTGCGTGAATACTCGCAGCAGTTTGCTGTCGATGGCGCTGGTGGCATCCACTAAATCCAGTTCGCTGCCCAGGTGAAAATAGTCGAACCAGCGTTCACTTACCTGATCTACGCCGACGCGCCGCTCCATCTCCTGGCGAACCTGGTCACGGATGGTGCTGGAGATCGCGATGTAACCATCAGCGGTGCGGGCAATCCAGTCGAACCAATGATTGAACACCTTCACCAGCCCGGCATCGCAGAACTGCGGATGGGTCAGGGGAATCAGGTCGTAGATCACCGAGACGATCCCGACGCCATCGCGCTTGAGCTGTTCGGCCAGAGGAAAGAAATCGGCGTGCCAGGAAGAGTCCAGCAGCACCAGTTGGTCGCCGGGCCGGTGTTGCAGAGGCACGCTACGCGCCGGGACGTGCTGGTGCTTGAGGAGACGATCCAGCACGCGCATCGGAATGCTCAGAAAGCCCAGGGCCAATAGCCGACAACCGAGGTAGAGCATGAGACGGGCCCACCGTGACTGGCTGAAAGGGCGCCGCCGCTCCAGGGTCCGGTGCCTGAGCCAGAACAGGTTGGCAAATTGCTCCAGGCGCACGCGCAAGCTGGCCAGGTCCAACCCCTTGGAGGGCAGTGGCGCCAGACTTTTTACTTCGTACAGCTTGCCTTGCAGCATCACCACCGGAATGCGTTCGCGTTCCCGGTCTTTGGCCGGCAATTCACGGATGACGTTGCGCACTACCCGCTGAATCCCGGAATTGGCTTGCGGGTGTTCATACACGTAGGTGCATTCCATCAGCAGGCGAGTCATGGCAGTTCCTTTTGCGTCAGTGCTTCGGCCGTGGGTAAAGCCGCGCGCTGGATGCTGGTGCGGGCCTGCAGCCACGAACAGCCAACGAAATCTTCCTGGCGATTGTTGATGACGTGGAACACCAGCCCGTAGTCGCGCCATTCAAAGTTACGGTCCAGGTGCGAATCCAGCCGGGACAGGCTCAGTGCGACGGAGTAATTGCCCTTGCCCAGGCGCATGTCGAAGCTGAAACGGAAGGTGACGCGTTCGCCGGCCTTGAGGTCGGTCACGGCTTTATCCTGGCGATGGGTGTTGATGCCGTACATGGGCTGACCGAGGCGGTCCTTGATCAGGAAACCCAGCACCAGCCGCTCGATGTCCTGGCGGATCTCGACCCGCACCTGCAACACCATCGGTTGGCCGATTTCGGCCACTTCCACCGGCTGGCCCTCACTGTTCAACAGCTGAACATCAACAATGCCGGCCTCCCCGGTGCCGGAGATGGTACGTACCTGGCCGTTGGCGAGCATTTCCTGGCGGACGATCTGACCCTCGCGCTGGGCCAGCATCGCGTTGTAATAATCCATCACCTCTTCCGGCTTGCCGCGCATGGCCATGCGCCCGTGTTCCAGCAGGATGGCGCTGTCGCAGATCGACTGAATCGCCGAGCGGTCGTGGGACACGATCAGCAGCGTTGTACCGGCCTTGCGAAAACTGCGGATGCGCTCAAAGCTTTTATGTTGGAAGTAGGCGTCACCCACCGAGAGAGCTTCATCGACGATCAGGATATCCGGGCGGCGGGCCGTGGCGACGCTGAAGGCCAGGCGCATTTGCATGCCACTGGAGTAGGTGCGTACCGGCTGGTCGATGGCCTCGCCGATTTCGGCAAAACCTTCGATCTGCGGCATCAATGCTTCGATTTCCTCCACTTGCATGCCCAGCAACTGCCCGGCCATGAAGGCGTTCTGGCGGCCCGTGAAATCCGGGTGGAACCCCATGCCCAGTTCCAGCAACGCCGCGACGCGGCCACGCAGCTGAATGTGGCCACAGGTGGGTTGGGTGGTGCCGGTGATCATTTTGAGCAAGGTGCTTTTGCCCGCGCCGTTGACCCCGACGATGCCGACGGCTTCACCGGGCTGGATCTCGAAATCGACGCCCTGCAGGACCCAGTGCAATTGATGACGCGGGCGGGAAAAGGGAATCAGCCACTCGAACAACCGACTCCAGCGGTTCGGATACTGCTTGTAGGCCTTGCCCAGGCCACTGACGCGTAAATGCCCCATCAGAGTTCATCCACCATTTCACCGCCGCGGCGTCGAAACATCCGCAAACCGGTGACGCACATCAGTAGGCCGATGACCAATAGCGGTGTCAGCGAACTCCAGACCGGCCACTGGTTGTACAGAAACAAATTCTGGTAACTCTGCATCAGCGCTGTCATGGGGTTGAGGGCCAGCAGTTGCTGGATCGACGGTGGAAGGATGGTCATCGGGTAAACAATGGGCGTAAGCCAGAACCAGAATTGCAGGCAAATGCCGAACAGTTGCCCAACATCGCGAAAGAACACATTGAGGATCCCCAGCAACATGCCCAGCCCGGCGGCGAACATCACTTGCAGGGCCAGCAAGGGCACCAGCGCCAGTAACGTCATTCCTGGCCAGCGGCCGGTGATCAACAGAAAACCGAGAAACAGCCCGAGGATGATCGCGAAGTTGATCCCGGCGTTGAACAGCACAATCACCGGCAGACAGATCCTGGGAAAGCTGATCTTCTTCAGCAGGTTGGCGTTTTCCAGAAACATGCCCTGACTGCGGGTCGTGATCTCGGCGAACAGCCCCCAAGTCAGCAGCCCGGCGCAGAGGTAGACGCTGTAGGCCATGCCATCGTCCACCCCCGGCAGGCGGGCACGCATGATGTGGGAAAAAATCACGGTGTAGACGAGGATCATCGACAGCGGGTTGAGCACGGTCCACAACGCGCCGAACAAAGAGTTGCGATAGCGCGCCTGGAACTCGCGTTTGACGCTGCCAAGGACGAAACCGCGGTAGCTCCACAGCGCGCGGTGCAAGGTTAGCAACATCAGACTGCCCTGCCCTGATGATCCTTTAGGCGTGTTTTTTTCATTCCTGCCGCACCCGTGTTTCCCAGTCGGATAGGATTGCTCTCAAGGATTGTTGTGTTGTTGTATCCGGCTTCCATCCTGTTATCTGGTGCAGTCGGGCATGGCTGCCACAGACGCGTCGTTGGCTCATCGCGCGCATGCGTGCAGGGTCTTGGGTCAATTGTATTTCGACCTGAGCGATATCTGCGAGCTGTTCGATCAGGCTGCGTACGCTTTGCTCACGGCCCGAACAGATATTGTAGATTCGACCAGATGTTCCTTTCTCCAGCAGCGCGAGATAAGCCGAAACAACATCGTCGACATCAAGGAAGTCGCGTGTGACATCAATATCGCCTACGGCGAGTTGCGGCGTTTGCAGCCCCTGCCGGATTCGGCAGATCTGTCGTGCTGCGCTCGCGATGACGAAGTGCTCTTTCTGCCCGGTTCCAATATGATTGAACGGGCGTGCTACCACCACAGGCCAGCCTTCACTGATACCCCATTGCAGACTTAACAGTTCTGCCGACAGTTTACTTACTGCGTATGGGTTGCATGGGGCTGGGGGTTGTTGTTCGGTAATAGGAAATCCGTCATTACTGACCTGGCCATAAACATCACCAGAGCTGACATACAGAAATGTCCCGCAGAACCCCCGAGCCTTGAGGGCCTGGAGAAGATTCAACGTGCCAAGCAGGTTGATCTGCAGGGTGCGGGCCGGATCGCGAAAGGCTTCGGGAACGAATGTCTGGCCCGCCAGGTGAATCACGGCATCGGGGAGCTCGGGCCAGAGCCCTTCAAGGGTCTTGCTGTCCGTCAGGTCATAGCGAGTGGCCACGGGCATCACCTGCCAGGAGCCATGGCAAGCATCCAGGCGAGATTTGAGGTGGCGTCCCACGAAACCGCCGAGGCCTGTAACGAACAGACGTTTTTTCAAGCACCAGCCCTCATGATGCAACTTCGTCTGTGGCCAGTTTTAAGTAGGAAATTTCCGTAAGTTCGGAGAAATCCACAAAAAAAGTCAGCCCATTGAAGTTTTTGTTGTAGTTGTTTGGTTGCCAATCTGTGCCAATTTCGCAGCAATTTCAACCACACAAACCGTGACCGGTCAGTTCTCATATTTATAGCCGGTTTATTCTCATCCGCCTGTTCACGAACCCTTGGCGGATGTGTTTAGAATGCCCCTTGTCACGATCCCCGCGATGTCGATTTCAAGTCGAACCACGGGGCAAGGGCCACTAAAAACAAGAACGAGACGGGTACGCAGACAATCGACGAGCAACGGCCTCCTGGCCGGGCCGGTTCGTGAGTCGACCGTCATGAGGTGGAGTCGCCGGGATGGCCGCTCCATGATGGGATGCCATGAATTTCATTCTTTACTCGGACGTAAACGATCACTCCATCAGCCAGAGCCTCGGCCGCCCTGAGTACAGTTATTACTTCGTGCTCAAGGCTTATCGCCCCGTGCTGGAAAGCCTGGGTCGGGTGCATGTGGTGTCGTCGGTCACCGAGGTCGATCCGCTTTATCAAACGTTGCAGCAGACGGGGCAGGACTGCCTGTTCCTCTCGTTTTCACCCCCCCACAAGACGCCTGTCGATCTGCTATGCCCAATGGTCTGCGTGGTGGCCTGGGAGTTCGACTCGATCCCGGCCGAGCACTGGGATGACGACCTGCGGCATGACTGGAGCCGCACGCTGGCGCGCCATGGCCGGGTGATTACCTTGTCCAGCCACACAGCCGAGGCGATCCGTCGTACGTTGGGCGAGGATTTCCCGGTGTTGGTTTTGCCCACGCCACTGTGGGAGCGCTTCGCTGCGGTTCGTGAGCAATATCCCATCACACCGGTCAATCCGGGCACGGTCTTGCAGATCAAAGGCTGCATCATTGACAGCCGCCCCCTTGGCCTTTCGGCCGATGGCTTGATTGCGCCGCTCCTGGAAGAAAAACCCGAGCCACTACCGGAACCGATCATCGAGCCGCCCCTGACCTGGCGACGGCGCGCATTCATTTCTCGTCATTACCTGCGTGAAATCCTCCGTGCTTCCACTGGTAAGCCCGAGCAGGGTTCTCTGTGGCTGTTCAGGCACAACCTGCTGAGCTGGTATCGAGAAGCGATCCGCGACCTGGTGCCTGTGCCAGTGCGCGTGTCGATGAGCAGGGTTTTGAGAGGGCCGGCACCGCCGTTGCCCGATGTTGTCGAGTCCACTCCAGAGCCTGCACCACCAGAACATCCCCAAGCGGTTCTGCCCGATACCCATCAGGTGGTGGAGACCGAAGTCAGCGGGGTGGTGTATGTCAGCGTGTTCAACCCCGATGACGGTCGCAAGAACTGGCATCACTTGATCACGGCATTTTGTTGGGCATTGCGGGACGTCGAGGACGCCACGCTGGTGCTGAAAATGACTCAGAACGATCTGTCGACCTACTACGTCGAGTTACTCACGCTGTTGTCTCAGCTATCGCCGTTCAGCTGTCGAGTAGTAGTGATGCATGGCTATCTGGAAGACGAACAGTTCGCCCGCTTGTATGGCGCGGCGAGTTTTTACGTCAATGCTTCGCGCTGTGAAGGTTTGTGCCTGCCGCTGATGGAGTTCATGTCTTGCGCGCGCCCGGTCATCGCGCCGGACCACACGGCGATGCGTGACTACATCGATACCGAGGTGGCCTTTATCGTCAAGTCCAGCCATGAACCCACCATCTGGCCGGAGGATTCGCGCATTTTGTACCGCACCCTGCGCCATCGACCCGACTGGGGCTCATTGAAACTGGCTTATCAGCAGAGCTACGCCATGGCCCGGCATCAGCCGCAGGCCTACCAGGCCATGGCGGTGGCGGCGAACGAGCGCATGCGGCGTTATTGCGGCTTTGCCCCGGTGCAGCAGCGCCTGGTGGATTTCCTGGCCCCGCAAGGCCGTGCCGAGAATGCGCCGCTGCTGGCCCAGGTGGGTTCCACATCATGCTGATCATCGTTTATTCGGAAACCAATCAGAGCAACATTCTGGCGAACCTCGGCAAACCCGAATACAGCTATTACTTCGTGCTCAAGGAGTTTCGCCCGGTGCTGGAGCGGCTGGGGCAGGTCGTTGAAGTGACCCGACCGGAAGAAGAAGTCGATCAGCTCTATGCCGATTGCCTGGGGCGTGGCGAGGATTGTGTCTTCCTGTCCTTTTCCCCGCCCCATCGCACTGATGCCCACTACGCCTGCCCGACGATTCCCGTCTTCGCCTGGGAGTTCAGCACCATCCCGACCGAAAGCTGGCAGGGTGAGCCACGGCACGACTGGCGGGTGGTCCTTGGCGCGACCGGTATGGCGATTACCCATTCCAGCTTCACTGTCAACGCTGTGCGGGAAGTCATGGGTGGCGATTTTCCTATCGTCGCCATTGCCGCTCCGGTATGGGACCGGTTTTACGCGCGCGGTGCGATGCTGGCCCAGCGACCCACGGTCGATCACATGCGACTGCAGTTGCGCGGGCTTTTGATCGACAGCCGCACCGTCGACCTGCGGCCCTACGGCCCGCCAGCGCACCAGGCCGGTACGGCGCTGGTTTTTGACGCTCCGGCCCAGGACTGCGAGCTGCTTCTGGATGGGGTGGTGTATACGTCGGTCTTCAACCCTTACGACGGACGCAAGAACTGGAAGGACATGATCAGCGCATTTTGCGCGACGTTCCGCGACGTTCCTGACGCAACGCTGGTGCTCAAGCTGACCCACCACGACGTCACCGCCGCACTCAACGACATGCTGCACCACGTCTACAAGAACCAGTCATACCGTTGTCGCATCGTGCTGATCCACGGTTACCTGGCGGACGCGGATTACGAGCGGTTGGTGGAGGCCACTCGCTACGTGGTCAACAGCTCCTACGGCGAAGGGCAGTGCTTGCCGCTGATGGAGTTCATGTCCTGCGGCCGGCCGGCCATTGCGCCCTTGAACACGGCGATGGCCGATTACATCGACCACGACAATGCCTTTGTCATTGATTGCACTGAGGAACTGACGGCCTGGCCCCATGACCCCCGTGCAGCGTTCCGTACGCTGCGTTATGTCACCGATTGGGACTCACTGTGTTCGGCCTATCGCGCCAGCTATGACGTGGCCAAGAACGACCCCGAGCGTTATCGCCGCATGTCGGCCCATGCGGTGCGCAGCCTGGAAACGTTCTGCAGTCAGGCCAACGCCGAGCAGCGTCTGCGGGTTTTTTTTGAACAGATATTGGAGCGTCGCCGGAACGCGCAACAGCCATGATCGGGCGGTTGCTGGCGTGGCTCAGGCCGCCCGTCGTACCCGTGGCGCCGCCATCGACTGCCGCCGTGTCGCCCCGTGACGTGGGCCTCTACGATGCAATGCTCGACGGCTGGTTTCTCAACGACAGCGGCGAACTGCTCAAAGGCTTCGCTATCACCGCCCAGGACACCTTGCTGGACGTCGGTTGCGGGGAGGGCGTGGCGACCTTGTTTGCAGTGCGCCAGGGCGCTTCGGTGATTTTTACCGACAGCGAGTACGACAAGGTGCGAAACCTGGCTCGCCAGGTCGAGGCCCAGACCCGCGCGCCGTTTCTGAGCCTGGTCAGTAATAGCTTGCCGTTGCCTCTGGCCGATGGCTGCGCGAGCAAAATTGTGTGCATGGAAGTGCTTGAGCACGTCGACCAACCCGAGCCATTCATGGCCGAGCTGGTGCGCATGGGCCGGCCAGGGGCGCAGTACCTGCTCAGCGTGCCGGCCCCGGTAGGCGAGCATTTGCAGCAAGGCATCGCACCGCCGGGTTACTTCCGGTCACCCAATCATGTGCAGATTTTCAGTGCCGAACGATTCGCGGCATTGGTCGAGGACGCGGGACTGGTCATCGAGCATCGCCAGGCCAGCGGCTTTTTCTGGGTCATGGGCATGATTTTTTTCTGGGCCAGCGAACGCGCGGCCGGTCGCAACCTTGAGGGTGCGGTGCGTGATCGCATCCAGGCGCCGTACCCGCCGCTGATGGAGCGCTGGGCGAGCGTCTGGCAGGCTCTGCTGACGCAACCCGATGGCTTGGCGATCAAGCAGGTGCTTGATCAGTTCATGCCCAAGAGCCAGGTCATCATTGCCCGCAAACCCGATCCTGCGGCCCGGAGTTCGGCATGAGCAGCAAGCGAATCATGGACATCGAGTTGTTGCGCGCCGTTGCGGTAATGGGTGTGCTGTTTCATCACGTACAAGGCATGCCGTTTCCCGGTGGGTGGCCGCGCCTGGCGGCTCTTTCCGGTAGCTTCCAGCTGTGGTGGGGCGTGGATCTGTTCTTCGCAATATCGGGCTTTGTCATTGGCCGCAGTCTGATCCCGCAACTGCGCGGTTGTGACACTTCTCGGGAGTTCTGGGCCACTGCCCGGGAATTCTGGATTCGCCGGGCGTTTCGCCTACTGCCGTCGGCGTGGCTCTGGCTGGTGTTGATGCTGCTGGCTGCGTTGTTTTTCAATCGCTCCGGCGCGTTCGGCAGTGTGCAAGCCAATGTACAGGCGACCCTGGCCGGTTTTCTGCAATTCGCCAATTTGCGTTTTGCCGATGCATTCATGCGTTATGAATATGGTGCGAGCTTTGTGTACTGGACGCTCTCGCTGGAAGAGCAGTTCTATTTGATTCTGCCGCTGCTGGTGTTCGTCTCCCGCCGGTATCTGGTCTGGGTGCTGCTGGCGGTGGTGCTGGTGCAGTTTTTCACCTGGCGCGCGGTGTGGCTTTCGGTCATCCGCACAGACGCCCTGGCCCTCGGCGTGCTGCTGTCGATCTGGAGTTTGCGCCCCGATTACTGGCGGTTTGAACCCAAGTGGCTACGTTGGCCCGGGCTGGGTGTGTTGCTGATGGCAGGCCTAGGCTGCGTGATGGCCTGGATCGCGACTGAGCATTTCAATCTGTCATTCTACCGTCTCGGAGTCATCGCGCTGCTCAGTGCTGTGCTGGTGTGGGTGGCCTCCTATGACCGGGACTATCTGCTGCCCCGCAGCCCGTTGAAAACTGCGCTGACCTGGGTTGGCAGCCGCTCCTACGGGATCTATCTGATCCACATCCCGGTGTTTTTCCTGCTGCGCGAACTGTGGTTTCGTTTCGCCCCGCTGGGGTCGCCGGACGTGGCGAGTGATCCCTGGCTGGCCCTTGCCTGTGCCTTGACGCTGATCGGGCTGTTGAGTGAACTCAACTATCGGATGGTTGAAATGCCCGTGCGCCAGCGCGGCGCTCAACTGGTTGAGCGCCTGCGTGCCGCCCGTCCCGTCCTTCCCGTCTCTGGAGCCCCTTCATGCTGAGCCTTTTGAAGAAACTCACCTCGGGCACGCCCGCGCCCGCAACGCCCGCGGCCGACAAGGTCGATCCGTATATGCTCGGGCTGCACGATGCGATGCTCAGCGGCTGGTTCAATCAGCAAACCGGAGAGTTGTTCAGCGGTTTCCCGGTTACGCCTGAAGACACGTTGCTCGACGTTGGCTGCGGCGACGGTGGCAACGTGCATTTTTGTGGCATGCGTGGGGCGAAGATCATCATCGCCGACATCGACGCGGCCAAGGTCGAGGCCACCCGTCAGCGCTTGAGCGACACTCCGGCGCGTGACGTCGAATGCCATGTGACCGACTGCAACCCGCTGCCCATTGCCGATGGGACGGTCACCCGTGTGGTGTCCACGGAAGTCATTGAGCATGTCGACGACCCGGCGCAGTTTCTCGCCGAGCTGGTCCGGGTCGGCCGGCCCGGCGCGCTGTACCTGTTGAGCGTGCCGCACCCCAGCTCCGAAGACCTGCAAAAGGACATCGCCGCTCCGGAGTATTTCCAGAAGCCCAACCACATTCGCATCATCAGCGAAGAGCAGTTCAAGGCCATGGTCAGCGAGGCCGGGCTGGAAGTGTTGAGTCACAGCCAGTACGGTTTCTACTGGTCGATGTGGATGCTGTTGTTCTGGGAAGCGAAAGTCGATTTCAGCAATGCCGACCACCCGCTGCTCAACCATTGGGCCGACACCTGGCAAGCGGTGCTCAATTCGCCCCGCGGCGCGCAGATCAAGCAGGCGCTGGATGCGGTGGTGGCCAAGAGTCAGGTGATTATTGCGCGTAAGCCTGAGTGACAAGGTACAGAGATTGAATTCATTTGTGCTCGGCGTGGGAGGGGTTAATCTGCCAGCCTTTTTAGAGGGCTGAGATTCCATGGCTTTTCTTTTCCGGCTATCGCTGACCCTTGCCGCATGGCTATTAAGCGGGTGTGAACAGGCTGCGGCCCCGGCTCTCGATCAACAACTTTATGTCTGGCAGCGCCAGTGGACGCAGGCCCACGTGCCGGCGCTGCGTCAAAGCCATAGGGACTTTTCCACCCTGCGCATCCTTGCCTTGCAGGCCTTTCCCCAGGCTGGCTGGAGCCGCGCGCGGATCGATGCGCAACTGCTCAAGGCGGACGGTCGACCGCTGATCGCAGTGATACGCCTGGACGGTCAGCTCAAATTTCTGGATCAGGACGATGTGATCGCGCAGATCCAGCAACTGCTGAGCGACTGGCAAGCGCAAGGCCTGGCCCCAGTAGGGATCGAGATCGATCACGACGCCGGCAATGCACGGTTGCCTGCCTATGGCGCTTTTCTGACCCGCTTGCGGCAAACCCTGCCCACCACGCTGGGGCTGAGCATCACGGCGCTGCCGGCCTGGCTTGACAGCCCTGCGTTGCCAGGGCTGCTGCGGACGGTGGACAGCAGCGTGTTGCAGGTCCATGCGGTCAGCGATCCCCGGCAGGGGCTGTTCGACCCGAAACAGGCTTTGCTTTGGGCTGAGCGCTGGAGCGATGTGACCACGCGACCGTTCTATCTGGCCCTGCCGGCGTATGGCGTGGCGCTGTTGACTCAGGAGAGTGGGGTGCCGGTGGTTGAAAGCGAAGTGCCGATCGATCAAGGCGGCGAGCGTCGTGAGCTGCTGGCCGAGCCGCAGCAGGTGGCCGGGCTGGTGACAGAACTGCGCGTCGACCCGCCGACCCACCTGGCTGGGCTGATCTGGTTTCGCCTGCCGCTGGCGGCGGACCGACGCGCCTGGAGTTTGACCACCCTCGGTGCCGTGGCGCGGGGAGACGGCCTGGACAGTCGGCTGGGCTTGCGTGTGCAGGAACAGGACGGACTTTACGATATTGAATTGGTTAATCAGGGCAACCTCGACAGTCCCTGGCCCCAGCGTCTGACCTTGGTGGTTGGCGCGTGCGACGGTGCTGACGCGCTGGCGGGGTACACGTTGCAACAAACTCCCGGACTGCTTACCTTCACCCGCATTCAGGAAGGCCGCCTGGCCGCCGGTGCCCAGCGTGCCGTTGGCTGGGCGCGTTGTACGAAAATTGACCAAGGAGGTTTGAATGTTTACCCGTAAGTGGCCCAGTCGTCTGCTCTGCCTGAGCCTCAGCCTGCCGTTGGGTCAAGCGCTGGCCTGCGGACCGGACTTCCCGATGCGCCTGCTGGATAATCGCAGCCAATCGCTGACGGATTTGCCCGAAGGCAGCTTTCGCTTCGAGATCAGTCGCCTCGGCCATGCCATTGCCGGGCTCAAGCCGGCCACCGATGCGACGGCCAACCCGGATCAGCGCTACGGTGATTTGCCTGCCTACGTCGAACAACGCAACAAGGCCGAACGGCTGGGCCTGACCCCGCCGCAGCAAGCAGTTGTGGAGCGTGTGCGGGCGCTGACCGACATTCAGCACGTCACCCCTGAAGCGGCGAATCTGCCTGCCGAACTGCGCTTGTACGCGATCGGCGCGGCGGCCTTCAATGCTGGCGAGCATGCGCAAGCCGTCGATTCGTTCCGTCAGTTGCTCGCGTTGCCGGCGAACGAGCGCCGGCTGCGCAGCACGTGGGCTGCGTATTCCCTGGGGCGAGCATTGTTCGTCATGAGCACCGAGGCGGGTAGCGGTGAACCGGCAGTATTACTGGACCAGGCTCAAGAGGCGTTCCGCCAGGCTCGTCAGTTGAGCATCAGTGGCTTCAGCGACCCGTTGGAGCTGGGTGTCGCCAGCCTCGGCGAAGAAGCCCGGGTTGCCTACACCCGTAACGATTGGAACAGCGCCATTGAACTCTACGCCAGCCAGAACCTGCTGGGCTCCGAGGTCGGCTACAGTTCGTTGAAGCAATTGGTCGGTGACCTGGGCGAGCTGCCGGACGAGCAGTTGATGCGCCTGCTCAAAGGCAAAGCAGTGCAGCAACTGCTCACCGCCTCGTTGCTCAGCCGCATCGGTTGGTCTTTCGGTGAGCAACCGCCCGGCGAGAAGAGACTCGTCAAATTGCTGCAAGCCAGCACCCGTGACAACCTCGAGGATGCCGACCGTCTGGCGGCGGTGAACTATCAGCAAGGCGATTATGCCGCCGCCAAAGCATTCCTGGAAAAGGCCGGGGATAGCGGGCTGGCTTGGTGGCTACGGGCCAAACTGGCGGTGCGCGACGGTGACAAAGGCGCCGCGGCGGCGGCTTATGCCAAAGCCGCCCAGGCTTTTCCGAAGGACGAGTCGTGGGGCGAGCGACGCACGCCGGATTGGAATTACGAGTCGGTGCAACCCAAGTGTCGGGTCGAAGGTGAAAGCGCGATCCTGGCCTTGCAACGGGGCGACTACCTTCAAGCCTTCGATCAACTCTACCGCAGCCAGAGTATCTATTGGTATGACGCCGCTACGGTCGCTGAGCGTGTGCTGACAGTCGACGAGCTCAAGCAGTACGTCGATGCTCAAGTCCCGGCTGTGCCGCCGTTGAGCCAACAGGATCGCGACAATTACGTGCAACTGCCGGTGGCCGCGAGCCTACGCAATCTGCTGGGGCGCCGCTTGCTGCGAGAAGGACGCTACGACGAGGCGCCGGACTACTTCGACAACGTCGAGCTACAGAACCAGGCCCGAGCTTATGGGCAGTTGCGTCAGGAAGCCGAGTCCAGGTGGTGGCCCACTCGACGGGCCGAGGCGTATTTCAATGCGTCCTGGGTGGCGCGCAGATGGGGCATGGAACTGCTGGGTTACGAGATGGCTCCGGACTACGCGACTTTCGGCGGCAACTACAGCCTGGAACCCGTCGAACTGAAGGTCGGTCCGCTGGTGGCCGAAGGCGAGTGGCAACGTCAGCAGGCCAGCGCTGCGCAACCGGACGCCCGTTATCACTATCGTTATGTCGCCACGGCGTTGGCGAGCCAGGCGGCCGATAACCTGCCCCATACCAGCCATGCGTTTGCGGCGGTGTTATGTGCCGCTGTCGGGTATGACTCCAGCCTGGCGGAGCAACGTGCGTTGTATCAACGTTATGTGCAGCATGGCCCTTACGTGGATTGGGCCTGGGATTTTGGCCGGCACTGCCCTTATCCTGATTTCCGCAACGCGGACAAACGCTACGTGACCCAGGCCCTGGAGCCGATTCGTTCGGTGTTGCGGCCCTACAAGGTTTGGCTGCAAATAGCCGGTGGCCTGTTGGTGGTGGCGGTGGGGCTGGGATTGATCAACCGTCGCCAGCGCAAGCGTCGGATCTCGGCTAACTGACCCTTTTTTGTATAACCAGGCACGGTGGGAGCAAGTTGCTCCCACCGTGTTGTGGATGAATTCACGCATTACATCTGTGTCGCCATCCCTTCCACATTCATCGCCGCCTGGCGCAAGGCTTCCGAGCGGGTAGGGTGTGGATGGCAGGTCAGGGCGATGTCCTGGGCAGAAGCACTGAACTCCATGGCGACGCAGTATTCCCCGATCATCTCGCTGACGCTTGGTCCCACCAGGTGTACGCCGAGGATTTCATCGGTCCGTTCATCGGCCAGTATTTTGGCGAAACCTTCGGTCTCGTGGTTGATCTTCGCCCGGCTGTTGGCCGTGAACGGAAATTTCCCGACTTTGTAGGCACGGCCTTCAGCCTTGAGCTGTTCTTCGGTTTTGCCGACGCTGGCCAGTTCCGGACGGGTGTAAATAACGTTGGGGATCAGCTCATAGTTGACCTCGCCGGCCTTGCCGACGATCTGTTCGATGCAGGCCATGGCCTCGTCTTCTGCCTTGTGGGCCAGCATTGGCCCGGATGTCACGTCGCCAATCACCCACACGCCGGGTGCTTCGGTGCGGTGGCCCTTGTTGGCGAGCATGCCGCGCGTGTCGGTGCTGAGCCCGACGTTCTCAAGCCCCAGCCCTTGGGTGTACGGCCGGCGACCAATGGCGACCAGCACATAGTCTGCGTCCAGGATCTGCGTCTCACCGCCTGCTGCCGGCTCAACCCGCAATTGCACGCCGCTGGCCGAGGACGTGGCGCCGGTGACTTTGGCGCTCAGTTTGAACTGGATGCCTTGTTTACCCAGGGCCCGTTGCAAGGTCTTGCCGGCCTCGCCATCCACGCCAGGACAGACGCGATCGAGGTATTCCACCACCGTGACCTGTGCGCCCAGGCGTCGCCAGACCGAACCCAGTTCGAGACCGATGACGCCCGCGCCGATCACCACCAGATGGCGCGGCACTTCATTCAAGGACAACGCCCCGGTGGAATCGAGGATGCGCTGCTGATCGATCTCCACACCCGGCAGGGGAGTAGGCTCGGAGCCGGTGGCAATGACGATGTCCTTGGCGCTCAGTGTGGTCTTGCTACCGTCTTCACCGGTGACCGTCACTTTGCCGGGCCCGTCGATGTGGCCCCAGCCCTTGATCCATTCGACCTTGTTTTTGCGAAACAGGAATTCGATACCCTTGGTCAGGCCCGCCACGCTCTCATCTTTCTGTTTCATCATTTGAGCAAGGTTGAGGGTGGGGCTGACTTCGATGCCCAGATTGGCGAATGGCGCTCCCATGGCTGCTTCGTACAGCTCCGAGGCGTGGAGTAACGCTTTGGAAGGCATGCAGCCAACGTTCAGGCAGGTGCCACCCAAGGTGGCTCGACCCTCGACACAGGCAGCCTTCAAGCCCAACTGCCCGGCACGAATCGCCGCGTTATACCCGCCAGGGCCGCCGCCCAGAATGATCACGTCGTAGTTGCTCATTGCTCTTCTCCCGCTCGGCTTGAGAAAAATTATGAGCGTAATGTGTGCGTTTTCGAATACCTCGGTCAAGGGTCAGGATTGAGATGGGTGGGTTTGCAGAATTTAGTTCCACGTGGAACAAATGGGTTTGCTCAGGGTGCCGGTCTTTGTTGGCTGGCTCTTATTCAGCAAACGCACCCGGGGATCTAAATGCTGAAAATGACCCTCAGAAGGGAGGGAGGGTGAGCGCGATAGAAAAAGGCTATAAATTCCATAGGCTGCTACTTTTCCAGGATGGTCTACCCTCATTTCAGACGTCTGAAACAAGGGGGGATATCTCATGCTCGCGCAACTTCCACCGGCCTTACAGAATCTGCATTTACCGCTTCGGCTGCGGCTCTGGGACGGCCATGAATTTACGCTGGGTGCCGATCCCAGCGTCACCATCGTGGTCAAGGACCCACAAATGGTCGCGCAATTCACCCACCCCAGTCTCAATGCGTTGGGGGCGGCGTTTGTTGAAGGCAAGCTGGAGCTCGAAGGTTCAATAAACGAAGTCATTCGAGTCTGTGATGAACTGAGCCAAGCGCTGGTTGAAGACGATGTTGAGAATCAGCCGGTGCGTTCAGCGCATGACAAGGAAACCGACGCCAAAGCGATTTCCTATCATTACGACCTCTCTAACGCGTTCTACCAGCTATGGCTCGACAGCGACATGGCCTACTCCTGTGCCTATTTCGAGACCGGCAGCGAAACCCTCGAACAAGCCCAGCAAGCCAAGTTTCGTCATCTGTGTCGCAAACTGCGGCTACATCCCGGTGATTATCTGTTGGATGTGGGATGTGGATGGGGTGGGTTGGCCCGCTACGCCGCCCAGGAATTTGGCGCCAGGGTCTTTGGTATCACCCTCAGCCAGGCGCAATTGACCCTCGCTCGCGAACGGGTCAAGGCGCAGGGGCTTGAGAGTCAGGTGGAGTTGCAGTTGCTGGACTATCGGGATCTGCCCCAGGATGGTCGCTTCGACAAGGTGGTCAGCGTCGGCATGTTCGAACACGTTGGCCATGCCAATCTTCAGCAATACTGCAAAACGCTTTTCGGCGCGGTTCGCGAGGGCGGATTGGTGATGAACCATGGCATCACCGCCAAGCACACCGACGGCCGCCCGGTCGGACGGGGCGCGGGCGAATTCATTGAGAAGTATGTGTTCCCCAATGGCGAGCTGCCGCACCTGTCGATGATTTCTGCCCAGATCAGCGAAGCGGGATTGGAAATTGTCGATGTGGAAAGCCTGCGCATGCATTACGCCCGCACGCTCGATCATTGGAGTGAGCGACTGGAAGATAACCTTGCGGCCGCTGCCAAAGAAGTACCGGAGCAAGCGCTGCGGATCTGGCGCCTTTATCTGGCCGGATGCGCCTACGCATTCGCCAAGGGCTGGATCAACCTGCACCAGATCCTGGCGGTGAAGACGCACGCCGATGGCAGCCATGAATTGCCTTGGACTCGCGACGACATCTATACCCCTTGACCCGATGTGCGCCACTTAGAGTATCGGGGAGATAAGCCGGGCGATCCGCATGCCGATCTTCTGCAGGCGGTGGGTCTCCCGGCTTTCCTGTTTGTCTATTTCCAGCGCTTGGGCGAAGTCGTTCTCGAGCATCTGCTCGACCTGCGTAGCGAACGAGATATCCACGGTCAGAAGCATCACTTCGAAGTTCAGCCGGAACGAACGATTGTCCAGGTTGGCGCTGCCGATGGCACTGATTTCACGGTCAATCAGTACGACTTTCTGGTGCAGGAACCCCGGCTCATAACGAAACACCCGCACGCCCGCTCGAACTGCTTCAAACGCATACAGGCTCGACGCGGCATAGACGACCTTATGGTCTGGCCGAGAGGGCAGCAAGATGCGCACGTCTACCCCACGTAATACCGCCAGGCGCAACGCAGCGAATACCGCCTCATCCGGAATGAAATAGGGCGTCGTGATCCAGACCCGTTCGCTGGCCGCATGGATCGCCTCGACAAAAAACAATGAGCAGGTTTCGTAGGCGTCGGCCGGACCGCTGGCCAACAATTGGCAGAGCACGCCGTCATCCGGGTACGCGTCCGGCAAGATGAGCGGTGGCAATGAACGGGCCGCCCAGAACCAGTCTTCGGCAAACGACTCTTGCATGCTCGCCACGACGGGCCCGCGTACTTCGACGTGGGTATCGCGCCATGGCGCCAGAGGCGGCTTTTCCCCCATGTACTCATCGCCCACGTTATGCCCGCCGACGAATCCCAAGACGCCGTCCACCGCGACGATCTTGCGATGGTTGCGAAAATTGACCTGGAAACGGTTAAGCCAGCCGCTACGGGTGGCGAAAGCTTTGACATGAACACCGCCGTCGCGCAACGCCTGAACGTAGCGGTGGGGCAGGGAATGGCTGCCAATGCGGTCATAAAGGAGATACACCGCGACGCCTTCAGCGGCTTTCTTCAAGAGCAGCGTTTTCAGACGTTGACCGAGGCGGTCGTCGTGGACGATGAAAAACTGAATCAGCACGGCTTGCCGGGCATTATCAATGGCCTCGAAAATCGCCTCGAATGTGGCGAAGCCATTGATGAGCAAGCGCACCTGGTTGTTCGCCAGGCACGGCGTGCGCCCCAGCTTGGGCATCGCCCGTAACGAGGCATAGGCCTCAGAGGCGCGGGCGGTGAGAGCTTCTTCGACCCATGGCCGCCAGTTGAGCTCGGAGACGGCTTTGCGCATTTCTTCGTTGGCTTGCCGGCGCGCCTTGATATAACCGTCGAACGTGCTCCGGCCGAACACCAGATAGGGAATCAAGGTCAGGTAGGGGATAAATACCAACGACAGGGCCCAGGCGATGGAACCCTGAGCGGTGCGTACCGTCAGCACCGCGTGAACGGCGGCGACGGAGCCCAACGTGTGAAGCAGTGCGATCAGGTAACCGAAAACGTGCGGACCGAAGTAATCCATGGGCGGCCTTGCTCCTGAAGTTTCAATGCTTAACAGACCATGTTCCACGGCGGATGTCGCTATTTAATTCACGTCTGCCGAGCCTGAACCGAAGCCTGTGGGAGACGTCTAACGGCCACTGTCCTCTGGAGTGCTTGTGATGAAAGTTTGTCTGCTGGGTTTGGCCCTGACGGTTGGTTTGTCGGTTTCTGCGGCGGCTCAGGCGCAGATGCTTCAACCAGGGTTGTGGGAACTGACTACAAGCAATATGAAGGTCGACAACCAGAATCTGCCAGACCTGCAACTGATTCTTGGCCAACTGCAAAACCAGATCACCCCAGAGCAACGGGCGATGCTGGAAAAGCAGGGCATCACCATGGGCGGAAAGGGCATCCGCGTATGCCTGACCCCGGAACAGGTCCAGACCAACGACATTCCGCTGCAAGACCCGCAATCGGGGTGCAAACAGCAGATCACCGAGCGCACTGGCAATCAGTGGAAGTTTCGTTTCAGTTGTCCGAAAGCCCAAGGCAACGGTGTCGCGACATTCCAGAGCGATCGGGAATTCACTACCCAGGTCAACGGCACATTCAATGCCACCGGCATCCAGCAGAACGGCAGCCTGGACACTCGCGCCGTATGGTTGGGGCAGGATTGCGGGACCGTCAAGCCCAGGGCTTGAGTCCCGTTCTGTAGCAGGATTTGGTCGATCTGTGGCAGTAAGGCTTGTCCGCATTGCGAGCAGGCTTTACTCCCACAGACATTCGTTCAAGAGCGCTTGTAAATCATGGCCGGCTCAACGCTTCGTACAATGTATTGAGGTTGTACTCGAACAGCCCGGTGAAGGTACTGGCCGGTCCGCTGGCCGCGAGCGCATCGGAGTACAGCGTGCCGCCGATGTGTGCACCGCTTTCAGCGGCTATCTGCTTGAGCAGGCGTGCGTCTTTGATGTTCTCCATGAACACGGCTTTTACTTTCGCTTCGCGTATCTGAGTGATCAGCGCCGCGACGTCGGCGGCCGAGGGTTCCCGTTCAGTGGACAGCCCCTGTGGCGCGATAAACTCGATGCCATAGGCCTGGCCGAGGTAACCGAAAGCATCGTGGGACGTGACGATCCTGCGATTACCCGGCGGCAAGGCGCCAAGCTTGGCCTTGGCATCGGCGAGCAGCGCGTAGATCTTTTTCAGATACGCCTGGCTGTTACGTTCGTAGTCGGCCTTGTGGGCCGGGTCGGCGGTTTCCAGCGCCTTGGTGATGTTCCTGACATACAGTTCGGCGTTCGCCAGGTTATGCCAGGCATGCGGGTCGGGAACAGTCTCGCCGTCTTCATCCAGCGAACGAGGAATAACGCCGCGGCTGGCGCTGATCACTGGGGCGCTGGTTTCGGTGCTGGTGACCAGGCGATCCAGCCACGGTTCAAAACCCAGACCATTCTTGATGATCAGTTTTGCGCTGAGCAACGCCTTGGCGTCGTCTGGCGTGGGTTCGTAGGTGTGTGCATCTGCGTCCGGCCCAACCAGGTTGGTGATCTGGATATGCTCACCGCCGACCTCTTGGGTCATGTCGGCAAGGATGCTGAAGCTGGTCACCACTTGGAGCTTTTCGGCGGCAGACGTGGACAAGGACAGCATCAGACTGAACAGCACGAGCAGAACGCGCATCGGGAAACACCTCATTGGGATGTGAGTAAAGGCGGGCGGCGCAGCAAACCGTGCACCGGACCGAACACCACGGACAGCAAATAAAACGTGCCCGCTACCAGCACGATGGCCGGTCCGCTGGGTAGCGAAAAGTGGAATGACAACAACAGCCCGAGCCACACCGACAGACATCCAAGCAACGCCGCAACGCCCATCAGAGCCGGCAAACGGCGGCTCCAGAATCGGGAAGCGGCAGCAGGCAACATCATCAGGCCGACCACCATCAGCGCGCCGATGGCCTGGAAGCCGATGACCAGATTCAACACGACCAAGGTCAGAAACACGCCATGGGCCAAAGGGCCCAGACGGCTGACGGTTTGCAGGAAAAGAGGGTCCAGGGTGTCGAGCAGCAGCGGACGGTAAATCAACGCCATGGCGATCAGGCTGATTCCCGAAACCCAGAGCATGCCGGTGAGCGTCGGGCCATCCACCGCCAGTGCGGAGCCGAACAGTAAGTGGAGCAAGTCCAGGCGTTTGCCGGCCATACCGAGAATCAGCACGCCGGCGGCCAGGGAAATGGGGTATATCGCCGCAAGGCTTGCGTCTTCCCGCAGGCCGGTGCGACGGGTGATCCAGGCCGCCAGCCCGGCCATGCTCAAGCCTGCACCGAGTCCACCCAGCGTCAGGGCGGGCAGGCTCAGCCCGGCGAACCAGAACCCCAGAGCTGCACCGGGCAAGATGCCGTGAGCAACGGCGTCGCCGATCAGGCTCATGCGTCGCAGAATCAAAAACACACCAAGCGGTGCCGTGCTGCAGGCAAGTACCAGGCCGCCCAGTAGTGCCCGGCGCATGAAGACAAATTCCTGAAAGGGTTGCCAGAGGTGGGTGGCCGCGAGCATCAGGCCACCTGCGTGAAGGCTTGTTGGGCAATCAAATCGACACTGCGCCCCAGCGTGCAGCCGGCCTGGCTGACCAGTAATGTATGAGGAATATGTTGGCGCACCGCAGCGAGATCATGACAAACCACCACCAGGGTGCGGCCCTCGGCGTGCCAGCCGTGTAGGTGTTTCCACAATAGCGCCTGGCCTTGTTCGTCGAGGGCGGCGTGGGGTTCGTCGAGCAACAGCAGAGGCGCTTGGGCCAGACTCAAGCGGGCGAGTAGGGCGCGTTGCAGCTCACCTCCAGACAACGCCATCAACGAGCGATGCTCCAGGCCATCCAGCGCCCAGTCTTGCAGTACGGCGTTCAATCGATGGCGGCGCATGGCTGGCGTGTGCCTGCTACCCCAGGATCCCGCTGCCACTAGCTCTTGCAAGCTGATAGGGAATTGCCGGTCCAGATGTTGCTGTTGCGCCAGAAACGAGACGCTGCCGCGACGTGGAACATCCAGCTCGACTTTGCCCGATAAAGGTTTTTGCAGGCCGGCCAGCACTTTCAGCAGGCTGCTTTTCCCCGAACCGTTGGCACCGATGATGGCCGTCAGGCTTCCCGCCGGTCGTTCTATGTTCAAGGGTGGGGTGAGGGGGTGGCCCGGGGCGCCCCAGCGCAATGACTGGCAACGGATCACAGAGCCTCCCTAACCCAACGGCTTTGCGCCACGGCATCATGGGCATGCAGACTTTCGGCATGCACGACTCGCACATCGAGAGAGGCGATGTCGGGTGATCGCCTCAACGCCATGCTTAGCCGGCGCGCCGCGTCTTCACAGAACATCAGGTTTTGACCATTGGCGAGCGCGAAGGCTTGCTCATCGGCCCGTTTCACCGCAGTTTGTACAGCTGTGCCGAGGGCTGCTTCGGCTTCATTAATGATGGACAACAGTGGCAGATCGTCGACGCCTGCGTTCAGCCGCAGATTCACGGTGGCCGTACTGCGCTGACTGTGCGGCGTGGCGACGATACCTTTTGAGGAGCCTAGCCAGGCCAAGACGCTGGCATGCTCGAGTGCCTGATTGGCAAAGTCGTCTACAAATTGCTGCTGGATTAACTGACGGGCGAGTGCGGCCGAGCAAGGGCAGGTGGACGAATAAGCAATCTGAATACTCAGTTCCACGTGGAACACATCATGTTTCAGCTGAGCTTCGATGTTGACCGGATAGCGCTTCCAGCCCGCCAATGGGCTGACTAGCGCCGGTCGCTTGAGCAGCAGGTCGGTTCGGATACCCAGCGAAGCTTCGTGGGAAAGGCCTGCGTGACTGTCGAGGAATTGCTGCAGGATTTGGCGTAGCAGCATGGTAGACAGCGCTGCGTTTTCGAGTAGCTCCAGTGCCAGATACAAGCGTGACATATGGATACCACGGGCCTCTCCGTCGTCAAGGCTGACACCGGCATCGGCGATCGCGGTGAGACGTTGACCGTCGATCAATACGGGTACCGCGATGCCGCGCATGCCCACCCAATCGAGGGGTAGGGCTTGGCGCGAAGCCTGTGCAGCAACATCTGGCAGAGTTAACGCGTTCATGTTCAAAATCCGTCATAGGCATGAAATTCACGTTATAGTATAACAATTCATGCCGCCAGGATTTTTTATGAACTCAGTTTCATTTTGCTCAGAGTGATAGTTCTAGCAGCGTTCCACGTGAAACATCAGCGTGGTGCATCTTGGCAACCGCTTATACGTCCGCATAAAAACTTCCCGGTGCTCCCACCCGAGCTTGAGAAGCGATTGATTGTCGTCCAGCCCACGCGCCGGCTGTATCCGACCCAGCTCTCTCCATTAGAAGCCACCCCGGTAAAGAACGTCAGCTGGCCATAACGACTGGTTGTTTGCGCCCAATAGCGACGGCTACTCACTTCAAATCCTCGCAGGTAAAGGGTGTTTCCGGCCGTCATGACACTGTAGGCATTGCCTTGCCCATCCACGCAGGCCAGTAAATTCGCGCTGCGAGTGCAGTTCGCCAACAAAGAGCTGTGGGCTGAGACATCCAGTGCCATCAGCAGCATTGGGCTTGCGAATAGGAATTTCAGAAAATGGCGCATTTTTTTTCATCGGAATGGTTGAGTAGCGAAGGCTGGTCAAATTCAGTTGTTATAGTATAACATTAAAATGCCTTGGCCTAGAACCGAACCCAAGCCTGAAAAAAGAGCCGCGACATGCGTTCAAGCGCGTCAGCGCCGCCCGCCCGATGAGGATATACCTGGTGCCCAGTCGTCTCCCTGTAACCGTGCTGTCCGGATTTCTCGGCGCCGGTAAAAGCACATTGCTCAATTACGTCCTGCGCAATCGCGACAACCTGCGCGTCGCTGTGATCGTCAACGATATGAGCGAGATCAACATCGATGGCAGCGAAGTTCAGCGAGATGTCACCCTAAGCCGGGCTGAAGAGAAACTGGTGGAGATGAGTAATGGCTGTATCTGCTGCACGTTGCGCGAAGACCTGCTGGAAGAAGTCGGCCAGCTCGCCAGGGAAGGTCGTTTCGACTATCTGCTAATCGAGTCCACGGGGATTTCCGAACCCTTGCCGGTGGCGGAAACCTTTACTTTTCGTGATGAACAGGGCCGCAGCCTGGCCGATGTGGCACGGCTCGACACGATGGTGACGGTGGTCGATGGTGTCAATTTCCTGCTGGATTTCCAGGCGGCCGAAAGCCTCGCTTCACGAGGCGAAACCCTGGGGGAGGAGGATGAGCGTTCCATTACTGATCTGCTGATTGAGCAGATCGAGTTCGCCGATGTGATTCTGATCAGCAAAATCGACTTGATCGGCCGTCACGAACGGGAGGAGTTGATCGCGATCCTGGAGCGGCTCAACGCTCAGGCGCACATTATTCCCATGGTCATGGGCCAGGTACCGCTGGAGAAGATCCTCGACACAGGCCTTTTCGACTTCGAGCGCGCGGCTCAAGCACCGGGGTGGCTACAGGAACTGCGCGGTGAGCACGTGCCCGAAACCGAAGAATATGGCATCGCCTCGACGGCTTACCGAGCGCGCCGGCCGTTTCATCCCCAGCGTTTTTTCAGCTTTATCGACCGTCCGTGGACCAATGGCAAGCTCCTGCGCTCCAAGGGCTTCTTCTGGCTGGCCAGCAAACATGAGGAAGCGGGCAGTTGGTCCCAGGCCGGCGGCTTGATGCGGCATGGATTCGCCGGGCGCTGGTGGCGGTTTGTGCCGAAAAGCCAATGGCCGCAAGATGAGGAAAGTACCGCAGCCATCCTGAAAAACTGGCTTCCCACCACCGGTGATTGCCGGCAGGAGCTGGTATTCATCGGCCAGAATATCGACTTCACGCAACTGACCGCCGAACTGGACGCTTGCCTGCTCAGCGATGCGGAAATGGCCCTTGGCGTCGACAGTTGGCGCTTGCTGCCGGACCCGTTCGGCCCCTGGCATGAGGAGGTCGCAGCGTGATGTTGGCGCCCAGTCCGAAGCGGGAAGTACAGGTACGCCAGGTTCAGGGCGATACCCCGCGGATCCTGACGCACATTCTGGACGACGACACCAATCTGGCGGTCTGGCAACGTCAGTTGCCGGCGCACATCAGCGATTTTGCGGCCATGGTGCTGTCCATGGATCAGCCCCTGGCCGAATCGCAGGTGCTCGACCTGCCGCAGGAGGACGCTCAACCGGCACTGGAAGGCCTCGCCGAAGGCTTTAGCGATCTGCAGGGCTATGAAGGCTTCATCGCCGATGTCTCCTGGCTGATCAGTGCGTTTGCCTGCCTGCTGGGTGCCAGACGTGTCGGCCTGCGCCTGCGAACGCTGGACAAGGCCATGTGCCCGCGTTTTCACGTCGACCATGTGCCGGTACGGCTGATCACCACGTACGCTGGTGCCGGCAGCCAGTGGCTAAAGGAAGGTGGGATGGATCGTCGATGTCTGGCGCAACCTGAGGCTGAGCCGAGTGATCCCCGTGCGGTTGAGCAACTTGTCAGCGGTGATGTGGCGCTGCTCAAAGGCGAGAAGTGGCACGGAAACGAGGGCAGGGGCCTGATCCATCGTTCGCCGCAGCTGCCGCCAGGGCAGCGTCGGTTGATCCTTACTCTGGACTGGCTCGCCTAAGGCGTGCGCCAGTTGCCCTGACTTTGCCCTTCACAAAACGGCTGCAGATAGGCCGCATCGGTGGCCACGCCGTAATAGTGAATATCCTGGCGGTAGGGCATATTGGCGACCTGGGCATTGCTGCAGATGCCAAACGCGCCGCCAGGGCATTGATCGACGTACTGTACCTCGACTTTTTGTCCGGCAAGGTTTGGCTGGCAGAAGCCGTTGGCGAACAGTTTCGGTGGAATATTGCGGTTCTGCTGGCAGACTTTCACATCGAGCCGTTCTGCCTGGCTATGCACGACACAAGCCTGGGCCAGCGCCTGGCTTGAGGTCAGCACGAATAACAAACCGCCGATCAACCGCATGTTCACCTCCATCGAAAGCCGCCGATTATGTTGCAGAATATCCCCACCCACGTCATCGCCGGCCCTTTGGGTGCTGGCAAAACCAGCCTGATCAAGCAATTGCTGGCGCAGCGCCCGGCGAAGGAGCGCTGGGCGGTGCTGATCAACGAGTTTGGTCAGATCGGTCTAGACGCGGCACTACTGACCCAGGCTGCCGATGGTATCGCACTGGGCGAAGTGGCCGGGGGCTGTTTGTGTTGCGTCAACGGCGCGCCCTTTCAGATCGGCCTCGCTCGTTTACTGCGCAAGGCGCGTCCGGATCGACTGTTTATCGAGCCCTCCGGCCTGGGTCATCCGGCGCAGTTGATGCGGCAACTGAACGAAGTGCCATGGCTCGGCGTGCTGGCGGTTCAGCCTTGCGTGTTGGTGCTCGATGCCCGAGCGATGGCGGAGGGCACGCCGTTGCCCGAGGCCCAACGGCAAACTCTGGCCGATGCAGGGTTGGTGGTGCTGAACAAATCCGAGCACCTGAGCGAAACCGAACGCCTGGGCATCACGGCGCAATTGCCGGAGATTGCCTTGTATTGGACCCAACAGGCAGCCTTGCCGATCGAGCGACTGCCAGGTCTTGCGGCTCGCGGAAGCGGGGCTGTGGATAACGTGAATCTACCCAGGGACATGGGGCAGATGCCGGCCATCTGGACCGACCCGACATTGCCGATCTGCCTGTATCAGCAACAGGAAGGTGGCTGGAGTATTGGCTGGCGCTGGCATCCGAGTCAGCGACTGGACACGGCGACGCTGACGCACTGGCTACAAGGCTGCGGCTGGAAACGGGCCAAGATGGTTATCCACAGCGCCGATGGCTGGCGTTCAGCCAATGCACTGGAGGGCGCGACGCTGCGGTGGCAGGCCAGCGAGTGGCGCCAGGACTCACGAATCGAATTGATTTTTGATGGGCCTCAAGACGTGGCAGCGCTGCAAGCCGGTGTGGCGAAATGTCGGTGCCGGTGAGTCAGCCTTGCTTCAGGGCTTCCACTTGTTGTGTTCCTGACGCCACTGACTCAACTCGATGACTTCGGCCCTAGGCTTGGTCTGGACCGGTTCGACCGGCGTCGGCGCTGACTCTTCGAACGGCATTGGGTAGGGCGCCAGCTCGATTTGCGCGCTGTGGGCCCCGAACTGGGTAATGGTGCCCGAATGGCGCGATTCACCCGTGACGGTGAACTCGAAGTTATAGATACGGGCCAGGCGCCGGCGTCCGCTGGCGTCTTTGACGAACCCCATCTTTTTCAGCGCCACGTTGCCGTCCAGCAGCTCGATCTTGAGGTTGGCGCAATGTTGCATGACCCTCGCCAACGCTCGTTCGCGCAAGCCATGGTTGTGCCACAGCCAGGCGCCGGCGGTGGCCAGCAGCATCAGCACGAAAATGTTTCCAAGGGTCAGCATGAACGAAGTGCTCCAACAAGTTGCTGTCAGCTTAACTGTGTCGCCGGTCTGTCGTACAGGCTGTGTTTAGTCGCATACTGCGCGGCTTGAATTTCAATCGTTTTACGGAAATGTCCCGCATGAAACGTACCCCTCATCTGCTTGCCATCCAGTCTCATGTGGTCTTCGGTCACGCCGGTAACAGTGCTTCAGTCTTTCCTATGCAGCGGGTTGGGGTGAACGTGTGGCCGCTCAACACCGTGCAATTTTCCAATCACACCCAGTACGGACAGTGGACCGGTGACGTGCTTGCCTCTGATCAGATACCGGCATTGGTAGAGGGCATCGCGGCGATCGGCGAGCTGGGCAATTGTGACGCGGTGCTGTCCGGCTACCTGGGCAGCGCCGCCCAAGGGCGGGCGATTCTGGCCGGGGTGAAGCGGATCAAGGCGTGCAATCCCAAGGCCCTTTACTTGTGCGATCCGGTCATGGGGCATCCGGAGAAGGGTTGCATCGTGGCGCCCGAGGTGAGCGATTTCCTGCTGGAAGAAGCTGCTTGCGTGGCGGACATCATGTGCCCGAACCAACTGGAACTGGACAGTTTTTCGGGCCGCAAGCCGCAGTCGCTGCTGGACTGCCTGGCCATGGCCCGTTCGCTGCTGGCCCGCGGGCCCAAGGCCGTGCTGGTCAAGCATCTGGCCTATCCCGGCAAGCCGCAGGACAGTTTCGAAATGTTGTTGGTGACCGCCGACGGTAGCTGGCATCTGCGCCGCCCGTTACTCGCTTTCCCTCGTCAGCCGGTGGGCGTGGGTGATCTCACCTCGGGACTGTTCCTGGCGCGGGTGTTGCTGGGTGACAGTCTGGTGGCGGCGCTCGAATTCACGGCCGCAGCCGTGCACGAAGTCCTGCTGGAAACCCAGGCGTGTGCCAGTTACGAGTTGGAACTGGTACGCGCCCAGGACCGGATCACCCATCCAAGGGTAAGGTTCGAAGCTGTACCGATCAGCCTCTGATCAACGCGCATCCCTATGGGCGCGAGCCGGGCGGATCTGTTAAGGCCCATCCGCCTTGATTTCCTGATACCGCCTCTCCAGCTCCTGGCGAATCTGCCGACGCTGCTGGGCTTGTTCGTAACGGCGTTTTTCTTCGCTGTTCTGCGGTTGCAATGGCGGGACGGCGGCGGGTTTGCGCTGGTCGTCCACCGCGACCATGGTGAAGAAGCAGCTGTTGGTGTGGCGCACCGAGCGTTCACGAATGTTCTCGGTCACGACTTTGATGCCGACTTCCATTGACGTGTTGCCGGTGTAGTTCACCGACGCCAGAAAGGTCACCAGTTCGCCGACATGAATCGGTTCGCGGAATATCACCTGGTCAACCGACAGCGTCACGACATAACGCCCGGCGTAGCGGCTGGCGCAGGCGTAGGCGACTTCGTCGAGGTATTTGAGCAGGGTGCCGCCATGGACATTGCCAGAGAAATTGGCCATATCGGGGGTCATCAACACCGTCATCGACAGCTGGGCGTTTCCGGGTTCCATAACGTACTCACGGTTCAAGGCAGCAATTTCGGGAGTGCACCTCTGCGGGTGCTGGAAGGTTTTCAAACTACCAGTATCGGGACGCTGCGCCTGGGGTAGCCGTCACGCCCCGGTGGATCTGTTTCCATATATTGCACTGTCTTTTTGTCGGAAGTCGCGGTGGTACCCTTCAAAAGCCCCTTGCGAGGGTATTTCCTACAATGGAAACGGGCTTATCCGGCTCTGTGATAGGTCATTTGAACAGGGAGCCCCACCATGCATGCCATCAGCTTTATTCAAGACCTGGCAATCATCATGATGGCAGCGGGGCTGGTCACCGTACTCTTTCATCGTTTCAAACAACCGGTGGTGCTGGGTTACATCGTTGCTGGCTTCATCATCGGCCCGCATACACCGCCGTTCGGTTTCATCCACGACGAAGAGACGATCAGGACCCTGGCCGAGTTGGGGGTCATCTTCCTCATGTTCTACCTGGGGCTGGAGTTCAGCCTGCGCAAGTTGTTCAAGGTGGGTGCCACGGCGTTCATCGCAGCGTTCCTCGAAATTGTGTTGATGATCTGGATCGGCTACGAAATCGGGCGCTGGTTCGACTGGAACACCATGGACTCGTTGTTCCTCGGGGCAATCCTGGCCATCTCCTCGACCACCATCATCGTCAAAGCCCTCAATGACCTGAAGATGAAGAACGAGCGCTTTGCGCAGCTGATCTTTGGGGTCCTGATCGTCGAGGACATCCTGGGCATCGGCATTATCGCCTTGCTGTCGAGCATCGCTGTCAGCGGGACGGTCAGCTCCGGTGAGGTGTTCTCCACGGTCGGCAAATTGTCGTTATTCATGATTGTTGCGCTGGTGATCGGCATTTTGCTGGTGCCCAGGCTGCTGGCTTACGTGGCGAAGTTCGACAGCGACGAGATGTTGCTGATCACCGTGCTGGGCCTGTGTTTCGGCTTTTGCCTACTGGTGGTAAAGCTGGAATACAGCATGGTGCTGGGAGCGTTTCTGATCGGTGCGATCATGGCCGAGTCGCGGCAGTTGCTGAAAATCGAGCGGCTGGTGGAGCCGGTGCGCGACCTGTTCAGCGCGATTTTCTTCGTCGCCATCGGGCTGATGCTCGATCCGGTCATATTGCTCCAATACGCTTGGCCGATCGCCGTGATTACCGCCGCAGTGGTGCTGGGTAAGGTGCTATCTTGCGGCCTCGGTGCCTTTATTGCCGGCAACGACGGGCGGACCTCGCTGCGAGTCGGGATGGGGCTTTCGCAGATCGGCGAATTTTCCTTCATCATCGCATCGCTGGGGATGACCTTGCAGGTCACCAGCGATTTCCTTTATCCGGTAGCGGTCGCGGTTTCGGTACTGACCACTCTGCTGACGCCTTACCTGATCCGGGCCGCCGACCCTTTATCGGTCAGGCTGGCTGCCGTCATGCCCCAACGGTTGTCGAGGGTACTGGGAATGTATGGCGAGTGGCTTCGCAGCATTCAACCCCAAGGGGAGGGCGCGCTGTTAGCCGCCATGATCCGGCGGATTTTGCTGCAGGTGGGCATCAACCTGGCGCTGGTCATCGCGATTTTTATCGCCGGTGGCTACTTTGCCGAACAGATGTCGGCCTATCTGCAAGCCTGGATCAGCGACCCGAGTTGGCAGAAGGCGCTGATCTGGGGCGGGGCGTTGTTGTTGTCGCTGCCGTTTTTGATCGCCGCGTATCGCAAGCTCAAGGCGTTGTCGATGCTGCTGGCGGAAATGGGCGTGAAGCCGGAGATGGCCGGCCGTCACACCCAGCGCGTGCGTCGAGTGATCGCAGAAGTGATCCCGATCCTCTCGCTGCTGATGATTTTCCTGCTCTTGGCAGCCTTGTCGGCCAGTATTCTACCGACCAACAAGTTGCTGGTACTGATCGCGGTGGTGGCCACGGCCGTGGCGGCATTGCTCTGGCGCTGGTTCGTCCGGCTGCATACGCGGATGCAGGTGGCCTTGCTGGAGACCCTGGACAATCACAAAGAATCGTCCGGGCATTGACCGACGGCGGGCGTGCGGCGGATCAGCTTTCCAGCCAGACGTCCCGGGCCCAGTGCCAGACGGATTCCCAGGTTTCTTCGGCAATCAGCTCTTCTTCGGCCTGCCACAGCACCACGGTCCCGTCTTCTTCGACGCAGTAATAGTCGTCGCCGTCCTGGCAGATCGGGATCAGGCTACGGTCGACACCGGCATCCCAGGCATTGGCGGCCACATCTGGCAGATAGGTATGGGACTGTGGATCGGTGACGGTCACCGGTTCCAGGCTGCCGTAGACGACATCGCTGACCGTCAGCAAAAATTCTCTGAATACGAACGGAATATCGATGAACAGCTGCTCTTCGATCTCTACCAGCAAGTCTTCGTCAGGCAACTCCAGTGGAACCGGTACGGGTTCGTTGGCTTCACGCAATTGTTCGATGATTTCTTCCACGTCCGGGATCCTCTTTCTCGATGGCGCGGTTTATATGGAGCGGTTTATACAGTAGCTCGCTATAGATGCAACCGTGAAATAGAAAACCCCGGCCTGAGCCGGGGTTCTTTTATTTCAACATGCAAAACGCGCAGAGGTTCAACCGTTCTGGCGAATACCGGCCACCAGCCAAGGCTGGTCATCGCCCAGGGCACGTTCCATGTTCCAGCTTTCGCTGAACGCTTCGCCCTTGTCGAAGCGCGAGTCCTTCGACACACCGCTGAAGGTCAGGGTGGCGATGGTCTTGTCGGCGCGATCATCAACACCGTCCAGCTGTACTTGCAGATTGTCGATGTAGGTCGACTGGAAGCCATCGCCCAGTTCGGCCCGCTCGCGCTTGAGGAATTCCAGCAGTTGCGGGGTCACGAACTCAGAGATCTTGTCCATTTCGTTCGCATCCCAGTGTTGCTGCAGGGACATGAAATGGTTGCGCGCAGCTTCGATGAAGCGCTCTTCGTTGAACCAGGCTGGCGCATTGATCACCGGACGAGCAGCCACGGGGGCTGCCGAACCACCGAAGATCGAACCACTGGCCGGTTGCTGGTTGAACACCTCACGTTGCATCGGCGCATGACCGGCCGGAGCCAGTTGCTCCTGCTGCTTGCGACGACGGGCGGCAATGAAGCGGAAGACCAGGAAGGCGATGACCGCCATGATCAGGATGTCGAAGATCTGCATGCCCTGGAAGCCGTCGCCCATGAACATGGAGGCGAGCAGGCCACCGGCGGCGATGCCGGCCAGGGGGCCGAGCCAGCGCGAAGCACCGCTGGCCTTGGTGGCGGCGCCAGCCGCACCGGCCGCGCCCGCAGTAGCCGCGGTAGAGCCGGCCGCAGAGGACGGTGCCATCTGGCTGGTCTGGTGGGTCGGGGCAGCGCCCGAGCTTTTACCACCGCCAAAGCGCTTGGCGGCATTGGCGTCGATGGCCATCGTCAGGCCGATGCACAACGCCATGGCGATGCTAAGAAAACGTTTCATATAAGGGCATTCCCATTTGTGGATAGCACGCGCGCCATGTTGCACAGGTGAACTGTTGCTGGCTAGCGGCAGAGTGTTTCGGGCTTTTGCGTGACAGGTGAGGTTCAGGTTCAGCCGCGCAAGAGGGTCTGTTCGCTTTGGGCTGTAGGAAAAGGAAATAAGTTCGGTCGGAAGCTAATGTGGGAAGGGGAGAGACCCGTGGGAGCAAGGCTTGCCCGCGATATCGATCGGTCTGACGCATCTGTGTCGAATGTGCCACCGCCTCGCGGGCAAGCCTTGCTCCCACAGCAAGGTGCTTCTTACGAAATCTCTAGATCGCTTCCAACTTGGCATACCCCAGCATCAGCCACTTGCTGCCTTCGCTGAAGTTCACCTGAACCCGTGCCTGGGCGCCGGCGCCTTCGAAGTTGAGGATCACGCCATCGCCGAACACCGAATGTCGTACGGTCTGGCCGAGACTGAAGCCGGTTTCCGGGATGTCGCTGCCGCCAAACAGGCTGCTGGTGCTTTGCTGCTGGCCGCCGCCGAACGGACGGCTGACACTGTTGGACAGCCGCACTTCCTGAATCAGGCCTTTGGGCACTTCACGTACGAAGCGCGACACCTTGTTGTAGGTTTCGCTGCCGTACAGGCGCCGGGTCTCGGCGTACGTCAGCACCAGATTCTGCATGGCGCGGGTGATGCCAACGTAGGCCAGGCGTCGTTCCTCTTCCAGGCGCCCCGGCTCTTCCAGGCTCATCTTGTGCGGGAACAGGCCCTCTTCCATGCCCACCAGGAAGACGTAGGGGAATTCCAGGCCTTTGGCACTGTGCAGGGTCATCAGTTGGATGCTGTCTTCATGCTCGTCGGCCTGGGTGTCGCCGGCTTCCAGCGAGGCATGGCTCAGGAAGGCCGAAAGTGGCGATAACTCCTCGTCTTCCTCGGTGTTCTCGAAGTTTCGGGCGGCGCTGACCAGCTCCTCAAGGTTTTCCACCCGGGCTTGGCCTTTCTCACCCTTTTCCGCTTCGTGGTAGGCGATCAGGCCGGACTGCTCGATAACGGTCTGGGTCATCAAATGCAGCGGCATGTCCGTGCATTTGGTGGCCAGGTCTTCGATCAGGTCCATGAACGCCTTCAGTGCACCGGCGGCGCGACCGGTCATGCCTTTGTTGGCAACCAGCTGGCGCATGGCTTCCCACATGGACACATGGCTGTGGCGCGCGTGGTCGCGAATCGCTTCGACGGTTTTCTCGCCAATGCCCCGGGTCGGCACGTTGATTACCCGCTCCAGGGCTGCGTCGTTGCCGCGGCCCTCCAGCAGGCGCAGGTAGGCCATGGCGTTCTTGATTTCGGCGCGCTCGAAGAAGCGCTGGCCGCCATAGATGCGGTACGGGATACGTTCGCGCAACAAGGCCTCTTCCAATACCCGGGACTGGGCGTTGGAGCGATACAGGATGGCGATGTCGCTGCGGGCCAGGCCGGTTTTCAGCGCGCTCTCGATGGTTTCCACCACGTAGCGGGCTTCATCGTGTTCGTTGAAGGCGGCATAGAGGTTGATCGCTTCGCCTTCGCCGCCGTCGGTCCATAGCTCTTTACCCAGGCGCCCGGTATTGTTGGCGATCAGGGCGTTGGCGGCCTTGAGGATGCCGGCGGTGGAGCGGTAGTTCTGTTCCAGGCGGATCACTTGGGCGTCAGGAAAGTCCGCCGAGTATTGATGAATATTCTCGATTTTGGCGCCGCGCCAGCCGTAGATCGACTGATCGTCATCACCCACCACCATCAGGCTGTCGCCGCCCTTGGCCAGCAGGCGCAACCACGCGTATTGCACGGCGTTGGTGTCCTGGAACTCGTCCACCAGCACATGCCGGAAGCGCTTCTGATAGTGCGCCAGCAGGCCTGGGTGGTCGCGCCACAGGTCCAGTGCGCGCAGTAGCAGTTCGGAGAAGTCGATCACACCAGCGCGCTGGCACGCCGCCTCGTAGGCTTCATAGATGCTGCGCATGGTCGCCAGGAACAGATCGCCGCTGGCCTGGATGTGTTGCGGGCGCAGGCCTTCGTCTTTCTGGCCGTTGATGAACCACTGGGCCTGACGAGCCGGCCAGCGCTGCTCATCCAGGCCCAGCTCACGGATCACCCGCTTGACCAGCCGCTGCTGATCGTCGCTGTCGAGAATCTGGAACGTCTGGCTCAGGCCGGCTTCCTGCCAATGTGCCCGCAACAAGCGGTGCGCCAGGCCGTGGAAGGTGCCGACCCACATGCCGGCCGGGTTGATGCCCATCAACTGCTCGATGCGATGGCGCATCTCGGCAGCGGCCTTGTTGGTGAACGTCACCGACAGGATCGAGTGGGGCGAGGCGTTCTCGACCTGGATCAACCAGGCGATACGGTGCACCAGCACTCGGGTCTTGCCGGAGCCGGCACCGGCCAGGACTAACTGTCGACCCACTGAGGCTGCTACAGCCTGGCGTTGGGCGTCATTGAGGGAGTTCAGCAGAAGGGAGAGATCATCGCGCATCGAGGCATTCTAGGGTGCGGCGGCACCCCGGGCAAACCGAGCTTTGCGCGAGCCGATAAAAGACCGGTTGGGGATGACCGGTTGGTCATGGGCCACAGGCATTGCCGGGGCTCGCTTGAAGGGCCCGTGACCCAATGAAATAGCGACTTTTTCAGCATTTTTATCAGCTTGGGCAGTGTGGGATGGCCGTTGCCTTGTGTATGCTCGCTGAATGTTTCGGGTTCTCCATGCTCCGCTGAATAAGAACAAGAACAAGTGCCTATGACCCTAAATTCCGATCTGGCGGGCCCCTGTGTGGAACCACGGATCATCTGCAAGCAGTACGCCACGGAAATGGCGGTCGAACGCACAAGGCTGTTGTATCAGGGTTCGCTGCTGCCCACGCTGTTCATGCTGGTCAACGGCCTGGTTTGCGCCGCGTTGTTGTGGGGGCCTTCGCGTCATTTTCAGGTCAGCGTCTGGCTGGTCTGGTTGCTTTCGCTGGTAGCGCTACGGGTCATTCAGGTGGCAGCCTTCGATTCAGCGATACCCAGCCGTCAGGCGCACCCGGTCTGGCTGCGAATGTTTTTGCTCGGCTCGGCAATGACCGGCCTGACGTTGGCCGGGGCGGGCATCGCGCTGGTTCCGACTGACAGCTTCGAGCAACAAGCCTGGGTCTTCGGCCTGATAGGCGCAGCTACCCTGTCGGCCAGCGTTGCCTATGCCGTGAGCCTCCCGGCATTTTTGTCCTTTACCTTGCCGTGCCTGTTGCCGGCCATCGGTTATCTATTCTGGGGCGGTGATGAACAGCAGCGCGGATGGGGCTGGCTCGGGCTGGTCGTACTGGTCTCGCTCAGCGTGGTCGCCTGGCAGGTCAACCGGTTGATACAAAGTGGCATGCTGCGAAGGTTTCAGAATCAGGCGCTGATCGAACATTTGCAGCAGGCGCAAGCCCGTAGCGCGCAACTCAACGAGGCGCTTGGCCGGGAAGTCGAACAACGCCGCTGCGCCGAGGAAAAACTGCGGTCGGCCCAGGTAGGACTGGAGGCGCGCGTGGTACAGCGCAGTCTCGAACTGGAGGCGACCAGCCAGGCCCTGAGCAAGAGCGAAGCGCGTCTTGACCTGGCGCTCAAGGCCAGTGAGTTGGGGCTGTGGGACTGGAACCTGCAAACCGACGAAGTCCATCACACCCAGCTCAAGGAACTGTTCGGCCTGGAGCCCGAGTACATCACAGCGATGCTCAGCCATCTGACCCCGCGCCTGCATCCTCAAGACGTGCCGGCCCTCAAACGCGCCCTCGTTGAGCACCTCAAAGGCCGCAGCGAGGACTACCAGATCGAATACCGCGTACGTCACGGCGATGGCCATTGGGTCTGGATCGAAGACCGCGGTCGGGCCGTGGAGCGCAGCCCGAGTGGCCGAGTGCTGCGCATGGTCGGCACCCGGCGAGACATCAGCACTCGTAAAGAGCTCGAGCAACAGCGCCAATTGGCGGCCACGGTTTTCGAGGCCGCCAGCGAAGGCATTGTGATTTTTGACCCGCATTACGCGCTGCTGGCCGCCAACCAGGCCTTCACGCGGGTCACCGGTTTTAATATCGATGACATGCTCGGGCGCAATGTGGTCGATCTGCCATGCAGTCGTGATGCCCGTCGGCACTACCCGGTCATTCGCCAGGCGCTCAAGCAGTACGGCACCTGGCAAGGTGAGCTGGTGGAGGCCCGGGCCAATGGCGAGTTGTATCCGCAGTGGCTGCAACTGAACGTGGTGCGTGATGCTCGGGGAAATGTCAGCCATATCGTGGGCTTCTTCGCCGATCTTTCGGCCCGGCGCGAGTCCGAAGAGCGAATGCGCTACCTGACCCATTACGACGAACTCACCGGGCTGGCGAACCGCTCACTGTTCCGCGAGCGCCTGCACGAAGCCCACCAACGGGTACGCCAGGGCGGACGACGCAGCCTGGCATTGCTGCATATCGACCTGGACCGTTTCAAGCTCCTCAACGATAGCCTCGGCCATGATGTTGCTGACCAGCTGTTGCAGAAGATGGCCCGCCGTCTGATCAATGCATTGCCCGAAGCGGACACCATCGCCCGCTTATCCGGCGATGAGTTCGGGGTGCTGTTCGATGCCTACGGCAACCTCTCCAGCCTGGCGCGGGTGGCGACCCGATTGTCCGCCAAGCTGCGCCTGCCGCTGACCATCGAGGGCCATGAACTGGTGGTCAGTGCCTCGATCGGCATCAGTATGTTGCCTGACAACGCGCGGGAGATTTCCACGCTGGTCAGTCAGGCGAACATGGCCATGCAACATGCCAAGCATTTGGGCGGCAACAATTTCCAGTTCTATACCGACAGCCTTCAGGCCAGCACGCTGGAGCGGCTGCAACTGGAGAACCAGCTGCGCAAGGCCCTGGAAGAGCAGCAATTGAAGGTTTTTTATCAACCCAAATTGTGCCTGGCGACAGGCCGCCTGAACGCCGCCGAGGCATTGGTGCGCTGGGATCATCCGCTCATGGGGCGAGTCCCGCCGGGAGACTTCATCAGCCTGGCCGAAGAGACCGGGCTGATCGGGCCGATCGGCGAGTTCGTGTTGCGCCAGGCCTGTTGGCAGGCGTGCCAATGGCAGCGTGAGGGCCTGGCGCCGATCAGGGTGTCGGTCAACCTGTCGGTGCATCAGTTGCGCCAGGGCAAGCTGGTCAGCCTGGTTCGGCAAGTGCTGGAAGAAACCGGTCTGGCACCGCAATACCTGGAGTTGGAGCTGACTGAAAGCCAGTTGCTCGACAGCGTCGAACACATCATCGCCACGTTCCAGCAATTGCGCGACCTCGGCGTCAAGTTGGCGATCGATGATTTTGGCACGGGCTATTCGTCTCTGAGTTATCTCAAGCGCATCCCGGTGGATTACGTGAAAATCGATCAGGCGTTCATTCGTGGGCTGGTGGAGGGTAGCGAAGACGCGGCCATTACCCGGGCAATCATAGCAATGGCCCATGGGTTGTCGCTCAAAGTGGTGGCCGAAGGCGTCGAGCGACCAGAGCAACTCGAATTTCTGAAAGCCGAACACTGTGATGAGGTTCAGGGCTATCTCATCAGCCGACCGGTTGAGGCCCAAGGGTTGGCCGCGTTGTTATGGGCCAATCGGGATGATTGCTAGCCCGCCGTTGCTACATGGCACGCATGCGGCATGAAACCGGGAGATTGAGTTACGGATTGGGCGGGCAAAAAGCCGATTCTTGTAGTATAACTACAAGCTTGCTACATCCCGGCTTCTGCCAATAACAAGAGTCCAGTCCCTTGAACCTGTTGCAACACATCGCCCAGTCACGCCATCTGCTGCGCAAGTCGGAGCTGAAAGTCGCCGATCACGTATTGCTTGATCCTGCGGCCGTGATGCACAGCTCCATGGCCGATCTTGCCCACAGCGTTGGCATCAGCGAACCGACCATTGTGCGTTTCTGCCGAGCCATCGGTTGTTCGGGTTTTCAGGACCTGAAACTCAAACTGGCGCAAAGCCTGGCCGCGGGTGCGAGCTTCGGTCAGTTTGCCATCCATGAAGACGATTCGGTCGCCGACTACAGCCTGAAAATCTTCGACACCACGCTGCATACCCTGATGGAGGTTCGCGAGAAACTCGATCCGGTGGCCTTGCAAAAAGCCGTCACAGCCATGTCTCAGGCTCAGCGCGTCGAGTTCTATGGCTTTGGTGCTTCAGGCGCGGTGGCGGCGGATGCCCAGCACAAGTTTTTCCGTTTGCTGCTCACGGCGGCGGCCTATTCCGACCCGCACATGCAGGCGATGTCGGCGGTCACCCTGAAACCCACCGACGTGGCGATCTGCATTTCCCAGTCGGGGCGCTCCAAAGATTTGTTGATCACTGCCAACCTGGTGCGCGAAAGCGGCGCCTCGTTGATCACCTTGTGCCCGAGCCAGACGCCACTGGCCGAGCTTTCGACGGTGAACCTGGCCATCGACGTGCATGAAGACACCGAGATCTACACGCCGTTGACCTCGCGCATTGCCCACCTGGTGGTGATCGACGTATTGGCGATGGGCGTCGCCATGGCGCGCGGCCCGAGCCTGGTCAACCATCTCAAGAGCGTGAAGCGCAGCCTGCGCAGCCTGCGGCTGTCGCCCAAGTCGGTGAAGGCGCTGGATGACTGATTGGGTCTCTCCGATTCTTTGTCGAGGAGGCTTTTGTGGCGAGGGGATTTATCCCCGCTGGGGCGCGCAGCGGCCCCGTTTTTTGCGGTTGCTGCGCAACCGAGCGGGGATAAATCCCCTCGCCACAAAACGGCATTTGCCCGAATTCATCGTTCTGTAACGCTCGCGCCGCCAAACCGTCATCCCGCGCCTTCATCGTAAAGCTCCCGTATACGTCTTGGGAGTCTCGACATGACCCAGTCCTACGAAGAACGCAGCGCCGTCAAAACCCGTCGTCAGCAGGAAGACCAGCGCCGCATGGCGTTCCGTCGTGCCATCGAAGACCGCTATGAGCAGCGCCAGTTGCTGGCCGAAATCAGCGAGTTTCCGGACGCAGCAGCATTCAACTATTGGCAGGCAGCACCGGCGGCTTCCCGTCGAAACGACCAACCAGGCCAATGATCTGAGCGCGCTCGCCGCGAACGAACGCCAGGAAGGCGTGAGCCACCGGTGACAGGCGCTTCGCCCTGGCCTGCACCAGGCACCAGCTGCGGTACAGCGGCAGCTCCTCCACCGGCAACTCGATGAGAGCGCCGGATACCAGCTCCCGGCTTACGGCGTGGCGCGTCAGCAGCGCCACGCCCAGCCCCGCCAGCACGCATTCGCGTTGGGCCTCCGCCGACGCCACTTCCAGTGTCTGGCTGAAATGCACCCGTTTCTCCTTGAAATATTCCTCGCAGGCCAGCCGCGTGCCTGACCCCGGCTCGCGCAGCAGCAACGTATACGGCTCAAGGTCTTGCAGGCGCAGCGGGCCCATGTGGCACAGCGGGTGGTCGGGCGGCGCCACGGCGACGATTGGATTGTTGAGAAATGGCAGGAATTCCAGGCCCATGTCCTGAGGCACCATGGACATGATTACCAAATCGTCCCGGTTGTCCGAGAGCCTTCGGATCACTTGGCCCCGATTGACTACCGTGAGGTTGAGGTTGACCTCCGGGTGCTGGCGCTTGAAAGCGGCAAACAGGTGCGGCACGAAGTACTTGGCGCTGGATTCCACCGCCAGCTTCAGTTGGCCTTGCAGCGAGCCCTGCATGTCCGACAATTGCATGTCGAGGTTTTCCAGGCGCCCGAAGATGTCCCGGCTGGCGCGTTGAAGGGCTTCGGCGGCCTCGGTCATGTAGAGTTTTTTGCCTACGTACTCGAACAGCGGCTGGCCAATCAGCTCCTCCAGCGACCGAATCTGTAGGCTCACGGCCGGTTGTGTGAGAGACATTTCGTCGGCTGCGCGGCTGTAAGACCTCAGGTCGCATACCTCATTGAAAATCTGCAGTTGACGCAATGTCATACGCATCAATGACTTACGCATTTTCTATAGGCTCCGGCCCGGGACGAATGGATCAACTATAAGTCTTTGCTTATGCACGACCCAATAAATATTCATTTTTGTTAATCCCCAGCCAGGACTAGTGTGGTGCTGCGACCGATTGTTACATCTGGTCACGCGTCGACCTGAAGCTCCAGGTCGTGGTACCACCGGCTCAAGGGAACCACCAAGTGATAACAAAGATCCTGATCGCCAACCGTGGTGAGATTGCCGTCCGCATCGTGCGTGCTTGCGCCGAGATGGGCATTCGCTCGGTCGCGGTCTATTCCGACGCGGACCGCCACGCATTGCATGTCAAGCGTGCAGACGAGGCCCACAGTATCGGCGCCGATCCGCTGGCCGGCTATCTCAACCCGCGCAAACTGGTGAACCTGGCCGTGGAAACCGGTTGTGATGCGTTGCATCCCGGTTATGGTTTTCTCTCGGAAAACGCCGAGCTGGCGGACATCTGCGCCGAACGCGGGATCAAATTCATCGGCCCGTCGGCTGAAGTCATTCGCCGCATGGGCGACAAGACCGAAGCGCGTCGCAGCATGATCAAGGCCGGCGTACCGGTCACGCCGGGCACCGAAGGCAACGTAGCGGGCATCGAAGAGGCCCTGACCGAAGGCGACCGCATCGGTTATCCGGTGATGCTCAAGGCTACGTCCGGTGGCGGTGGTCGGGGTATCCGTCGCTGCAACAGCCGTGAAGAACTCGAACAGGCCTTTCCGCGCGTCATTTCCGAAGCCACCAAGGCGTTCGGGTCGGCGGAAGTGTTCCTGGAAAAATGCATCGTCAATCCCAAACACATCGAAGCGCAGATCCTGGGTGACAGCTTTGGCAACGTGGTGCATCTGTTCGAGCGTGATTGCTCGATCCAGCGTCGCAACCAGAAGCTGATCGAGATCGCCCCCAGCCCGCAACTGACACCTGAGCAGCGCGCCTACATTGGTGACCTGTCGGTGCGCGCCGCCAAGGCCGTGGGCTACGAAAATGCCGGCACCGTGGAGTTTCTGCTCGCCGAGGGCGAGGTGTACTTCATGGAGATGAACACCCGGGTGCAGGTGGAACACACCATCACCGAAGAAATCACCGGCATCGACATTGTTCGCGAACAGATCCGCATCGCCTCCGGCCTGCCGTTGTCGGTCAAGCAGGAAGACATTCATCATCGTGGCTTCGCGCTGCAGTTCCGGATCAACGCCGAAGACCCGAAAAACAACTTCCTGCCCAGTTTCGGCAAGATCACCCGCTACTACGCCCCCGGCGGCCCAGGCGTGCGCACCGACACGGCGATCTATACCGGCTACACCATTCCGCCCTTCTACGATTCGATGTGCCTGAAGCTGGTGGTCTGGGCGCTGACCTGGGAAGAAGCCATGGACCGTGGCCTGCGGGCCCTGGATGACATGCGCCTGCAGGGGGTCAAGACCACCGCGGCGTATTACCAGGAAATCCTGCGCAATCCGGAATTTCGTAGCGGCCAGTTCAATACCAGCTTCGTCGAAAGCCATCCTGAGCTGACCAACTACTCGATCAAGCGCAAACCCGAAGAGCTGGCCTTGGCCATCGCCGCCGCCATTGCCGCCCACGCAGGCCTGTAAGGAAGTATGACCATGTCCAAGAAGATCTTTGTTACCGACACAATCCTGCGCGACGCCCACCAATCGCTGCTCGCCACCCGCATGCGCACCGAAGACATGCTGCCGATCTGCGACAAGCTCGACAAAGTCGGCTACTGGTCGCTGGAAGTCTGGGGCGGCGCAACATTCGACGCCTGCGTGCGTTTCCTGAAGGAAGACCCGTGGGAGCGCTTGCGTCAACTGCGCGCGGCGCTGCCCAACACTCGTCTGCAAATGCTGTTGCGCGGCCAGAATCTGCTGGGCTATCGCCATTACAGCGATGACGTGGTCAAGGCGTTCGTGGCCAAGGCTGCGGTCAACGGCATCGATGTGTTCCGTATTTTCGATGCGATGAACGACGTGCGTAACCTGCGGGTCGCCATCGAGGCGGTGAAGGCCTCTGGCAAGCACGCTCAGGGCACCATCGCCTACACCACCAGCCCGGTGCACACCATTGAGGCTTTCGTCGCCCAGGCCAAGCAAATGGAAGCCATGGGTTGCGACTCGGTGGCGATCAAGGACATGGCCGGCCTGCTGACCCCATATGCCACGGGTGAGTTGGTCAAGGCGCTGAAGAGCGAGCAGTCGCTGCCAGTTTTTGTCCACTCCCATGACACGGCTGGCCTGGCCGCGATGTGCCAGCTCAAGGCGATCGAAAACGGCGCCGATCACATCGACACCGCGATCTCCAGCTTCGCCTGGGGCACCAGCCATCCAGGCACCGAATCGATGGTCGCGGCCCTTAAGGGCAGCGAGTTCGACACCGGCCTGAACCTGGAATTGCTGCAGGAAATCGGCCTGTATTTCTATGCGGTGCGCAAGAAGTACCACCAGTTTGAAAGCGAGTTCACGGCGGTGGACACCCGGGTGCAAGTCAATCAGGTACCGGGCGGGATGATTTCCAACCTGGCCAACCAGCTCAAAGAGCAGGGCGCGTTGAACCGCATGAACGAGGTGTTGGCAGAGATTCCACGGGTGCGCGAAGACCTTGGCTTCCCGCCCCTGGTGACCCCGACCTCGCAGATTGTCGGCACCCAGGCGTTTTTCAACGTGCTGGCCGGTGAGCGCTACAAGACCATCACCAACGAAGTGAAGCTCTATTTGCAGGGCGGCTACGGCAAGGCTCCAGGTTCGGTGAATGAGAAGCTGCGCCGCCAGGCCATCGGCAGCGAAGACGTGATCGATGTGCGTCCGGCCGATCTGCTCAAACCGGAAATGACCAAGCTGCGTGGCGAAATTGGCGCACTGGCCAAATCCGAAGAAGACGTACTGACCTACGCCATGTTCCCGGACATCGGCCGCAAGTTCCTCGAAGAACGCGAAGCCGGCACCTTGACCCCGGAAGTGCTGTTGCCAATCCCTGAGGCGGGCAGTGTGAGCTCGGCGAGCGGTGAAGGCGTGCCGACCGAGTTCGTCATCGACGTTCACGGCGAAACCTACCGCGTCGACATTACCGGGGTGGGCGTCAAGGCTGAAGGCAAGCGGCACTTCTACCTGTCCATCGACGGCATGCCCGAAGAGGTCGTGTTCGAACCGCTCAATGAGTTTGTCGGCGGCGGCAGCAGCAAGCGCAAACAAGCCACTGCGCCGGGCCATGTGAGCACCACCATGCCAGGCAACATCGTCGATGTGCTGGTCAAGGAGGGCGATGTGGTGAAGGCGGGCCAAGCGGTGCTGATCACCGAAGCCATGAAAATGGAGACCGAAGTGCAGGCGGCTATCGCCGGCAAGGTCACCGCCATTCATGTCGCCAAGGGCGACCGAGTCAATCCGGGCGAGATCCTGATCGAGATCGAAGGCTGAGCTAACAGCCTCGATACAAACGTTTAACCTCGGGGGGGCATGTGCTCCCCTTTTTTTTGCTTGTCAGAACATCATTCGCCATTGGCCCGTCAGCGCCCCGTTGCGGTTGTCCTGGCCGGCTTCACCCATGTAACTCACCCCCAGGGTATGCTGAGGCGAAACGGCCAGCTCCAGCCCTGCTTCCAAGAGCAGGCTGTCACGGTCCAGTTCGACGCCTTCGACGGTATACGACTTGCCTGCGCCGGCCAGGCCCTGGCGGGAAGTGCCTCGGGTCTCGCCGTAGTGATGTTTCCAACCGAGACTCAAGCGCGGCGTCAGTCGCATGCCTTGGTCAAGAGAGAAGGACCGGGCGAGGTGCAGGCCCAGGTTGCTGTGGAAATAGTCCTGGGTCTGGCCGTTGAACTGCAACGCCGCGTCGCCACCTTTCTCTGAATAGCGATCGCGTTGGTAGCGTTGATAGCCCAGGTCGACATAAGGCTCGATATCAAAGTGCCCGATGTTCAGGTTGTAACCGAGCTGGCCAAAGACCTGCTGCGCATGGGCATCGTAACGACCTTTGAGGCGATCCCTGAAACCGTTGAAGACCACATGGCGTTTGTTGCTGCCGTCATGATTGCCGTAAACGGCGCCCAGGCGCAGGGCCCATGGCCCGTCCTGGCGCAAGGCATAGGCGCCCAGGTGCCAACTGTCGAGCCGACCCTCGAACTGCCGGCTGTCCAGCCGGGTTTGCGTCTTGCTGCCGATCACGCCCAGGCGCCAATCCGGGCTGATGGCCCAGTCGGTTCCCAGCATCACACCTCTGCTCGAGTGTCTCAGCGCATAGCTGCCCAACTGTTTGCCGATACTGCCGCTGTTACCGATGGCCTGAACCCAGACTTGACCGTCAGCATGCACGCTCCCCGGGTTTTTCTGGCCCATGGCCGAGAGCATTGCGCTGCTGATCGGCGCCATGCTGCTCAAGGTGGCGTTGCCCAGATCCGCAGTGTTATAGCCACTCAGTTGATCGATGGCGTCGGCGGCGGTCATCATATCGCTGCCGAGCAAGGCGTTGATGGCGGCGTTGGGTTTTGCGACTGGCTTGGCCGCTTGCAATGGGGCGCCGGGGTCTGGTGCGGTGCTGGTGATTTCTGGCGGCGCCGCAGGTTTGATTGCCGGGGCTTCGATCCTGGGTTTGGCTGCGGCTGCCTGTGCAACGGTGGGCACGTCGACGGGGGCGGGCGCTGCTGGTTTGGCCGGTTGCAGCGCTTCGATATGGGTCGCAAATTCCTGGCCGTTTTCGGTCGTTGCTGCTTGCTCGAAGGGAACATCGTTGCGGGCGTAAGTCAGGTGGACTTGCGTATCGGTGGGCGTCAGCGTCGCCGTCATGAAGGCCAGCTTACTGGAGACCGTGCCGAACGCTCCTTCGATCTTCCCCGCGCGGATGACCGTGTGCTCACGGGTTTCAATGTATTCGCCCGGCACGCCGGCGACGGTCAGCGTCGCGTTGTTCAGGAGCGCGCTACCTTCAACGTTGATCGTGGCGCTACCGCCCTCTGCATTAACCCCGTAGATCAGTTCGGCAGTCTCTGCCAACGACAAATCCTTGGTAATGGAGGGGGCGCCTGTTTCGGGGCCGACTTCCAACTGGCCCGCGATACTCAAGAAATCCACAGTTCCATTGCCGCTGAAGCGGGCTTTCTCTTGTACATAAACCTGCCCATTGACCACGCCAGCGTTTGTCATGTGGGCACCTGGCTCGACAGTCACGCGATTGGCGATCACTCCCGTGTTGTCCAGCTTGCCGAGAACGCCTACCTGCCCGTCAATTCGGCCAGTGTTGATCAACGTGGTGTCCGGCTCGATCACGCCCCAGCCAGCGAAGCTTGCGGTGTGCTGCCATTCGCCTTTCGAAACGTGCAAAGCCATGAAATTGCGGGTTTCAGCCAATACTGGATGCTGGGCGGCGTCCAGTTGCAGAACGTTTTTTCCACCGCCGCCATCAATGATCCCGGGGAATTTTGCATTTGCGCTGATGATGACCAAGTCATTCTTGCCAGTCCATTTCGCGTTGCCTTTACGGGGGGCGATGGCATTCTGTTGCTTGGTGTCCGGGGCTTCGGCGAAGGCTCTGAGGTGCTCTTGTTGCTCGGCGGTTGTGAGGATATCGGCTGGTGACTGAGCCGCTGAAACGTCGGCGCAACCGAGCACCCAGGCAATTGCCAGGGCAAGCTGTTGGGGTGGGTGTAAATGTTGGATAGACATCGAATGCGGCCTCTCTTTGGAAGGAGTCCGCACTTTAAAAATTCCACCTTGACCACGATGCCGGCTAACGCCTCGCCTTGGGCAAGACACAGCAGATGAAATCTGTAGGCTGGTCGGGTTGCGATCCAGACATCGTCGCGTTGGCTGCCATGGCCTGAAGCGATGGCCTACAAGATCCTCGGAACTGTCCTGTCAACTGCGCTTGAGATACGCCCTCCCATCATGCCGCTCCATCCGCGCCTGAATCAGCACCGCATCGATAGAGGGCGACACGTTGGATTACGTTTTTCGCCACGCTGTGTAGCCACGCTATACATATGTATGCCGTTTTGGCTGCGACGGCGCGATAGGGTCCGGATTCTTCAATCAGAACCGGACCATTCAGATGTCTACTTTCTCCAAAGGCGACCGGGCCAACGCCGTCGTCCCCCAGAGCGAACCGCTCAGTGCCCAGGCAAGGGTACAACTCAGGCAACTGGAGTTGCTGGACGACAACCAGATTCAACTCACCCAGTTGTTTGCAGGCCTTCCCACTTTCGATGGAGTGCTTGGGAACCTGCTGGTCAGCCTGCTCAAGGCGAAGATTCCCGCCGACACATTCCGGGCATCGCTGCTTGCGGATATCGATCCGGATAACTGCTACGTGAACCGCTTTACCACGGACCAGGCCGGTGGCCGCTCCCTGACGTCTTCGGAGCGTTTCACCGATGTCCTGCGCAACGGTTTGCTGAGCGACGCGGCACCTGACTTCACGAAGGGCGACGTCGGCTTTTTCACCCGTGCGGACTCGCTGGAGGAGGCCGACAGCGTATTTGCCCGGCAACCGGACGCGCAGACGTTACGGACCTTGGCGTCGGTGTTCCATATTTCTCGGCCCACGACGAACGACCGCGTGAAAGGTCAGTTCCGTGACGAACTGGCGCGCTTTCGCCTTGGCAAGCGCCGTGGTGACGACAGCGAGGCGAGCACACCGTCCACGGCTGAGGCGGTTCTCGCCCAATTGCTTGCCCAACGATTCCTGCACCTGTTCGATTTGTATAAAGCGGATCGGGATCCTGCCGCTCCGCTCACCCAAGCCGCGCGAATCCAGCAGGCCGATGACGATCGCCTGCTGGACATCATCACCACCCATCCTTCCCAGGCGGACAGAAGCCGACTGTTACGGGCGCCCATTCCGCATGTCTATGCCGTCCTGCTCGACCAGGGCACGGCCTCGCCGCAGAAATGGCCTGCGGCAATGGTGATCAAGTTCACTGATCGGCCCTCGTTGTTCCTGTATTCCCTGGAACGCGGGCTGCAGCGGTTTCATTCTTTTCAGGATCTGGTCGACAACGTCCGTCCGCTCCACGCGGGCCAGGAACGCTCGATCCGGGATATTTCCACTGAACTGGCCGGGCATGTGTTCGAGGTGGCGGCAGCGGATTTGCTGCAGATGCAAAGTGCTGCCCTGGAGGCGGTGTTGGCTGCGCCGGGCAACGCAACGGTGTCCGTGGATGTCTTTGCCCAACGGGCGGAAGAGGCCCTTGGCTTGCCCATGTTGTCACTGGCCGGGCCACTGGCGGCCCGCCAGGAAACCTTGGTGGAAAATCGTCGTCCGGGTTTCTATAAAGCCGCGACGCGGGCCGAACAGGCCCGCTATCGCCGTCTCGAAGAACAGGCGCTCCAGGCCGCCTACACATTGGGAAGCGGTGTCCCGACGCTGGTGCAGTTCACTCACCAGAAGGTCAAGCAATACCTCCAGAAAACCATTCACCCGCGCATAGAGCCCGATCCGGACCGGACCATGGTCAGGCTTTTCTTCGGCGATCGGGCCAATCCAAGGCAGTCCAGGATCTGCAGCATGACGCAACTGATGCTCGATAATCTGCGTGCGCCGCAGTACCCGAACGCGATGAGAGAAGTGCCGGCCGTCAACCTTGTCGATCGGCATGGTCAACGTGTCCGGCACCCCACAAGCGGTTTTCTAATCACAGTGACAGGGGCCGAACTGGCCAGGATGGCGTCGAGCATTGATGCCGGTGGCCGTTATGAAATCCTGCTTCGTGAGCAAATGAACACACCGCAATACAAAGTGGCCTGGCAGGCGGCATACCTGGCCAGTCTGGAATTCAAAGGCTATGTGGCCGGGCTCAGGGGCGACGAAGTGTTCAAGGCGGTCGTGGTGGACCCCGATTCCAGCTCGCCCAAGCCGCAGAAGCTGGTCGCCGGTTGGCTGGAGGCTGTGCTGCAATCGCCCACCGCCGCCAAGCGCAAGACGGTCGGCGGGCGAGGCGTGCGCCTTTATGGTCTGCTCTTGGGCGGTACTGTCGGTGCGCAGCACGGCACGCTGGGCAACGCGATCAGTATCGATGGCGTGCTGATTCTTTCAGACCAGCCGGGGCCCCAGATCGAGGGGACGGTGGGCGTCTATTTTCCGGACAGCCCCCATGGCGATGATTTCCATGAGTTTTCGGACCTGAGCGACGGCGTCACAGGATTGCTGCAACAAGAAGAATGGCGCAAGTATTTCCGCTCGCGCATGTCCACCTTCGATCCTGAGGAGATAAAGCGTGCATTGGGGCAATATCGCGGGCGTCCCTTGGTCCGTGGCTTTTTGATCGCTGGCAATTTCCTCGAGAACTTTCACCGGGCCCACGTCAATTTCCACAGTGCCCATGCCGATCACCGCTCCAACAGCAACCGCGATATCAGCAATCAAACCGCCATGAGGTTGGCGATGATGGTGGTGGAGTTGGTCATGGACCTGGCTGGCCTGCTGCTTATTCCCGGTTTCCAGATGCTGACGCGGGCCGTTAAAACCGGCGTGCTGGTGCTCAGGACTGGTGCCGTGCCCACGCACCTGGACACGTTGAGGTTTGTGCATACGGTGGCAAACACCCGACGCTCGCCAGGCCTCGCTAGCGTGCCGGTCAAGGTGCGCGGCCAGGGGACTTTCCTGCCGGTAGCGGCTCGGCAGAGCCAGACTGAAGCACGGTTTGGATTGCCCTTGGAGGACGCGCTTTATCGCCGTTATGCCGTGACGGATACCTCGCTGTTACGTGAGGTGCCAGCGGATGCCCAGGGTTTCTACCGCCCCACCATCACCGATGGCACCACCGGCAGCGTTACGCGCCAAGTGTATGTGCGGCAACCCGACGGGACGGTGTTCCGAGTGCATGACCATACGCCGTTCAAGGCCACCGAAGCCACCATCGTCAACCCTGCCACCGGGTTGAGCATCCGCTCAAGTGGGGTGATGAGGAGCACGGTGGCCCGTGGGCCCGATGGCGAGTGGCGCGCCGTAGGGTCTGGCCTGGGCGGAGGCAAGCGGTCGCCGGAAGGCTCTCCCCAACCGGGCCCCTCAGACCCCAAGCGATCAGCGCCTTCGCTTCGTGCCGTTTCCGACCTGATCCGTACGCCGGGGGTATGGGATGTCCAGATCATGGAACTGGTGCCTTCATTCGTCACCCGCATTCCGAGTTGGCCGCAAAATCGCAGCTTGCTGATCATCGATCGACGCCATGGGCACCGGGATTGGACCGTGCGTTTCACCCCAGGTCAGCACGAAAGCAGCTACCCATCGGGCGCGCATCCGCTCAGGTCAAGCACGGACGTCGTGCTGATACGCACGGGGGAAAACCATTACACATTAAGGCTGGCTGACAATACGGACGTCACGCTCGCGGCCGACGGCGATTGCTTCTTCAATGCCATCGCGCGGGGCTTGAACAACGGGCAGGCGCAGCCGAGATTTTCGATGCAGGGACTGCGCAATGAAGCCGCCGCCTACATCGATCAACACCCGGAGCTAAGCAATTACCTGGTGACGCAGCCCACCGGGTTGCAGCAAGCGCTGGCCGATAACGTGCATACGCTGGAGCATCTGTTGGAAGAGGCGGCGGTGCTCGATCTGACCCAGATAGTCTATGGCGCGCCTAACCCCCATAACCTGTTTCAACCGCTCTTGAACTACTTGAACCTGTACGCCAGGGACATGGGCCGCAGGGTATTGAATCAAGCACAGGACGCTGCCCTGCCACCGGAGATACTGCGACACATCGGTAGCTACCTGTCACCCCGGATGCCGGGTCGCCCGATGCTGAGCAGCGTTCCGTACTACACGCAAAACAACCAATCGCTGCGGGCATTTTTCGAGGACACACTGTTGGGGCCTGTCCAGGAAAGTGAAATTTCTGAGTTGCTCAATAATGAGTACCTCATGCTCTCTCAGGACGTGGTTCATATCATGCTCGAGTACGGCATCAAGGCGCGAGAGCTGACCGATCACCACCCCAAGAATAACCTGGCGTATGTCCGCTACGAACAGGCCGTGCATGCTCATCTCAATGAAACGCAGCTCGAAGACCTGCTCAATGGTGCCCTCCTGGTAGAGTCCGACGACTTGAAGAAGGTGAAAAGAAGGTACGAGCAGGAAACCGGCCATGTCATGGATGAGGAGTCGGATCTGCTGGACCAATTCATCTATTACGACAGGGCCGAGGACTTGGTGGACCTGCTCACCGTAGCCCTCGAGCGTTTCCCTGACTTGCTCGAAAGGGCCAATATCATCCTCAGATCTCCGGTGGTCGCTTCCAACCTGGGGGGGTTGTTTCCTTTGAATATACTTGCTCAATGGATACGCGACCCGAAGGTGTCCGACGCGCGACTTCTACTCATGGCCGAATACATCAGTGGCCAGTATGACGAGGTGGCGACGTACGGCAGCGTCGATATCCGTTGGATGCAGCCGTTCGATGACTGGAACCTGCGGAGCCTGTTCAACCATCGGCAGGTCCTGATGCGTTTCTTCAACTTTCTTGAAGGTACGCGATACGTCAAGGACACTGACCTGCCTACGATCGCCAGGCTATTCAGCATGTCTGGACACGCTCCTTCCAATAGCAGGATGGCGATCCTGTTCAACAAGCCAAATCTCTGGAGCAGCATTCAAGGCATACGTGGAATCACGGCTGAGCGCGCCAGGACAATGTGGGGCGATTTGATCGGGCCGCAGTTCAGCGATCACAACATTCGGTTCGCGCTGGGACGACCGGGCTCGCTGAATACCGAGTCAGCTTTCATGGACGCATTGATCGACAGCCTGGTGAACGATGAAGCCCGGGCGCACCGGCTGATCCTCGATGCCTACACCATGAGCCCAAGGCAAGCCCAGTACCTGCTCCACAATTTCGATTTTTCACAAGCGCCGCCGGAGCACAACCGACTGAACTTCGCCAGTTACGTGAGTGCCCATGGGACCATTCCGCAATGGGCCTGGCAATATGCCCGAAGAAGGGTGACGCCCGAATTGATCAAGCCATTCCTGGACACGAGGAAACCGCCTAAACCTTGATAGCTGTTCTGAACGATCGCCGCCGCGCATGGATGCGCGGTGGCGATCATCCTCGTTCAACACGCCGAGCGACATTCCGCCAGGCTGCGCACCTGGCCGCCCGCGCTTTGATTTTCCTCGCTCAACCACCGCTCGAACCCCGCGCCGATCGCCGGCCACTCCGCGTCCAGTATCGAGTACCAGGCGGTGTCGCGGTTCTGTCCTTTGACCACCATGTGCTGGCGGAATACGCCTTCGAAGGTGAACCCCAGCCGTTCGGCAGCATATTTGGAGCGAGCGTTGCCGTTGTTGCACTTCCACTCCAGCCGGCGATAACCCATGGCGAAAGACTCCTTTGCCAGCAGGTAGACCGCCTCGGTGCTTTTCGGCGAACGCTGCATCGGTGCGCCGAAGGTCACGTGGCCGATCTCGATGCGGCCCTGGGCCGGGACGATGGACATGAGGCTGAGGATGCCCTGCACCTGGCCGCTGGCGCGGTCGATCACGCTGAAGAAATAGGGGTCGGTGTTGGCGGCGTGGTTGTTCAGCCAGGCATCGAACGTGTCGCGATCCTTGAACGGGCCATAGGGCAAGTAGTCCCAGAGCTTCGGGTCGGCCCCGGGGCCTTCGAGGGCTTGCCACAGGCCGTCGGCATGCCGCGCCGGATCGAGCTTTTCCAGGCGGATGAAACGCCCTTCGAGCAACTGCGCAGACGGCGCCGGGACACCTTTCCAATCAGCGAGTGAAGACGACATGGGGCGCTCCTTAAAGGGCTTTGCGAAATTGAATGAAGCCTGGGCGCTCGGCGATGCGCTCGTACAGCTGGATCGCGGTGGCGTTGGTTTCGTGGGTCAACCAGTGCACCTTGCAGCAGCCTTCGGCCTTGGCGGTGGCGTAGACGAATTCGATGAGCTGGCGACCCACACCGTTGCCACGGTTCTGTTGTGTCACCAGCAAATCTTGCAGGTAGCAGGAGTTTTCGATGCTCCAGTTCGAGCGGTGATAGATAAAGTGCACCAGGCCCACCGCCGTGTTGCCCTTCCAGGCCAGGGCAGCATGGGTCGGTTCACGCTCGTCAAGCAAGCGCTGCCAGGTGCTTTGGCTGACCGCTTCCGGCAGTTCGGTGTTGTAGAAGCGCAGGTAGGCTTGCCACAACGGCAGCCAGGCGGCGTGGTCGTCGGCGCTGACGCGGCGGATGTCGAGTTGGCTCATGTTCACTCCTGGGACGATGGTTCAGGCATCAGGTGGGCGAGGGCCCGGTCCTGCGGGTCGGAGCTGGCGGCAAGGCCGTTGCGCACCCCGGCGGCGTCTGCGGGGCTGCGGTTCTGGCTGAGCTTGCGCTTGCCTTCCAGGCGCTTGACGGGCAGGGCGAAGCCGACGATGGCCTTGAGCATGCTGTCGATGTACTCCGGCGGTGCATCGTCGATTTTCCAGGGCTGTTCGCGAGTGGTTTCGTGGCGGGCGGTGAGGGCGCCGACCAGGTTGCGCAGGCGCTGCGCGTCGCTGAACACCTCCGCGCTGCCGTAGGCGTGTACGGCCACGTAGTTCCAAGTCGGCACGACTTTGCCGTGTTCGGCCTTGCTCGGGTAGAAACCCGGGCTGACGTAGGCCTCGGCACCGGCGAATATCACCAGGGCCTCGGCGCCGGCTTCCAAGTCGCGCCATTGTGGATTGGCCCGGGCCATGTGCCCGTAAAGGGTGCCGTTCGGCCCCTGTTGCGTGTCCAGCAACAGCGGCAGATGGCTGGCCTGCAAACCGTGTTCACCGTGGGTGACCAACACGGCCAGGCGGCAATCGCCCATCATCTGGTGCAATTGGGACAGGTCCTCGACGGCAAAGGCTTTGGGGTTATACATGATGATTTTCCTTGGCGAATGTGAGCATCCTAGGCAGGCTATTGGTCTGTTGTAAGAGCCACTTCCGGCCAATTCGATAGGTCCATTCGCGAGGGCTGTCATGCACGACGTTGCGCCGCCACTGTCATTCAACCCTGCCGGCATCGAGCTGGACCGCCGCCAGGGGCTCAGCCGCCAGCTTTACCAGGCGTTGCGCGCCCGGGTGCTGGACGGCCGCCTGGCCAGCGGCACGCGCCTGCCGGCCAGCCGTGACCTGGCGGCGGCCTTGTCGATCTCGCGCAACAGTGTGGTGCGGGCCTACGATCAGCTCTACGCCGAGGGCTTCATCGAAGGGCGGGTAGGGGACGGCACCTATGTGGCGAAACTGTCCTCGATGAGCCTGCCGCTGAAAAACATATCCACAAAAGTATCCACAGGGTTTTCAACAGGCTTACCCACAGCCTTATCCACAAATTGGCTCGATCTTCCTGTGGTTCCATCCAGTAAAGTTATCCACAGCGATGGGTTGAGTCGTGTCGAAAACCACCATTTACCCCAGCCGCCCAGTGGTCCTCCGCGAGCATTCAGGGTCGGTGTGCCGGCTTTCGACCTGTTTCCTTTCGACGTCTGGGCCAAGCTGAGCGCGGCTTTTTGGCGCAAGCCGGATTTGCAGCAGCTGTGTTATGGCGATCCCCAAGGGGATGCGCGCTTGCGCGGGCTGATCGCCGCTTACTTGCGCAGCTCCCGGGGGCTGCACTGCACGGCTGAACAAATTGTGATCACCAGTGGCGCCCAGCAGGGCATCAGCCTTTGTGCACAGCTGCTGGTGGACCCGGGCGACGTCGTGGCGGTGGAAAACCCCGGCTATCGAGCGGCCGGGCATGCGTTCGCCGTCGCCGGTGCCGACGTCAGAGGTGTGCCGGTCGATGGTGAGGGTCTGGATTGCACGGCACTCGCTGGGTTGAGCCATTGCCGGCTGGCCTACGTCACCCCGTCCCATCAATACCCGACCGGGGTTGTCATGAGCCTGCCACGGCGCCTGGAATTGCTGGCCTGGGCCGAACGCAACGACGGCTGGATCGTCGAGGACGACTACGATGGCGAGTACCGCTACAGCGGCGCGCCCCTGGCGCCCTTGGCGGCATTGGATCGCCAGGGGAGGGTGCTCTACGTCGGTACGTTCGGCAAAGTGGCGTTCCCGGCCTTGCGCCTGGGCTACCTGGTGCTGCCGTCGGGCCTGGTCAACGCCTTCGCCCGGCGTCGCGCGGTGGACGTGCGCCATTCCGAAGTCAGCACCCAGGCCGTAATGGCCGAGTTTATGGCCGCCGGGCATTTCCAACGGCACATCCGGCGCATGCGGCGGGCCGCGCTGGTGCGTCGAGACGCGCTACTGGCGGGTTGGCCCAAAAACATAGCGGGGGTTGGCACCTTGCCGACCGTCGTGGCCGGGCTGCATGTCACGGTGCTGGTGGACAGCCTCGCCCGGGAACGCGAACTGATTGCCCAGGCAACGGCGGCGGGGGTCGAAGTCAATGGCTTGAGCAGTTATTGGTTGCCGACCACGGCCTCGACACAGGTGCGCGCCGGGCTGGTGCTGGGCTTCGCGGCCGTGCCGCCAGCGGCGATCGCTGCCGCACTGGCGAGCCTGGCCCAAGCCTGGAGGCCCTGACACCCGGTTCATGACCGTAATGCTGTTCACTTAAGGCAATCGACAAACCGTGGCGAGGGAGCTTGCTCCCGCTGGGCCGCGAAGCGGCCCCAAAACCTGCCAATGCGCAGTATCAGACACACCGCACCCGCCGGTTTACGACTGCTTCGCAGCCGAGCGGGAGCAAGCTCCCTCGCCACAAGTTCATCGTTTTCTTAAATGAATTGCATTAGGTTTATGAGCGGGCTTTTTGAAAGAACACTTCCTTGGCCTGGTCCACGGCAATTTCGCTGCGGTAATGGTCCACCAGTTGGCGCTGGTTGAGGGACTGGATGTCTTCGACATCGACGGCTGCTAGATTGGCTTGTTCGACGGTTTTCAAGCGTGCAGACAGGAACGTGTAGGCGGGCACCCAGCTTGTCGAGTAACGAAAATCCGCGAACCAGAGGGTTTTATTGGTCTTCACGTCCTTGATCTCGTACCGGTCGAGATAGCCGTAGGGCGGGGTCTTGATGCGTTGACGGCTCTTTTGTTTGGTGATTGAAATCTGGTTCCGGCTCTTGAGCCACAGGATGCCACTCATGGTCGGCGGGCGTTGCTTGATGAGATTCAAGACCGTGTCGAAGCCCAGGATGTAAAGGGCGCTCGATTCCCTTTCGAGTTGCCCGCGCAAGGTTTCGGCCGCGCGCCGTTGTTCTGCCGGAAGTTCGAACGTTTCGTTGGAGGCCACGCCTTGCGCCTGGTCGAGTGCTTTTTTGATTGCCGCGCTGATTTTCTCCATCCTGCCGGCGTGGGCGTTGAGAATCATCCCGAGCCCGGTGGGTGTTTGGTTGGGTGTCTTGGCGGTTTCTGCGATCTGCGCCTTGAACGCCGCCAGGCCGTTGATCAGGTCATTGCCCTTGGCGACGCTGATGTTCAATGCCGGGGCAGCGGCCGATGCGGCATCGGGCTTCATGTGAGGAATCCATTCGCCGGTTTCCTTACGGTGGAACGTGACGATGATCTCCCCCGAGAATGGTTTTTTCACATCGACCCAGTCCGTTTCCTCCATGTACTTGGATAAGCGCGGCTCGCCACTGACCAGGCCCCAAAAACGCGCCCGGATGAATTTCTTCCTGGGCCTGGGCCGTTGCTCATAAAGCGAGCCCGAACTGCGCCGATCCTTCCGTTCATCCAGGGCCGTCCCCAGGTGACGCAGCGTCCATTGCTCCAGCGTGGCGATCCCCGAGCGCAGTCGAGCCAGTTGTAACGGCTGCGCGCTGCCCTTGTATTCGTTACCCAGGTATTGGAGGTGTTCGCCGATGGCCGCGAACTGCTCGGCCAGGCTGCCGAATGCGTCGATTCGCTCGTCCAGCCGGATCACGCTTCGCTCATCGATCGCGTCACGCAGGCTCTGGAACGCCACCGTGGCGTTATCGACGACCTGATTGAGCGCCTCCCAGCCTTCGGGCATCGACTCGACGCTCTCAAGCGACAGGCAGAGATGGCGATACATATCCAGCTTGATCATACGAAGGTCGGCGGCTGTGTAGAGCGGCATCTTCTTGCGGTGCCGGCGGATGAATTCGAAGCCTTCGTAGCCCACAGTCTTCAGCTCGGTGAAGCGCGTTTCCATATAGTCCAGGCGTTCGATCATGTTGTCGCCGACGCTGATCATGCGCTCGGCTGCGTCGATATGCTGTTGCTCCAGCACCTCGACCCCGGAGGTGATCATGCCCTTGGCCTTGTTCAAGGCCGGGATGAAGCGTTCCTGGAGCGCCTCCATTTCGGCAAAGGTGAAATCGATCTGCGCGTTCAGGTAGCCCAGCCGGGTGCGAGCGTAGTCGGGCCTGGACTGGAAGAGCGGCCATTCCATCAATGTCCGCAACGCCTTCTCGTAGTTTTCCCGCTGTGTTTTCAGCAGGTCGACATATTCGTCGCGCTTTATTTCCTTGGCTGGCCCCGCAGCCTCGTTCATTTCCTTGGCTTGCATGGTCAGCAATTTCTGGTTCTGTGGCTTTTTTTCTTCGAACCGGTTGAGCGAGGCAAGCAGATCGGTCCGGCGCCGTTGCGCGTCGGCGATGACTTTTTGCCTGACGCCTTTGGAGCTGATACCCCGTAATCGCAGGCGTGTATCGATATGCCATGTGCCGTGGGCATCATTGATCAGGGACGGTCCCTCGCGGGTGGGATCTTTCCCGTCGACGATAGAGACCGATTCGCCTTCGACTTTTACTTTGAACCAGCTCCCCGCCATTTTTGCGTACCAGTCCCCGCTTCGTTCGTAGAGCCCTTTGAGCGCGCCTTCGGCCTGGAGTAGCCCGGGTTCTTGCGGCTCGTCGACGGCCAAGGCATCCAGGAGCCGGGTGCTCTCCCTCGAGCGTCCCATCAAGGCGCCACTGGAACGGATAGTCTCGTAGTGTTCGGTCGGTAGCGCCGTGCTCGACAGCGTTTCGAGCTGTTCTATCACCAGCACGTGCTTGGGTTTCGGCAGACTCTCCAGTTCGCGCACCTCCTTCGATGCCTGTGCCCGATGCGGCCGCCTGGCGGCTCTGGCGCGGTCGATGGCGTGGGTGATGATCGCCAGTGCGATGTTCAGCAGCAGGTCGGCGAACGCCTCCCACTTGACCGGACGATTGGCTTCGTCGGTGCGCTGCGTCAGTTTGTCGATGTCGTCCAGGATCTGCCAGAGCCAGGCCGCAGTGCCTACGGTGGTCCCCAGGTAAGGCAAGGTCAGGTTGAAAATCAGCCAGCCTGCCCGTTTGAAGGTCTCCCAGCGATTTTCACGGTTGGACACCGCTTGCCGATCGGCCAGCTCGACCAGGGCATTGGCGTTGGCCTTGAACAACTGGGGCAGGAAATCCACGCCGACGGTCTGGTCGGTCAACCTGACGGGGCCACTATTGGCCAATGAGGTCAGGGGGGCGGCCACAAACGCCAAGATGCTCCAAGGAGAGGGCAGCACGTCGGGAAAGACGAACCGGCCGTAATCTTCGCGCACCCCATCGGGCAACCACGCCAGCACCGATTGACGCAAAGAAGGGGTTTGCCTGATCGCGTACAACAGGTTGCTGAACGCCGGGTACTGGCTCAACTGCGGCACCATCATGGGGCGATACAGCAGACAGGGCCCGGCGCTCGAGTCCTCGGGGCCGATGATGAACATGTTGGCCACGACATCCTCCGCGTCGCCCAGTTGCAGCTCGGGCACGAAGGCCAGCTTGCGCAGGACGATGGTTTTTCCGTCCACCTTGCGATTGGCCTCTTCGGGCGCCATCAGTGCGGCGACGTAGCGGTAGCCCCGATCGTCCAGGTGACCCACGCCGCGGATCTTGCATTCCAGCGCGAGCATCGGGAGCTGGATGCGTAACTGGGAGGTGTAGAGCTTTTCGCGGCGGCTCGACTCTGCGGGATCGTCGAGAAGCTTTTGCTTGATCAGCTCGGGGTAAACACGGCCGATGTCGACCTGGGTGATGAGGTTCTTGACGTAATCGACGGTCATCCAATCAGGCAACTCGGTGTCGTCCACGAACTTGACGATCTTGTCGCCAAGGGGAAGCGCGATGAGGTTCTGCAAGGCGAGCTCGACAAGGCTGAACCGGGTGGTCTCGATCTTGCCGGGCACCACGAAGTTGCCCCAGACCACGGGGCTGCGTACCTCGATCTCGATGGCGTCCAGGTCGAGCTTCGAGGCGTCGGCGTGGTCCGAGACCATCTGCTTTTTCAGCAGGCCGAGTGCATATTCCTTGAGAGGAGGAATCTCATCCAGGTAGGTTTTTCCGGCATGGACCTGATTCAAGATCGACAGGCTCTTCATGTGCTGGGCAAACAGGATCTGGTCGGACGGCGAGGCCTCCAGCAACCATTCAGGCATTTGTTTCTGGAACCAGGCCACGAGGGCGTCGTCGTCCGTTTCTTCGCCGTTGCCCGGGGACGATGTGTTTTCGTAAGTGGCCCATGTTTGCGGAAAGGTCCCGAGGATCGTGACTTGCTCGGCGATGATCCCGCAGGCCTTGTGATCGAAAATATTGCCGTCTGGCTCGTACAGCCGCCATTGGAGTTTCCGGTAGCTGGCCGGAATGAAGTGGGACGGCAAGGATTTCCCCAGGGCCTGGCGTGAATCGAACTTCTCATACCCGTTGCTGAGCGAGTAGGCCAGGATGACTTCCTTTTTATCGACGGTGCCGATCAGCACCACGAGTGAGTTGTCACCCAGGCGTCTGATCTCGGGGCCATCGACGTTATCGATGTCGATCAGGTACGCGTGGGTGTCATAAGGGTCGTTGTTCTGACGGTCCTTGCGATCAGGATAATGGAACAATTGCCTGGCCATCGCACATTCAGTGGCCGTCCAGCCCTTGATGCGCCCGACGTCCCAGGCCTTGCGCAGGGTGCTGGAGAGTTCATGCCAGAGTGGGCCGGACTCGCCCTGCGGCGCATTCCAATACGCCAGTTGCTGCTCCTGACAGGCCGTCAGCATGGCCGGTACCAGTTCGTTGAGCAGGCGCCCGATCTGGTCGATGCGCACCGGCAAATGCACTGCGGGCTCGGTGAGCGGCAACTGGGTGAGGAAGTGCAAGCCTTCGATCAGCAGCAGGGGGTCGCTTTTTTCGTTCACCAGCCCGGCCAGCATCTCGTTGAGGGTTGCGTAGCGGGTCGGGCGCCGCACGATTTCGTCATCGACAATGTCCCAGGCCGGCTCGCCGACCACGGTATTGTTCGGATCGAGGTTGAGCGTGGGGTAGAGCCTTTTGAGGCCATCGCGCAGGAGGAGGGACGCGACCTCTGGATAGGTGGGCCCTGCAAGCAACTGGTTGTATACCGCTTCCTTGGGGTCGGCTTTGGGCCTGGTGATAGACGTAGATGTCATCTGAGTCTCCCTGTCTTGTGATCCATGGCGTTCCCGGAGCGAAACGCTCGGGGTTTTCCATGCTAGGGCGGCTCAAAACGGCGGAGGTGGTAACTATGTATGGGCGTGGGGGGTGACGGGGATAAGGCCTGTGGGAGCAGGCTTGCTCGCGAAAGCGGTGTATCAGGCGCCGGTGATGTTGAATGTGCCGGCGTCTTCGCGAGCAAGCTCGCTCCCACAGGTTTGTGTTTAACTCGACGATCTCATTGACCGGACTTGATCCGCGTCCAGGCCCGCGTCCGCGCCCGTTCGGCATCCCTCGGCAAGGGCTGCAAGGTATAGAGCGTGGTCATGGCCGCTTCGGTCGGGTACAGGTTGGGGTTGTTGCGGATCGCCGGGTCGACCATGTCCGTGGCGTCCTTGTTCGGGTTCGGATAGCCGACAAAATCACTGACCGGCGCGATCACCTGCGGTTGCAGCAGGTAGTTGATGAAGGTGTAGGCGTCCCCTGGGTTGGCGGCGCCTTTGGGAATGGCGAGCATGTCGAACCAGATCGGCGCGCCTTCCTTGGGCAGGCGCATGTCCACCGTCACGCCGTTCTTGGCCTCCTTGGCGCGGTTGGCCGCCTGGGAGAAGCTGCCCGAATAACCGACCGCTACGCAGATATCGCCGTTGGCGATGTCGGCCATGTACTTGGATGAGTGGAAATAAGTGATGTGCGGGCGAATCTTCATCATCAGCGCTTCGGCCTTGGCATAGTCCGCCGGCTTCTTGCTGTTGGGGTCCAGGCCCAGGTGCTGCAAGGCCAGGGGCAGGATCTCCGAAGGTGAATCGAGCAGCGCCACGCCGCACTGCTTGAGCTTGCTGATGTTCTCTTCCTTGAAGATCAGGTCCCAGCTGTCCACCGGCGCGTTGTCACCGAGGGCGGCCTTGATCTTGTCCGGGTTGAAGCCGATCAGGATGGTGCCGTACATGTAGGGCACGGCGAATTTGTTGCCGGGGTCGTTGGCTTCGATCAGCTTCATCAGCTTGGGATCGAGGTGGTTCCAGTTTGGCAGTTTGCTGCGGTCCAGGGGCTGGAACACGCCGGCTTCGATCTGCTTGGCCAGGAACACGTTGGACGGCACCACCACGTCGTAGCCGGAATTGCCGGTCAGCAGCTTGGCTTCCAGCGCTTCATTGGTGTCGAAGATGTCGTAGACCAGTTTGACCTGGCTGTTTTGCGCCTTGAAGTCGTCCAGGGCCTTGGGCGTGATGTAGTCGAACCAGTTGTAGACACGCAGGGTCCGCTCCTCGGCCTGGACGGCACCGCAAAGCAGCATGGCGCACAGGGCTGGCGCCATCGAACGCTTGAGTCTGTTCATGCTTGTATTCCTCATGGGGCGCTTTGGAAACCTTCGAGAACGTTGACGGCATTAATGCCGATTTCGGCCACCGCGTAGCCGCCTTCCATCACGAACAGGGTCGGCTTGCCGAGCGCGGCGATGCGTTTGCCCATCGCCAGGTAATCCGGGCTGTCGAGCTTGAACTGCGAAATCGGATCGTCCTTGAAGGTGTCTACGCCCAGGGACACGACGATGACATCGGCGTCGTAACCCCGGATTTGCCCGCAGGCCTGGTCCAGCGCCGCGCTCCAGGTGTCCCAGCCTGAGCCGGCTGGCAAAGGGTAGTTGAAATTGAAGCCCTCGCCATCGCCCTCGCCATGCTCGTCGGCATACCCCAGAAAGAACGGAAACTCCGCCTCTGGGTGACCGTGGATCGAGGCGAACAACACGTCGCTGCGCTCATAGAAAATCGATTGGGTGCCGTTGCCGTGGTGGTAATCGACATCGAGGATCGCGACTTTCTGATGGCCCTGATCGAGGAAGGCCTGGGCGGCGATGGCCGCGTTGTTCAGGTAGCAATAGCCGCCCATCAAGTCACTGGCAGCGTGGTGCCCTGGTGGGCGACACAGCGCAAAGGCACTGCGGGCGCCGCGCTGAATTTCGGCCTGGGCGGTGAGGGCGACCTGCGCTGCGCTGTAGGCCGCTTGCCAAGTGCCGGCGGTGATCGGCGCGCCGCCGTCGAAGCTGTAATAACCGAGCTGGCCGTGCAGGCTGGTCGGGATGACCCTGCGCAGGGTCCGTGCCGGCCAGGTGTAGGGCAACAAATCGCCGTCGCGGTTGTACTTGGCCCAGCGGTCCCAGGCACCTTTGAAAAATTCCAGGTACGCCGCACTGTGGATGCGCTGGATCGGCCCCAAGCCAAAATCCTGCGGCGCCTCCACCGGCCCCAGCCCCTGCGCCTTGACCCGCTCCAACACATGATCGGCCCGGGAGGGCATTTCGAAGCAGGGCATCAATTGCCCGTCCATCAACTCGCAGCGTCCGTGGTGCAGGTGGTGATCGTCTGAGTAGATCGTCAGCATTTTTTTGTTCTCCGCAAGGCTGATCCGGTTGCTCACAGTCTTGCGGCGCGGGGCGTTTCAGAGAACGGCAGGAGAGGCCAAAAGGGGATCGAAATGGCCAAAAGGTTTGACCGTAAATCGCCCCTTGGTGGCGCAGGTGTGTGCGGGGGTGGGGCGTGAGTGATGCTTGGATGCCTGCCCTGCACCCCGTGGCGAGGGAGCTTGCTCCCGTTCGGCTCTGTAGGAGCTGGCGAAGCCTGCGATCTTTTTGATCTTTCGCTTGAGACTCAAGTGCCTGGGGAAAAGATCGCAGCCTCGCTTCGCTCGACAGCTCCTACAGGCGCAGCCCAGCGGGAGCAAGCTCCCTCGCCACGGGGTTGGTGGTGCTGCGGTTAGCGTGGGTCGACGTTATCCAGCACACGGCTGGTCAGCATTGAACTCAGTTCGATCAGTTGCTGGACGCAGAGGTGCGCTCTGCTTCGGGGGGATTTGGTGTGATTTTGAACATGGTGGAGCTCCTTTCGTAAGAGGAACCATCACCGTCTGCCGCCAAGCAGATGGGTGACGGATTACACAAGGTTGGCGGACCGGAACGAAAGGAACCCGGCATCCCCGAAGGGATCCTTGCGCAACCCGCCATAACATGAGAGTGCCAATGCCAGAGGCATTGCAATCCTATTGAGGGGCTGTTGCGCCTTTCGTGTACGGGCCGCCAAGCCCGACCACTGATGGGCAGTGGCAGGGAAACGATAGAGCCCGGAGACAAGGCGCACAAGCGGGCGGATTCTGGCGTAGTTGTAGGCAATGGCGCAAGGATGCGTAGCTTGGTGGAAGCGTTGCACTGGGAGAATAAACAAGCTTTCGTAATGCCCAGGATTCGGGGCGAGGGAGCTTGCTCTCGCGTGTGATGCAGCGGTTATTCTGTAGGAATGCGCGGGCCTTTTTGGGGCTGCTGCGCAGCCCAGCGGGGATAAATCCCCTCGCCACGGGGTTGGGGGTGTAGCGACTATCGTGGGTCTACGTTATCCGGCACTCGGTTCACCAGCAAGGAATTCACATTTTTTGGAATAGCTAAGCGCGATCAATAAAGAAGCGTCGAGACAGTTCGGCCCGACGCTTCGTCTTGTGTCCCTGTCCTTTGTCTACCCGTGCGTACCGGGAAATATCGACAGGCACGTAGTGCTCTTAAACTGCATCATCGATCAACGGAGAGGCCTGGATATACTGTATATTCCTGGGCCTTTTCCCAATTGCTCAAGCGCTTTCTGAAGGTCATCAACCTTCTTGTTTGCTTCTTCTTTTTTTGCCGCGTTGGCTCCGCTTCGCAAAATTGCCCGTTCTTGTTCCAACTGGAAGATTTTGTCTTTCATCAAGGCATTTCGGGCGTCAGCCTGGGTATCCATATCCTTGAGGCACCAAGCCGCGAATTTTGTCTGCTCATCACTCGGGTTTGGCACCAAAAGAGCCGACATGCACAATTGCTGTTGGTCATCGGCAAGAACAACGTTATTAACAATCCCTTCGACTGTCGCTGCTATTTGTTGTATGTGGGCATCTGATCGTTGGCTGCCCATGCCAGAGGTTTCTATTTTTACCTTTATCTCTCCATCTGCAATGACGCCTTTTGTTTCGGCTATTGCACTGTCGATAACGCTTCTATCGTCTTTCAGGTTTTTAATTTTTTCCGCTAAGCCCGATGCGGTTTGATCCATTTCCGTCGTATCAGCCTTGGCGTCCGCTTTTTTTGCGTCACTGATTTTTTTGTCTACGGCCGTCTTCTCTGCCTCCAGAGCAGAAATTCTATCGCTGACCTTCTCTCTTTCGGCTCTTTGCTCGGAAAGTGATTTTGTCGCTTCAGCCCGGCCACTTGTCGTGAGGGCTATCGGAGGGGCTTTGACTGTTCCGGTCAGTTGCTCAATCGCCAAGAGGGCGACCGTGTTTTTTTGGAAGCGCCTCATGAGAAGGTCGTATTGAGGGGCGCTTATCGAGCCGGACATGTAGCTTTCGCACAAGCGATAGCCAAAATCGCGGAGCAACTGGATGCTTTGTGTGCGTATGCCGGTGAATGCAGCCCCATCCTGCATGGCGAAAGCCAATTCACCGCTTGCTTTACCTGGATACCCCCCTTTTGCCGCCAACTCATAAGCAAGGGAGGCCATTGCATCGGGGCTTGGTTCTGCACACACACAACCGCCCCTTTCTTTATGTGCTCTTCCAAAACGTACTTTCCGGTCGGGTCGTATTTTTTGGTTATGGTCTCATTGGGGGCTACCAGTATGGCTCTTTGTCGAATATCGCTCATGGTGCTTTCCCCATCAGAAATATCAAATGTCCGATAGATACTGTTTAGGTTGGCGCATCCGGCGATAGACATAATTATTAAAGCTAATAAAGTCCCCTTCATGGCGCATGGCTCCCTTTGCGTGGCGATGATGGCACTTTGGTATAGCTCATAGAATCATCGTCTGCGACTGAGCCGGGCAAAAAGAATTTTGAGGTGCCCACTCATATTTTATTTTTCCAACAAACGGGGGTGTACCGCGCGGCGGAGTAGCCGTTATAGACCGGTTGTTGCGGTCTACCTGGCGTCAGTTTTTTAGGGCGCTGGATGCGTCTGAGCGGACGCCATCGCGGGCAAGCCTTGCTCCCACAGGAGTTAGGTGTTGTGCGTGAAAGCGGCGATTAACGAAGGTTCAAGACCTGAACTGACTCGGCGCCACGCCACTCCAGCGTACAAACGCATGGCGAAAACTGGCCGTTTCGCTGAAACCGAGCATTTCAGCAATCCGATAGATCGGCAATTGGTCCTCACACAGCATCTGCTTGGCCCGTTCGAAGCGCAGTTCGTCGAGCAGTTCCTGATAGCTGCAGCCCATATTCTTGAGGTGCCGGCGCAAGGTGCGTGACGAGCAGTTCATCTGTTCTGCCAGGCCTTCCAGGCCGGGTGCGGCATTCAATTGTGCACTGAGCAATTGGCGAATCCGTCCCAGCCAGGCCTGGCGGCCGGTGAACTCGGTATTCTGCCGACGGCACCGTTCGGCCATGGCGTGGTGGGTGATGGGGTCGGCCAGTGGCAGCGGTTGTTCCAGCCAGTGGCGGTCGAAGGCGAAGGCGTTATCGACGCTGTCGAAATGCACCGGGCAGTCGAAGAGCGCTGCGTAGCGCGCCTGATAATCGGGCGCCGAATGTTCGAAACGCGCCGCGCGCAGGGGCAGCGTCTGGCCGAGCAGGTCGTTGCAGATGACTTTTAGCGACACCATGCAGAATTCGGCGTTGAACACTGCCAAGGCCGGGCTCTCCCGATAATCGCTGGCGCTGAGCCAGACCGTTTCATGGCCTTCTTCCAGGTGCAGCTCGAAGAGTGTTCCCAATAGCGCCGGATAGCGCAGTGCCAAACGCAAAGCGTCACCCAAAGTGGCACTGCTGAGCAGGGCATAACCCAGCATCCCATAGGACGACACGTGCATGCGCAAGCCCAGTTCCAGGCCGATGTCGCGCTTGAGGGCCACGGCATTGGCGCAAACCTGCATCTCTTGATTGGTGGTGATGCGTGTATCGGCCCGGCTCAAGTCCGCCGCGCTGATGCCGCTGCCGGCCAGCAATGCATCACTGGGCAGGCCTTCGTGCTTGAAGGTATTGAGTACCAGGGAGACGGCGTTGAGCGTGGTGAGGTGGGAGTGCAGCATGTTTGTTTCCAGCCGGAGGAGGCTGGAAATGGAGCAAGTTATGTGCCGGCCGGTTTTTCAGCATGGACCACAGCGGCAAAGGAATTTATCTGTGGCGAGGGGATTTATCTGTGGCGAGGGGATTTATCCCCGTTGGGCCGCGCAGCGGCCCCCCGAAGTTCTATCTGATAAAGCGCGGCGTTGCGGCAGTGGGGGCGCTCCGCACCCCAGCGGGGATAAATCCCCTCGCCACAAGTTGATGCCCGGCTTGAATTATGTGAGTTCGCCACACAGATCCAGCTCAACCAGCCGCCGGACCTCATCCACTGGCAGCCCGGCGCCGATCAACGCCTGCAACTTGCCGAGCGCGGCTTCGCGAGTCATGCCGCCGCCGGACAGCACGCCAGCGCCGCGCAAACGGCTGCCGGCCTCGTATATATCCAGCTCGACGCCACCTTCATGGCATTGAGTCACCGCCACCACTACCACGCCGCTGTCCCGCGCCCGCTCGAGGCTGGCGAGGAAGGTCGGGTTGTCGCTCGGCCCGGTGCCGCTGCCGTAGCACTCCAGCACCAGGCCCTGGATGCCGCTGCCCAGCAGGCCATCGAGAATTTCAGCGCTGATGCCGGGAAACAGCGGCAGCGCCGCGATGTTCGCCAGTTGCTTGGGCTGGTCGTAATTCAACTGCGCCGGCAGCGAAGTTGCCTTGAGACCACCGCTCTGACGCTCCAGGCGTTTGAACGGATGACGGCCGAAGCTGCGCACCTTGGCGCAGCGGGTCGGGGCCAACAGCTCGCCGTGGAAATACAAATGCACACCTGGCGCCAACCCCTGGCCGAGGGCGACCAGCGCGCCACTGAGGTTTTCCCAGGCGTCGCTGTCGGTCACGCCGGCGGGCAACATGGAGCCGGTGAAACATACCCGGGCATGCAGGCCCAGCAGTTGGAAGCTCATCGCTGCCGCACTGTAGGCCAGCGTATCGGTGCCGTGCAGGATCAACACGCTGTCGCAGCCCTGCACATCCACGGCATCGACCACGGCTTCGCGCAGTTGCTGCCAGTAGGCCGGGGTCATGTTGGCGCTGTCGATCAGCGGCGACATTTCCCGGAAACGCCATTGCGGGATGACGAGTTCGGGCTGGCTGTCCAGGTAATCGCGCATCCGCGCTTCGAAACCGGAGGCCGGAGCCAGGCCATGGGCGCTGGCTTGCATGCCGATGGTGCCGCCGGTGTAGAGCACCATGACGTGCTGGGCGGCAGGGTAGGTCGAGACATTCATGGGTGTTCTCCGAGGACGAAAACGGCAGCTCATCGGGCTGCCACAACATAAGGCCGAGCATGACGCCGACCTCAGGCTGTGTCACGCCGGGCGCAGCAAGTGCGCCCGGTTTTTTCCAATCAGCCTGCCGATCAGCCTTGCGCGGCGGCCACGCCTGCCGGAGCCTTTCCAGGCGCGGCTACCGGTGCCGAAGGGTTCGCTGGCCAGGCCTTGCGGTCCAGATCCAGGTCGGGGAACTTGCTGGAGTCGAAAACCGGAACCTTGATGCCGGCCGAACGCTGGTCATCGTAGTCGCGCAGGATACGCATGCCGACCTTGAACAGCAGGAACAGCGCGATCAGGTTCACGAACGCCAGCAGGGTCATGGTGATGTCGGCGAAGGCAAACACGGTGCCGAGGTTCTCGATGGCACCCCAGAAGATCAACACCAGTACCAGTGTGCGGTAGCCGATCAGCACCTTGCGGTTTTCGCCAACCATGAAGCGCAGGTTGTTTTCGCCCAGATAGTAGTTGTAGAGGATCGAGGTGAACACGAACAACGACAGCGCCACGGAGATGAATATCCGTCCCCAGTCACCGACCACGGCGGCGAGGGAGTTCTGAGTCAGGGCAATGCCGTCGCCTTCAAAGCCTGGGGTGTAGAAGCCCGACAGCAGGATCAGCAGCGCGGTGCAGGTGCAGATCAAGAAAGTGTCGAGGAACACGCTGAATGCTTGAATCACACCCTGAGCCACCGGGTGCTCGACCGAGGCCACGGCGGCGACGTTCGGCGCACTGCCCAGGCCCGCTTCGTTGGCGAACACGCCACGTTTGACGCCCATGACAATGGCGCTGCCGATCAGGCCGCCAAAGGCCTGGTCAAGGCCGAAAGCGCTTTTGACGATGGTGGTCAGCATGGCCGGCACCTGATCGAACTGCAGCACGATCACGTAGAGGGTTACACCGATGTACGCCAGGGTTTTGACTGGCACCAGCAGGTCAGCGACTTTGGCGATGCGCTTGATCCCGCCGATGAACACCAAGCCCAGCAGCACTGCCAGAGCAATGCCTGTGTAGGTGGTGTCGAAACCGAACGCATTGTTCAGCGAGTGAGTTACGGCGTGGGCCTGCAGGCCGTTGAAGGCGAAGCCGAAAGTGATCAGCAGCAGGAACGCCATGATCATGCCCAACCAGCGCTTCTGCAGGCCGTGCTGGATGTAATAGGACGGGCCGCCACGGAACTGGCCTTCGGCGTCGCAGCGCTTGTAGAGCTGGCCGAGGGAACATTCGAAGAAGCTGCTGGACATGCCGACCAGCGCGGTCACCCACATCCAGAACACCGCCCCGGGCCCGCCGAGGGTGACGGCGATGCCGACACCGGCGATGTTGCCTGCGCCGACACGACCGGCCAGGCTGAGCATCAGGGCCTGGAAGGAACTGAGCTGACCAGCGCTGCTTTTGAGGCTGTCGCGGAACACCGCGAACATGTGAAAGAAATGACGGAACTGAACGAAACGCGAGCGGATCGTGAAGTAACCACCGAGCCCGACAATGAGCACGATCAGTACTTTCCCTGAGAGGAAGTCGTTGATGACTTCTAGCATGAGTATTCCTCGCTGTTTTTTGTTTAAGCGAATGCTGGCCATTTGGAAACATCCTGTTACATCGGTCGGCGCGCGGCACGACAGGTGAGGCGATGTTTCGTCCTGGTCCATTTCGCGGGTTGTTATTAGTTCGGTTTTCGCATGTGTTGGGGGTCTCGTTTCTGACGACCGCTCACGCGAAGAGGGGCGGCACTATACCTACCAGTGCGGCGCCCGTCTGCACGATTGTGGTGCGTGCGACGAAACGGACCCTTGAATCACCTGGCTTTTTTATGACCAGGGTTGTGGGAGGCTGCTTCTCTGTGGGAGCGGGCTTGCTCGCGAAAGCGGCGGCCCATCCGGTAGGGGGGCAAGCTGACGCACCGCCTTCGCGAGCAAGCCCGCTCCCACACAGTTCAGCTTCCAGACTTCTTTGCAGCCTCGAGTCAGTTAAAAAAAAGGGCCTGGGGAACAAGTCCCCAAGCCCTCAAAAGGTGAGAGGTGTCTAGTCCCTCGACCTGGTGAGCAGTCATCGTCTCGATCACGCCTTCAGCGGGACCAGACGCGGAGCAATCATGTTTTCCGGGCGCAGGATGTCGTCGAGCATGGCGTCGTCGAGCAAGCCTTCTTCGCGCACCAGTTCCAGCACGCCGCGGCCGCTTTCCAGCGCAACACGGGCGATACGGGTGGCATTTTCATAGCCGATGTACGGGTTCAGGGCGGTGACCAGACCGATCGAGTGCTCGACCAGTTCGCGGCAGCGCGCTTCGTTGGCGGTGATGCCGACGATGCAGTGTTCGCGCAGCATGTCCATGGCCCGTTGCAGCAGGCGGATCGAGTCGAAGATCTTGAAAGCGATCAACGGCTCCATCACGTTCAATTGCAGTTGCCCGCCTTCGGCGGCGATGGTCAGGGCCAAGTCGTTGCCGATGATCTGGAACGCGACTTGGTTGACCGCTTCCGGGATCACCGGGTTGACCTTGCCTGGCATGATCGAGCTGCCTGGCTGGCGAGCCGGCAGGTTGATCTCGTTGATGCCGGTGCGAGGACCGCTGGACAGCAGGCGCAGGTCGTTGCAAATCTTCGACAGCTTGACCGCGGTGCGCTTGAGCATGCCGGAGAACAGTACGAAGGCGCCCATGTCGGAGGTGGCTTCGATCAGGTCGGCGGCCGGTACCAGCGGCTGGCCGCTGATGGTTGCCAGGCGCTGCACGGCCAGGGCCTGGTAGCGCGGGTCGGCATTGATGCCGGTGCCGATGGCGGTGCCGCCCAGGTTCACTTCGGTGAGCAATTCAGGCGCCAGGGTTTTCAGGCGTGCCAGGTCTTCGCTCAGGGTGGTGGCGAAGGCACGGAATTCCTGGCCGAGGGTCATCGGCACCGCGTCCTGCAGTTGGGTGCGGCCCATTTTCAGGACGTGGCTGAACTCTTCACCCTTGGCGGCAAAGGCCTGAATCAGGCTGTCGAGGCTGGCCAGCAACGCATCGTGACCCAGCAGCAGACCCAGGCGAATCGCCGTCGGGTAGGCGTCGTTGGTGGACTGCGCCATGTTCACGTCGTTGTTGGGGTGCAGGTACTGGTATTCGCCTTTGTTGTGGCCCATGGCCTCCAACGCAATGTTGGCGATGACTTCGTTGGCATTCATGTTGGTTGAAGTGCCAGCGCCGCCTTGGATCATGTCCACCACGAACTCTTCGTGGAAATCGCCGCGGATCAGTCGTGCACAGGCTTCGCTGATAGCGGCATGCTTGGCTTCGCTGAGCTGGCCCAACTCACGGTTGGCATCAGCGGCGGCCTGTTTGACCATTGCCAGACCGACTACCAGCTTGGGGTAATGCGAGATCGGGACGCCGGAGAGACGGAAGTTGTTCACCGCTCGCAGGGTCTGGATGCCGTAATACGCTTGCGCCGGTACTTCAAGTACGCCAAGCAGGTCTTTTTCTGTGCGGAATGATGCAGCGGAAGACATGATAGAAATCATCTCGATAAGGACCCGGTCTGAGCCGGAACGCTGTGAATCCTAGGCTTTCAGAAAAATTAGGGCCAATGCTGTTAAACACTGGCCTATGCACATTCGGCATAATGGGAGTGTGACGCCGACGGTACGGTGAGCGTGTGACCTGTTTTGGTGCGTGCCTTGGGAGGACGTGATGAATCTAGAAAGCAAATGGCTCGAGGACTTCAGTGCCCTGGCTGCGACGCGCAGTTTTTCCCAGGCGGCCGAACGGCGCTTCGTGACGCAACCGGCCTTCAGCCGACGCATCCGCAGCCTTGAAGCGGCGCTGGGGCTGACCCTGGTCAACCGCTCTCGCACACCGATCGAACTGACAGCAGCGGGGCAGTTGTTCCTGGTGACGGCGCGTACCGTGGTCGAGCAACTGGGTGAAGTGCTGCGTCACCTGCACCATCTGGAAGGCGGGCAGGGCGAAGTGATGCAAGTGGCGGCCGCACACTCCCTGGCGCTGGGCTTCTTCCCGCGCTGGATCGCACAACTGCGCAACGAAGGCCTGAACATCGCCACGCGGTTGGTGGCGACCAACGTCGGCGACGCCGTCCATGCGTTGCGTGAAGGGGGTTGCGACCTGATGCTGGCCTTCTATGACCCGGATTCGGCGATGCAGATGGACCCGGAGATTTTCCCTTCGTTGCACCTGGGTCAGACCGAAATGCTGCCGGTGTGTGCCGCCGATGCTGACGGCAAACCGTTGTTCGACCTTGAAGGCGAGGCCAGTGTGCCCTTGCTGGCCTACAGCGCCGGTGCCTTTCTCGGTCGCTCGGTGAACCAGTTGCTGCGTCAGCGTGCCCTGCGTTTCACCACGGTGTATGAAACGGCCATGGCCGACAGCCTCAAAAGCATGGCGCTGGAGGGCTTGGGTATTGCCTGGGTGCCACAACTGAGCGTGCGCGCCGAACTGGCCCGGGGCGAACTGGTGGTCTGCGGCGGCGCGCAATGGCACGTGCCCCTGGAAATCCGCCTGTACCGCTGCGCGCTGGTGCGCAAGGCCAATGTGCGGTTGTTGTGGCGCAAGCTCGAGGGTGGCGCGGCGCAGGGCGTGACTGGCACCTGATACCACGATGCCCCCTGTGGGAGCGAGCTTGCTCGCGATAGCGATGTGTCAGTTGCCACCTTCTGAGCTGACACACCGCATTCGCGAGCAAGCCCGCTCCCACAGGGAATTGAGGTGTTCTTTCGCTGACCTGAGAGTCAATAAAACCGCTGTTTAACCACAAATGACAGATGGTCGCGACAGGGGCTGTTTATCTATTTCATTGAGGTATACTGCGCGGCCTTCGGCCGGTCCAGATCGGCCATAATTCGTACAACAAGCCACGCCGGTTTCCTGCGTGGCTTGTTGTTTTTTGACGCGCCTGCGGGCGCCCAGAGAGAAGAGGCACGACGATGAGTGCACTGGTTGGCGTGATCATGGGCTCCAAGTCCGATTGGTCCACCCTTAGCCACACCGCCGATATGCTGGAAAAGCTCGGCATCCCTTACGAGGTGAAAGTGGTCTCCGCCCACCGCACCCCGGATCTGCTGTTCCAGTACGCCGAAGAGGCTGAGGCTCGTGGCATTGAGGTGATCATCGCCGGTGCCGGTGGCGCGGCCCACCTGCCAGGCATGTGTGCGGCCAAGACCCACCTGCCGGTGCTGGGCGTGCCGGTGCAGTCGTCGATGCTCTCGGGCGTCGACTCGCTGCTGTCGATCGTGCAGATGCCGGCCGGTATTCCGGTCGCGACCCTGGCTATCGGCAAGGCCGGTGCGATCAACGCGGCCCTGCTGTCGGCGAGCATCCTGGGCGCCAAGCACCCACAATTTCATACCGTGCTGAAAAAATTCCGCGCTGAGCAGACAGACAGCGTCCTGGACAATCCAGACCCACGCATTGCCTGAGGTGGTTGACGAATGAAGATCGGTGTAATCGGTGGCGGCCAGTTGGGTCGCATGTTGGCCCTGGCGGGAACGCCGCTGGGAATGAACTTCGCTTTCCTGGATCCGGCGCCGGACGCCTGCGCCAGCGCGTTGGGTGAACACCTGCGGGCCGACTACGGTGACCAGGACCATCTGCGCCAACTGGCCGATGAAGTCGATCTGGTGACCTTCGAGTTCGAGAGCGTCCCTGCCGAAACCGTTGCCTTCCTGTCCCAGTTCGTCCCGGTCTACCCGAGTGCCGAAGCCTTGCGCATCGCCCGCGACCGCTGGTTCGAAAAGAACATGTTCAAGGACCTGGGCATCCCTACACCCGCGTTCGCCGACATCCAATCCCAAGCCGACCTGGAAGCTGCCGTTGCTTCCATCGGCCTGCCTGCCGTCCTCAAGACTCGCACTCTGGGTTACGACGGCAAGGGCCAGAAAGTCCTGCGCACTCCTGAGGATGTGGCCGGCACGTTCGCCGAGCTGGGCAGCGTGGCCTGCCTGCTGGAAGGTTTTGTACCGTTCACCGGGGAAGTCTCGTTGATCGCCGTGCGGGCTCGCGACGGGGAAATCCGTTTCTATCCGCTGGTGCACAACACCCACAAGGACGGCATTCTCAAGCTGTCCGTGGCCAGCACCGATCATCCGCTGCAGGCCCTGGCCGAGGACTACTCCAGCCGGGTACTCAAGCAACTGGACTATGTCGGCGTGATGGCGTTCGAGTTCTTTGAAGTGGACGGCGGCCTCAAGGCCAATGAAATCGCCCCGCGCGTGCATAACTCCGGGCACTGGACCACCGAAGGCGCCGAGTGCAGCCAGTTTGAAAACCACCTGCGGGCGGTGGCCGGGCTGCCGCTGGGCTCGACCGCCAAAGTCGGCGAAAGCGCGATGCTCAACTTCATCGGCAAGGTGCCGGACACCGAAAAAGTCCTAAGGATTGCCGACTGCCATCTGCACCACTATGGCAAGGCGTTCAAGGCCGGGCGCAAGGTCGGTCACGCCAACCTGCGTTGCGCTGACCGGGCCACGCTGGCCCAGCAGATCATCAAGGTCGAGACACTGATCGCCGAGCAATAGTCTCAAGCGTCGGTGGAACCATTGGTCGGCTAACTTCTCTGATGGCTAGGTGCCAAAGTCTCAACGGGCTTTGGTCTGGCTACTTATCTCAGAGGGAAATGCCATGGGAATCATTGGAACCATCTTTATCGGCTTGATCGTGGGCCTGCTGGCGCGCTTCCTGAAACCGGGCGATGACAGCATGGGCTGGATCATGACCATCCTGCTCGGTATCGGCGGTTCGTTGGCAGCCACTTACGGCGGCCAGGCCCTGGGCATCTACCAGGCGGGCGAAGGCGCCGGTTTCCTCGGTGCCCTGGTGGGCGCGGTGGTGTTGCTGGTGATCTACGGTCTGATCAAAAGAAACTGATTCTGTGACAAAGCCCCCTCTGCGTTGGCGCGCAGGGAGGGCTAGAATGCCCGGCGTCGCACTTCCTACTTATTGCCGAGCCCATTCATGCGCCGTTTAGTCTTGACCCTCCTTCTGCTGGGCAGCGGCCTGGCCCACGCCGCCGAACTGCCAGAAACCGACTGGCTCGAACTGATGCCCAAGTCGGACCAGAAAGCCCTCGAGGCCATGCCCGAGATCGACCATAACTCCCCCGAAGCCAGCGGCACCTTCACCGAAAAAGGTGGCCTGAAGCAAAGCAAGGGCTTGCCGGCGGTGATGTATTCGAGCAAGACCGTAGCGTCGATGAACAACAGGCATATTCGCCTGGGCGGCTACCCGGTGCCGCTGGAGTCCGACGCCAAGGGCCACAGCACGCTGTTCTTCCTGGTGCCTTACCCGGGCGCCTGCATCCACGTCCCGCCACCACCGCCCAATCAACTGGTACTGGTGCGCTATCCCAAGGGTTTGAAGCTGGACGACATCTACACACCGCTCTGGGTGACCGGCACGCTGAAGATTGAAAAGGTCGACAACGACCTGGCCAGCGCGGCGTATGCGCTGGAAGCGGAAAAAGTAAGGGTGGTGCAGGAGGCGGATTTGTAACCGGTCGCTAATATGGCGCCGATCCACATGTGGGAGCGGGCTTGCTCGCGAAGGCGGTGTATCAGTCAGCATGAGTATCAACTGACACGCCGCCTTCGCGAGCAAGCCCGCTCCCACAGTGGTTTCTGTGGTGGGGTTTAGAGCGGCTTGCTGCCGACGCTGACGCCGAGGGTATGGCTGGCCTGCGGCAGCAGCGTCACCACATCGGCCATCACGTTCGCCGTCTCGATGCAGAGCATGCGCTGCCAGCCCTCGTCGGCCATGTCGCTGAAGGCCTTGGCGCGCTCGGTCCAGGGGTTCCAGATCACCGCCGAGCGTGAACCGCTGCTGGTCAGTTCGATGCGTCGTTCCCACTGCGGGTCAACGATGCTCAGCGTCGGTGGGGTATCGAGATAGATGCGATCGGTCTCGCCGGTAAAGTGCAGGTCGCCAGCCTGGGTGACGGTTTTCCAGTCGTCCAGTGTTTCGATGTAACGCAAGCCATTCACGCCTTCGACATGCACGTTACGCACGTCGCTGACGGCGAAGTAGCTGTGCAGTGCCTGGCTCAGGCTGACGCTTTCGCTGCCGCGGTTATGGCTGGTGAGGCGGATGTGCAGCTGTTCGTCCATCACGATGGTCAGCGTCAGGTCCACCTGATGGGGCCAGCCGGAGAGCCCGTTTTCGGGGTAGGGCAGCACGAATTCCACGTTCAGGCTCTCGCCCTGGGCTTCGATGCCCTTGAGCTCCCAATCCATGGCCCGCACCAAGCCGTGAGCGGTGGCCGGTTCGTTGCTCACGCGCATGGCCTGCACGCTGTCGGGGTTGCGCGTCAGGTTGCCAAACCACGGCCAGCACACCGGCACCCCGGCACGGATGCTCTTGCCCGTCTTGAACGTTGCCTGGTCGTTGAGCCAGATCAGCGGCGGCTGGCCGTCGACCTGATAGCTGAGGATGTGCGCGCCTTGCTGGGCCACCAGCAACTCGGCCTGACCGTGGCGGATGCGCCAGCCGTTCAGTTCATCCAGTTTGACGGCTTCGACATGGGGCGTAGGCATACTGCAAGTCTCGCTCAGGAACATGAACTGCAATGGACCGCAAAACGGCCCCCGTGTTTAACGGGCGCGTGGCGGAACCGAGCGGGTACGGCCACTGCCATCGATGGCGACGAACACAAACACCGCCTCGGTGACCTTGCGCCATTCGCTGGACAACGGATCGTCACTCCAGACCTCGACCATCATCTGGATAGAACTGCGGCCGATCTCCAGCGCCTGGGTATAAAAAGACAGCTGGGCACCCACGGCCACCGGCACCAGAAACGCCATGCGATCGATCGCCACCGTGGCCACGCGTCCGCCAGCCACTTTACTGGCCATGGCCGTGCCAGCCAGGTCCATCTGGGAAACCAGCCAGCCGCCGAAAATATCGCCAAAGCCGTTGGTTTCGCGAGGAAGCGCGGTGATTTGCAGGGCCAGGTCGCCTTGCGGGATTGGATCTTCCTGTTCGAGCTCTATCATGCCGGGGGGCCTCTGACCCGTAACTCTGTCTGATGTATCAGGTGAATAGCCGTCTCTGAAAAAAACGATTCAGCCCGAACATGCGTTCGTCACGTTTTTCGTAAAGGCGTGCCAAAGGGAAACTCTGCGAAACCGGCTGGCAGGTTACTACGACACCAACGACGTTTTCGCACAGCAACCCCTTACAGAGTGTTGCAAGGATGCGAGTATATCGAGCGATAGACGTCGAGACGACCACCCGGTTCCGATTTTGACTGTCAATTACGCACCTCTATGTGCTTTTTTGAACAATTTGCTATCGTGCCGAGCCTGCCCACCGTTGTCCGGGGTTGCAGAACTGACTATAAGAGAAGCCCTTGCCATGACCACTGCGCCTTCGAGCACGGCGACACCCGTTCAATCGGCTCGTCCGTTGACCCGTAACGATTACAAGACCCTGTCGCTTTCTGCCTTGGGCGGTGCGTTGGAGTTCTACGATTTCATCATTTTCGTGTTCTTCGCCACCGTGGTCGGCAAATTGTTTTTCCCCGCCGAAATGCCTGAGTGGCTGCGCTTGATGCAGACGTTCGGCATTTTTGCCGCCGGTTATCTGGCCCGGCCTCTGGGCGGGATCATCATGGCGCACTTCGGTGACCTGCTGGGACGCAAGAAAATGTTCACCCTGAGCATTTTCATGATGGCCGTGCCGACCCTCATCATGGGATTGCTGCCGACCTATGCCCAGATCGGCATGTGGGCGCCGATTCTGCTGTTGCTGATGCGGGTGATCCAGGGCGCGGCCATTGGCGGCGAAGTGCCGGGGGCCTGGGTATTCGTTTCCGAGCACGTCCCGGCGCGCCACATCGGTTATGCCTGCGGCACGCTGACCTGCGGCCTGACGGTAGGCATTTTGCTCGGTTCGCTGATGGCTACTGCCATCAACCGCATCTATACGCCCGTAGAAGTGGCGGATTACGCCTGGCGGATTCCGTTCCTGCTGGGAGGTGTGTTCGGCCTGTTCTCGGTGTACCTGCGTCGCTGGCTGCACGAAACCCCGATATTCGCCGAGCTGCAACTGCGCAAGGCCCTGGCCGCAGAAGTGCCGTTGCGCACCGTGATGCGCGATCACCGTGGCGCCATCGTCATTTCGATGCTGCTGACCTGGCTGCTGTCGGCCGGCATCATCGTGATCATCCTGATGACCCCGACCGTGCTGCAAACGGTGTATCACTTCAGCCCGACCACCGCGTTGCAGGCCAACAGTCTGGCGATCATATTCCTGAGCTTTGGCTGCATCGGTTCTGGCGTGCTGGCCGACCGCTTCGGGGCCGGACGAGTGTTCGTGTTCGGCAGCGCGTTGCTGTTGATCACCTCCTGGACCTTCTACCACAGCCTGTTCAACCATCCCGACTGGCTGTTTCCGCTCTATGCCCTGAGCGGGCTGCTGGTGGGCACCATCGGCGCGGTGCCCTATGTCATGGTCAAGGCTTTCCCGGCCGTGGTGCGCTTCAGCGGCCTGTCGTTCTCCTACAACCTGGCCTATGCAATCTTTGGTGGCCTGACCCCGATGATCGTTACCCTGCTGCTCAAGGAAAGCCCGATGGGGCCGGCCTATTACGTGGCCGTCATCTGCGGCATCGGGATGGCGGTAGGGGCGTATCTCTGGAAGAAAGGTCGTTAGGCCTTAATCGACTGCATTGACCTCATCGCGAGCAGGCTCGCTCCCACAGGATCTACGCGGTCCCTGTGGGAGCGAGCTTGCTCGCGATTGGACCTGCGCGATTGTCTTTTCAATCGCAATAATGGCCTTTCATCCAATTGTCATATTTCAGCCATAGAGTGTTCACACGGCTTACCGATACTTGGCCGACTTAACACACCTATCTGCTAGGAGTAAGGCATGAAACTGAAGCGTTTGATGACGGCAATGACCTTTGTCGCCGCTGGCGTTGCGACCGCCCACGCGGTTGCCGCTGTCGACCCAGCCATCCCGAGCTACACCAAGACCACTGGTGTGTCGGGCAACCTGTCCAGCGTCGGCTCCGATACCCTGGCCAACCTGATGACCTTGTGGGCCGAGAACTACAAGAAAGAGTACCCGAACGTAAATATCCAGATTCAGGCTGCAGGTTCCTCCACTGCGCCACCGGCTCTGACTGAAGGCACCTCCAACCTGGGCCCGATGAGCCGCAAGATGAAGGACAACGAGCTGCAGGCCTTCGAAACCAAATACGGTTACAAGCCTACCGCCGTCCCAGTGGCCGTAGACGCCCTGGCTGTGTTCGTACACAAAGACAACCCGATCAAAGGCCTGACCATGGCTCAGGTCGATGCAATTTTCTCGTCCACTCGTCTGTGCGGCGCTAAAACCGACGTGAAAACCTGGGGTGACCTGGGCGTGACCGGCGACCTGGCCAACAAGCCAGTTCAATTGTTCGGTCGTAACTCGGTATCCGGCACCTACGGTTACTTCAAAGAAGAAGCCCTGTGCAAAGGCGACTACAAGTCCAACGTCAACGAACAACCAGGTTCGGCCTCGGTTGTGCAGTCGATCAGCAGCTCGCTTAACGGCGTTGGCTACTCGGGCATCGGCTACAAGACCGCCAGCGTGAAAACCGTGGCCCTTGCCAAGAAAGAAGGCGAGCCGTTCATCGAAGACACCGAAGAAAACACCCTGAACGGCAAGTACCCACTGTCGCGTTTCCTCTACGTCTACATCAACAAGGCGCCGAACAAGCCTCTGGCCCCGCTGGAAGCTGAGTTCCTGAAGCTGGTCCTGTCCAAGCAAGGTCAGGAAGTTGTGGTCAAGGACGGCTACATCCCACTGCCAGCCAAGGTTGCCGCCAAGGCTCTGGCTGACCTGGGTCTGTCCGAAGGCGCCAACGTCGCCAAGAAGTAACACCTGAGCCCGGGCCGCACCCGGGCTTTTGTGGGAGCGGGCTTGCTCGCGAAGAGGCCAGTGTATTCAACACTGATGTTGACTGGCCCCACGCTTTCGCGAGCAAGCCCGCTCCCACACCCAATTTCCTGTCCGCTGCCGGTGTCCACGTGCGGCGGATTTGTTGCGTCACTGCATTGTCATCTTTCTGTCATACAGGATCGCTAGGGTGTGCGCATGAATGATCTGGCCAATTCCACAATGACTACGACTTCCCCTCCCAAGCGCATTGATTTCAATACGCCTGAACTGCAACGCAAGCGCCGCATCCGCGCGCTCAAGGATCGCTTGACTCGCTGGTATGTGCTGGTTGGCGGGCTCGCCGTGCTGGCGGCCATTACCTTGATTTTCTTCTTCCTGGCGTACGTGGTCCTCCCGCTGTTCCAAGGCGCGGACCTGACCTCCAAGGATTCGATCACCCCTGCCTGGATGCAGGATGCCGGCAAACCGCTGATGATCGCCATCGAAGAGCAGAACCAGGTGGCGATGCGGGTTTCCGACAAGGGCCAGGCGTTGTTTTTCGACATCGACAGTGGTGCAGAGCTGCGTCGTGTCGACTTGCCGGTCCCGGCCGGTGCCAGCGTGACCTCCATTGGTGAAGACCAGCCCGGCAATCCGCTGGTGGTGATCGGCCTGTCCAATGGTCAGGCCTTGGTGTTCCGTCATACCTACAAGGTCAGCTACCCGGACGGCAAGAAAACCATCTCGCCCGCCATTGAGTACCCCTACGGCGAAACGCCGATTGTACTCAACGAGCAGGGTGCGCCGCTGGAACATGTCAGCCTGAACGCCACTGATTCGACCCTGTTGCTCGCCGGTTCCTCGGGCGCACAACTGCATGTGCTGTCGATCACCAGTGAAGAAAACATGATGACCGGTGAAGTCACCAGCGAGCAGACGCGTATCGAGCTGCCGCAGATGACCGAGCCGGTCAAAAACATCTTCGTCGACCCGCGTCAGCAATGGCTGTATGTCGTCAACGGACGTGCCCAGGCCGACGTGTTCAGCCTGCGGGACAAGAGCCTCAACGGTCGCTACAAGCTGCTTGAGAACGGCGACGCCCAAGTCACTGCCAGTACCCAGTTGGTGGGCGGGATCTCCCTGATCATTGGTGACTCCACCGGTGGCCTGGCTCAATGGTTCATGGCCCGTGACCCGGACGGCGAACAGCGTCTGAAGCAGATTCGTACGTTCCAGATGGGCACTGCGCCGGTCATCGAGATCACCGCCGAGGAACGTCGCAAGGGCTTCGTCGCCCTGGACGCGTCCGGCAAGCTCGGCGTGTTCCACAGTACCGCACACCGCACCTTGTTGGTGGATCAGGTGGTCGACGGTCAAGGCCTGTTCGGCATGTCGCCCCGGGCCAACCGTCTGATCGTGGAGCAGGGCGGCAAGCTGCAACCGTTGCTGCTGGAGAACCCGCACCCGGAAGTCTCGTGGAGCGCGTTGTGGGGCAAGGTCTGGTACGAAAACTACGACGAGCCTAAATACGTCTGGCAATCGACCGCCGCCAATACCGATTTCGAACCCAAGATGAGCCTTGCGCCGCTGACCTTCGGCACCCTGAAAGCGGCGTTCTACGCGATGCTGCTGGCTGCGCCGCTAGCGATTGCCGCCGCGATCTACACCGCGTACTTCATGGCCCCAAGCTTGCGCCGCAAGGTCAAGCCGGTGATCGAGCTGATGGAAGCGATGCCGACGGTGATCCTCGGTTTCTTCGCCGGCCTGTTCCTGGCGCCTTACGTCGAAGGGCATCTACCGGGTATTTTCAGCCTGCTGATGTTGATGCCGATCGGCATCCTGGTGGCCGGTTTTGTTTTCAGCCGCTTGCCTGAGTCCGTGCGCCTGAAGGTGCCTGAAGGCTGGGAAAGCGCGATGTTGATCCCGGTGATCCTGTTCGTGGGCTGGCTCTCGCTGTACATGAGCCCGTACATGGAAGCCTGGTTCTTCGGCGGCGACATGCGCATGTGGATCTCCCATGACCTGGGCATTACCTACGACCAGCGCAACGCCTTGGTAGTGGGTCTGGCGATGGGCTTCGCGGTGATCCCGAACATCTACTCCATCGCCGAAGACGCCGTGTTCAGCGTACCGCGCGGCCTGACCCTGGGCTCGCTGGCCCTCGGCGCCACGCCGTGGCAGACCATGACCCGCGTGGTGATCCTCACCGCCAGCCCTGGCATTTTCTCGGCGCTGATGATCGGCATGGGGCGTGCGGTCGGCGAAACCATGATCGTACTGATGGCCACCGGTAACACGCCGGTCATGGAAATGAACCTGTTCGAAGGCCTGCGCACCTTGGCGGCCAACGTGGCGGTGGAAATGCCTGAGTCGGAAGTTGGCGGCAGTCATTACCGCGTGCTGTTCCTGTCGGCGCTGGTCCTGCTGTTGTTCACTTTCATCATGAACACCCTCGCCGAGCTGATCCGTCAGCGTCTGCGCAAGAAATATTCGTCGCTTTAAGAAAGGTAGAAGTCTGTGAAACAGAACTCCCTGAAAGGATGGTTCAAGAGCGGCGCCCCCGGCGTCTGGATCAGCGGTGGCGCGGTGTCCATCGCGGTCATCATGACCATTGGCCTGCTGGCAGTGATTGCCGTGCGCGGTCTGGGCCACTTCTGGCCAGCGGACCTGATCCACGCCAGCTACAACGTGCCGGGCATGCCCGCGCATGTGGTGGTTGGTGAAGTGGTGCAGAAAGAGTCAGTGCCCCGCGAGCGCCTGAAAAGCGCTGGCCTGCCGGTGCCGGACGAAGGCCCCGAGTTCATGACCCGCGAGTTGATCAAGGTCGGCAACCGGGATCTCAATGGCACTGACTTTACCTGGATCGTCGGCGATTGGCTGACCAACCAGACCACGCCGCCAGAGCTGATGGCCATCGAGCGTCGTGAGTGGGGCAATTTCTACGGCTACCTGGTCAACGTCAAAGAAAACGGTAAGGTCATCGCCGAAGGCGAAGCGGCCTGGCCGGAACTGCAAGCTCGCGTGGCCCGGGTCAACAAGCTCGCGGCCGAGCTCAAGACCCTGGAAAAATCCGACATCGGTGCCATCAACGCAGGGCTTGAGCGCATTCGTCTCAAAGGCCGCAAGCTGGAGCTTGATGGCAAACTGGACGCCGCGGCGCAAGCGGATCTGGACGCTGACCGTGCTGAGCTCGATGCCCGTTACAAGGACATCGAGGCGCGTCTGGGTGATCTGCACTCGCAGTTCAACCGCGACAGCCTGACCGCCCGCGATGCCAATGGCAAAGAACTGGAAATCGAAATCGGCAAAGTGGTTCATGCCTACCAGCCGAATGGCATGGGCACGTTTACCAAGATCGGCTTCTACTTCAGCAAGGTTTGGGAGTTCCTCAGCGACGATCCTCGTGAAGCCAACACCGAAGGCGGGATCTTCCCGGCGATTTTCGGTACGGTGATGATGACCCTGATCATGGCGGTGATCGTGACGCCATTCGGTGTGCTGGCAGCGGTTTACCTGCGTGAGTACGCTCGTCAAGGCCCGATGACCCGTCTGATCCGCATTGCGGTGAACAACCTGGCGGGTGTACCGGCCATTGTTTACGGCGTGTTTGGCCTGGGCTTCTTCGTGTATGTGTTGGGTGGTTCGGTTGACCGGTTGTTCTTCCCCGAAGCCTTGCCGGCGCCGACCTTCGGTACTCCGGGCCTGCTTTGGGCGTCCCTGACCCTGGCGCTGCTGGCGGTGCCGGTGGTGATCGTGGCCACCGAAGAAGGCCTGGCGCGAATTCCGCGTACCGTGCGCGAAGGCTCCCTGGCTCTGGGCGCGACCAAGGCCGAGACGCTGTGGAAAATCGTGCTGCCGATGGCAAGCCCGGCGATGATGACCGGCATGATCCTCGCGGTGGCTCGCGCCGCCGGTGAAGTGGCGCCATTGATGCTGGTAGGCGTAGTGAAACTGGCCCCGTCGCTGCCGCTGGACGGCAACTACCCGTACCTGCACCTGGACCAGAAGATCATGCACCTGGGCTTTCACATTTATGACGTAGGCTTCCAGAGCCCGAACGTCGAAGCGGCGCGACCGCTGGTATACGCCACGGCGCTGTTGCTGGTGGTGGTGATTGCCACGCTCAACCTGTCGGCGGTGTGGATCCGTAACCACCTGCGCGAGAAGTACAAGGCATTGGATAGCTGATTTTCATGTGGGAGCGGGCTTGCTCGCGAAGACGGCGGCACATTCAGCAGAGATGCAGGCTGACACACCGTTTTCGCGAGCAAGCCCGCTCCCACAGGAACACCGAATGGCATTGCCGCTCAGCGGCCAACGAACCGAATTTGTTAGCACAGGGAGCCTCCCATGCAACCCGAGACACAAGCACGCGGCATCAACATGTCGGCCCTGGGCCGCGACAAGCAGAGCCTGGACCTGGCTCAGGAAACCGTCGCCATTGAAGTGCCCGGCCTGAACCTGTTCTACGGCCAGAAGCAGGCGCTGTACGACGTCAGCCTGAACATCCCGAAGCAGCGCGTCACCGCGTTCATCGGGCCGTCGGGCTGCGGCAAGTCGACCTTGTTGCGTACCTTCAACCGCATGAACGACCTGGTGGACGGCTGCCGCGTCGAGGGTGAAATCAACCTCTACGGTAATAACATCTACCGCAAGGGCGAAGATGTGGCTGAGTTGCGTCGTCGTGTGGGCATGGTGTTCCAGAAGCCCAACCCGTTCCCCAAAACCATTTACGAGAACGTGGTCTACGGCCTGCGTATCCAGGGCATCAACAAGAAGCGCATTCTCGACGAAGCAGTGGAGTGGGCGCTCAAGGGCGCGGCGCTGTGGGACGAGGTCAAGGATCGTCTGCACGAATCGGCACTGGGCCTGTCCGGTGGTCAACAGCAACGTCTGGTGATCGCCCGTACCATCGCCGTTGAGCCGGAAGTCTTGTTGCTCGACGAACCTTGCTCGGCCCTGGATCCGATCTCGACCCTGAAAGTCGAAGAGCTGATCTACGAGCTCAAGTCCAAATTCACCATCGTCATCGTGACCCACAACATGCAGCAGGCGGCGCGGGTTTCTGACTACACCGCCTTCATGTACATGGGCAAACTGGTGGAATTCGGCGACACCGACACCCTGTTTACCAACCCAGCCATGAAGCAAACCGAAGACTACATCACGGGTCGCTACGGCTAGCCGTAGAGCCGCAAGCTTTAAGCTGCAAGCGGCAAGTAAAAGCGATCCGGGTAACGACATACATCAGCTTGCAGCTTAAAGCTTGCAGCTCACAGCTTTTGCGGAGCAAAACCATGATTTCGAAGGAAGGCCTTACTCACCACATTTCCGCACAGTTCAATGCCGAGCTTGAGGAAGTGCGCAGCCACCTGCTGGCCATGGGCGGGCTGGTGGAAAAGCAGGTCAACGACGCGGTGACCTCGCTGATCGAGGCCGACTCCGGCCTTGCCCAGCAAGTACGCGAGATCGACGACCAGATCAACCAGATGGAGCGCAACATCGACGAAGAGTGCCTGCGCATTCTGGCCCGTCGCCAACCGGCCGCTTCCGACCTGCGCCTGATCATCAGCATCTCCAAGTCGGTGATCGACCTGGAACGCATCGGCGACGAAAGCACCAAGATCGCCCGTCGTGCCATCCAGTTGTGTGAAGAAGGTGAAGCGCCGCGTGGTTACGTCGAGGTTCGCCACATCGGCGACCAGGTGCGCAACATGGTGCGTGACGCACTGGACGCCTTTGCCCGTTTCGACGCCGATCTGGCGTTGTCGGTGGCCCAGTACGACAAGATCATCGACCGCGAATACAAGACCGCCCTGCGTGAGTTGGCGACCTACATGATGGAAGACCCGCGTTCGATCTCCCGGGTGTTGAGCATTATTTGGGTGCTGCGTTCGCTGGAGCGTATCGGCGATCATGCCCGCAACATCTCCGAACTTGTGATCTACCTGGTGCGCGGTACTGACGTAAGGCACCTGGGCCTCAAACGAATGAAGGAAGAAGTGGAAGGCACCCCGTCCGAAACCGCTAATGTTCCGGGCAAAACTGACGATAAGTAAGATTGCCCAAGAAAAGCGCCCGGCCTTCTGGTCGGGCTTTTTTTTGCGGCTTTTTTAATCGAAAGCAGCACCCCGCGAACGAAGAGTCCCGGCGTGACTGAAGGTTTTTGGCAATGTGCCATCAGTAAAAGCGGTATGCTTGCCGGGATTTTTTAGAGGTGTATCTGGATGAGTAAGGTCAGTGTGTTGGTCGTGGACGATGCTTCGTTCATTCGTGACCTGGTGAAGAAGTGCCTGCGCAACTACTTCCCGGGCATCCGCATCGAAGATGCGGTGAACGGTAAGAAAGCCCAATCCCTGCTGGCCCGTGAGGCGTTCGACCTGGTGCTGTGCGACTGGGAAATGCCGGAAATGTCTGGCCTGGAGCTGCTGACCTGGTGTCGTCAGCAGGACAACCTCAAGGGCATGCCGTTCGTGATGGTCACCAGCCGCGGTGACAAGGAAAACGTGGTCCAGGCGATTCAGGCCGGCGTTTCCGGCTATGTCAGCAAGCCGTTCACCAACGAGCAACTGCTGACCAAGGTCAAGCAGGCCCTGCACAAGGTTGGCAAGCTCGATACCCTGATGAACAGCGCTCCGACCAAGATGAACTCGGCGTTCGGCAATGATTCGCTCAGCGCGCTGACCGGCGGCAAGGCGGCGCCGGTTGTCGCGGCGACTGTCGCTCCCACAGCCGCTCCCCAAGCCGCCGCTGCGCCGGCCCGCGGCATGCTCAACAGCCAGCCCGTCAAGGCGCCTTCAGCCGCACCGGCCGGTGGCAATCGTGGTCAGGGCCAGTTGCGCCTCTCCAGCGGCACCCAGCAATGCGTGATCAAGGCCCTGAGCCTCAAGGAAGCGCTGCTGGTGGTCAAGCGCACCGACACCCTGCCACAGGTGCTGGAAAGCGCGGTGCTGGACATGGAGCAGGGCGACAACGCCGAAACCGCTCGCCTCAACGGCTACATGCACGCCATCGTTGCTCACGAGCAAACCCCTGACAGCGAATGGCTGCAACTGACCTTCCGCTTCGTCGATAAAGACCCCCAGAAACTCGACTACATCTCCCGCCTGATCGCCCGTGGTACAGCGCAGAAGCACTTCGTACCTGGCGCCTGATTCGGCGGCGCCTTTGAGTCTGCTATCGCGAGCAAGCTCGCTCCCACAGGGGATCTTCAGTGTTCACTGGATCGAGTGTGGGAGCGAGCTTGCTCGCGATGGGGCCATAAGATCCAACACCGATCGTTGATCCAATTTTGAAACATCCGTCGACTACGCTGGTCCATCCAGCTGCTAGGCTGCTGTGCAGGCCTTCATTTCGACAGAATTTTTGCCCATGTTTCTGCCCCTGCTGTTTGCCTGTGGTCTTGTCCTGGCCTCCACTTCGGCCGTGGCGATGACGATCTACAAATCCACCGATGCCAATGGCGTGGTGTCCTACAGTGACCGTCCCAGCAAGGGCGCGCAGGTGTTCGTGTTCCGTGATCGTATGGTCGAACGCCTTGAGCGCCAGGTATTTCTCGATATCAAGAAACATAAAGGCGCGGACGCGGTGTTCGTGCGCAACGACCTGTACGCGCCGGTGGAGATCGAGCTGAGTTTTGCCGGGCTGCGCAATGTGAGCGGGGCACCGAGCCGGCCGATTCGGCGGGTGCTGCCGGCGCGCAGTAACCTGCGCCTGGCGCTGCTCACGGCCACCCGGCCCGGAAAGCCGCTGGTGTATACCCCAAGGTTTGAGTATTCCCTGGGGGACCCTGCAGGCGCCGCCGAGGCCTATCGGTATCCGCTGCCTTGGCGCGGCGGGCCGTTCCGGCTGAGCCAGGGGGCCAACGGCAAATACAGCCATTACGGCCCGAAGAACCGCTACGCCATGGACATCGCCATGCCCGTCGGCACGCCGATCATCGCCGCGCGGGGTGGCGTGGTGATCAAGACCGAGAACGATCAGGCTGGCCGCGGGGACGATCCTGCGGGCAACTTCGTGCGGGTGCTGCACGATGACGGGACCATGGGCGTGTACCTGCACCTGCAGAAAGGCTCGGTGAGCGTACGGGAAGGGCAGCGGGTCGGGGTGGGCACGCCGTTGGCGTTGTCGGGCAATACCGGCAACAGCTCAGGCCCGCACCTGCATTTCGTGGTGCAGCGCAATACCGGGCTGGGGCTGGTGTCGATTCCCTACCAGTTCAATCAACCGGTGGGAGACTTGCCCAACTTTGCGTTGGGCAAGCAGTAAGCGGCTGGCGCCGATCTACTGTGGCGAGGGAGCTTGCTCCCGCTGGGTCGCGAAGCGGCCCCAAAAGCGACGACTGCTTCGCAGCCGAGCGGGAGCAAGCTCCCTCGCCACAGAGATTGTGCATGCCTTGTAGAAAGGTGGGGCTCAACCGAGCATCAACACCTTCGCCAGAATAATCTTCGGCCCTTTCATCTTCTTGATGATGATCCGCAGGCCTTCGACTTCCAGCACTTCTTCCTCTTCCGGCACGCGCTTGAGGGTTTCATAGACCAGCCCGGCGAGCGTCTCGGCCTCGATGTGGTCCAGGTCGATGCCCAACAGGCGCTCAACCTTGAACAGTGGCGTGTCGCCGCGCACCAGCAGCTTGCCCGGCTGATAGGCCAGGATACCGCGCTCAGCCTTGCGGTGTTCGTCCTGGATGTCGCCCACCAGCACTTCCAGCACGTCTTCCATGGTCAGGTAGCCGATGATGTTGCCGTCGGCTTCTTCAACCAGGGCGAAGTGCGAGCCGCCCTTGCGAAACTGCTCCAGCAACTGCGACAGCGGCATGTGCCGCGACACGCGCTCCAGTGGGCGGGTGAGTTCGGCCAGGTTGAAGGACTCGGGAATGTGATCCAGAGCCGCCAGCTCCAGCAGCAGATCCTTGATGTGCAGCAGGCCGACGAACTCCTGGCGCTCGCTGTCGTACACCGGATAGCGGCTGAACTTGTGGCGACGGAACATCGCCAGGATCTCCTTGAGCGGCGCATTGAACTCCAGCGTCACCAGGTCTTCCCGGGAGTTGGCCCAGTCCACCACTTCCAGCTCGCCCATTTCCACCGCCGAGGCCAGCACGCGCATGCCTTGGTCGCTTGGGTCCTGGCCACGGCTAGAATGCAGGATCAATTTCAGTTCTTCACGGCTGTAATGGTGCTCGTGATGCGGGCCGGGTTCGCCTTGGCCGGCGATACGCAGGATGGCGTTGGCGCTGGCATTGAGCAGGTAGATCGCCGGGTACATAGCCCAGTAGAACAGGTACAGCGGCACGGCGGTCCACAGCGACAGCAGCTCGGGCTTGCGGATCGCCCAGGATTTGGGCGCCAGTTCGCCGACCACAATGTGCAGGTACGAAATGATGAAGAACGCGGTGAAGAACGATACGCCCTTGATCACTTCCGGCGACTCAACGCCGACCGCGCCTAGCAGCGGCTCCAGAACGTGGGCGAACGCCGGCTCACCGACCCAACCCAGGCCCAGGGAAGCCAGGGTGATACCCAACTGGCAGGCCGACAGGTAAGCGTCGAGTTGGCTGTGAACGGTACGCAGGATGTGCCCGCGCCAGCCGTTTTTCTCAGCGATGGCCTCGACCCGGGTCGAGCGCAGTTTGACCATGGCAAATTCTGCCGCAACGAAAAAACCGTTGAGCAGAACCAGGATCAGAGCAAAAAGAATCATGCCGAATTCGGCGAAGAGTGTTGCCAGGGACAAGCCAGGGGAAGGGTCCATGATGGAGTTTTGCGGGTTCCGTATATTCGAAAGGATTAGAAATGAGCGCCTGAAAAGGCAGGCACAAGTCAGCCAATGTAGCGGCTGACTGGGCCGTTGCCTAGTGGCGAGTGCTGGCCGGTATCAATCGGCGGCGCTGGTGAGGCGAGAGCGAACCGTCTGTGCCGGGGCAAAATGGCAGGTAAACGTACTGCCATGGCCGGGCACGCTGCTGATTTCCATGCGCCCGCGATGCCGCAGTAAAACGTGCTTGACGATCGCCAGGCCCAGCCCGGTGCCTCCGGTATTGGAGTTGCGGCTGGAATCCACACGGTAGAAGCGTTCGGTCAGGCGAGGCAAGTGCTTGCTGTCGATGCCGATGCCCGAATCCTGCACGCTCAGGTGCGCACCTTGCCCGTCAGCCCACCAGCGCACATGAATCCGACCTTGCTCCGGCGTGTACTTGACGGCGTTGAACACCAGGTTGGAGAAGGCACTGCGTAATTCGGCCTCGCTGCCCTTGAGCTGCACGGTCGGGTCGGCCTCCAGGGTGATGGTCTGCTGCTTGGACCCGGACAGTTCCTGGGCATCCTCCACAATGATTTGCAGCAAATCGTCGACAGGCACCGGCTGGTTGTCCGAGGGGTAATCGGTGGCTTCAAGTTTGGCCAGCAGCAGCAGGTCATTGAGCAGGGTCTGCATACGCCCGCTTTGCTGGTGCATCTGCTGCAAGGCCCGGCTCCAGCGCGGGTTCACTTCCTCGACATTGTCCAGCAGGGTTTCCAGATACCCACAGATCACTGTCAGCGGCGTGCGCAACTCATGGGAGACGTTGGCGACGAAGTCTTTGCGCATCTGTTCCAATTGATGGATGCGCGTTACGTCACGCACCAGCATCAAGTGCTCGTTGTTGCCGTAGCGCGTGAGGTACAGCTGAATGCGCAGCCGGTCATTGGTGGGCGAAGGAATCTCCAGCGGCTCGGCGTAGTTTTCCTGTTCGAAGTATTCCTTGAACCGAGGATGGCGCACCAGGTTGGTCACCGGCTGACCGCTGTCCTGAGGTGTCTTGAGGCCCAGCAGGGTCTCGGCGGCGCGGTTCCACCATTCCAGGTTGCCATCGCTGTCGAGCATGATCACCGCGTCCTTGAGCGCCGCAGTGGACTCCTGGACCCGGTCGATCACTGCTTGCAGGCGGCCACGCACGCGCTGGTCGCGCCGCTGCAGGTGATAAATGCTGTCGAATACCTCACCCCACAGGCCATAGCCGTCGGGCGGAGCCTCGTCGGGTTTGTGCAGGCGCAGCCACTCATGCATGCGCAGCAATTGCTTGAGGGTCCAGGCCAGGTACAGCGCCAGGCCCGCAGCCAGGCTCCAGCCGTAGAAGCCCGTGATCAGGCCCACGACCAGACAGCCGGTCACTAGCAACAACATGTGGCGAATCAGGGTGCCATGCCAGTTTTGATTCAATTGAGCGCGCGTCCTTGTCAGCTTGTCGGGCGGTAACGGCTCGGGTCAGGCCTTGGTCGAAAAACGATAACCGGTGCCGCGCACGGTTTGTACCAGATTCTCATAGGCATCGCCGAGGGCTTTGCGCAGGCGACGAATGTGCACGTCCACGGTGCGTTCCTCGACATAGACATTACCGCCCCAGACCTGGTCCAGCAGTTGGCCGCGCGTGTAGGCGCGCTCCTGGTGGGTCATGAAAAATTGCAGCAGGCGGTATTCGGTCGGGCCCATCTCGGCGGGTTTGCCATCGATGGTCACGCGGTGGCTGATGGGGTCCAGCAGCAGACCGCCGACTTCAATCGGTGCTTCGCCATCGGTCGGACCGGCGCGCCGCAGCACGGCCTTCAGGCGCGCCACCAGCTCGCGTGGGGAAAACGGCTTGGTGATGTAGTCGTCGGCGCCGACCTCCAGGCCCTGGATCTTGTTGTCTTCTTCGCCCTTGGCGGTGAGCATGATGATCGGGATATCACCGGTCAGCTCATCGCGCTTGAGGCGTCGTGCCAGTTCGATGCCAGACGTACCGGGAAGCATCCAGTCCAGCAGAATCAGGTCGGGCTTGCGATCGACGATGATGGCGTGGGCCTGTTGGGAGTTTTCTGCTTCCATGCAGTCATAGCCGGCCATCTCCAACGCAACGGCAATCATCTCGCGGATGGGCGCTTCGTCGTCGACGATCAGAATGCTCCTGCCAACCATGGGGTAATCCTCTTGTCATTTAACTGTCTTGCGCCGCATTAGATAACGGAATTATTGCAGTCGTGTGACACTTGTTTCGGCAACCGGCAGTGTAGAGGATCCTGGACTAAGCTTCTGAGTCCGATTCCTGACAACTGCAAAAGAGGGTTTCCATGACTTACCTTACCCGTTCCATCAAGGCCCTGGGCCTGGCGGTTGCCTTGGCGCTGCCGGCGTTGGCGTCTGCGGCTGACGAGCCGGCGATGGTCAAAGATGGCACGCTGACCGACCACAAGGGCATGACGTTGTACACCTTTGAGAAAGACAAAGACGGCAAGTCGGCGTGCAATGCCAAATGTGCCGAGAACTGGCCTCCGCTCATGGCTGAAAGCGCCGCCATGCCCTCGGGTCACTGGACCGTGATCACCCGTGACGACGGTTCGTCGCAGTGGGCCTATGACGGCAAGCCGTTGTACACCTTTGTGAGGGACACCAAAGCTGGTGAAATGACCGGTGACGGCCTGATGGAAGGGGCCTGGAAGGTCGCCAAGCCCAAGTGATGGTTTTCGCCAAGGCAGCGACAGATTATTGTGGCGAGGGGATTTATCCCCGTCGGGCCGCGAAGCGGCCCTGATCTGTCGTCTTTTGGGTGGTTCAGGTAGACACTCGTGGGCTGGCATGGGTTGCTGCGCAACCCAGCGGGGCGGTGCGACGTTTCGGCTAAACCCCCTCAGCGCAACGCATAATCCAGCACAATTCCCACGAAAATCGCCAACCCGGCCCAATGGTTGTGCAAAAACGCCTTGAAGCAGCGCATCCGGTCTTTGCTGCGGGTGTACCAGAATTCCCAGGCAAAACACCCGGCAGCGGCCACCAGCCCCAGATGGAACCAGCCGCCCAGCTGGAATTTTGATCCGGCCAGCAGCAGGCATCCCAGGGCCAGGCCCTGCAGCGTCAGGATGATCACCCGGTCGGCATCGCCAAACAGAATGGCCGTGGACTTGACGCCGATCCTCAGGTCATCGTCCCGGTCGGTCATCGCGTAATACGTGTCGTAGCCCACCGTCCACAGCAGGTTGGCGATGTACAGCAGCCAGGCCGCCGCCGGCAAATGACCGGTTTCGGCGGTGAACGCCATCGGCATGCCCCAGGAGAACGCGGCCCCCAGCACCACTTGCGGATAGTAGGTGTAGCGCTTCATGAACGGATAACTGAACGCCAGCGCCAGCCCGCCGAGGGACAGCAAAATGGTCGGTGCATTGGTGCACAGCACCAGCAGGAAGCTCACGCTCATCAGCACCGCGAAGAACACCAGTGCCTCTTTCGAACTGATCTTGCCGCTCACCAGCGGGCGCTGTTCGGTGCGTTTGACGTGGCCGTCCACCTTGCGGTCGGCCCAGTCGTTGATCACACAACCACCGGCGCGGGTCAGTATCACGCCAAGCACGAAAATCACGATGTTGGCCAGGGACGGCGAACCTTCGCCGGCAATCCACAAGGCCCACAACGTCGGCCACAGCAGCAGATAAATGCCGATGGGCTTGTCCAGGCGCGTCAGTTGCACGAAGTCCCAGGCCCGCGGGTTCAGGCGGTTCAAGGATTTGAGCAGTTGCACGTACATCAGCAGTTCTCCGAATAGGCGCGGGCGACGGTCCAGAGGCGCGGCAGAAAAATTTCCGCCACCAGCACACTCAGCGCTCCGCGATCGAAACGCGAACGGCGGCCCCACAGTTCACGGGCGCGTACCTCAGCCGGCAACCATTGCTCGGGATAATGGCAAACCTCGATGGCCCGGCGTTGGAACGCTTGGTCGCAGAACAGCAACTCGCCCAGGGAACGACTGCCCAGTGCGTCCATCTGCAAACCGTCGCCCTGCAACGCGCTGCGCGCCGCGACACTGCGGGCAAACACCCAAGGCTCGCCATGGCCGCGCAGGTACACCTCGCGTACCCAGCCTTCGCTGCCCTCGGCCAGATCCAGCGCGGCACATTCGTCGGCACGCAAGGGCTGCCAACCTTCGAACAGCGGCGTCACGCTGAAACGCTCATCCGACAGCCGCGTCAGGCGCCGGGTCAGGGACCCTTCGTCGAACAGCCAGTCGAGCACACAGGCGTCAGGGCGAGGCGACAGCAGGGGCTGGGGCAACCATTGGAGTGTAGGAAATTTCGAATTTGTATGCGGCACAGAGGTCTTGAATGGCAGCAAATGAGGTCGCGAGCTTACCATGTCAGTTGGCGAATTTGATTCAGCGAGGCGGTCTTAGCGCCGATCATGCTTGCATCTATCGCGACCGATCAGTACAAAACGCCCTGAGCCGGAAAGGGCAGCGTTACATCGACCCAACCATACCGGCAAACGCCTGACACCTGAGGAAGTACCTGAATGAAGAAGTGGCAATGTATTGTCTGCGGCCTGATCTACGATGAAGCCCTTGGTTGGCCAGATGATGGCATCGCGCCCGGTACTGCCTGGCAAGATGTACCTGAAGACTGGCTCTGCCCGGACTGCGGCGTGGGTAAAGCGGATTTCGAAATGATCGCTATCTGATCATTCCCTGCATGGAGAGCTACATGGAGAGCAACATGAGCGCACCTGTCGTCATCGTCGGTACCGGCCTTGCCGGATACAACCTGGCGCGGGAGTTTCGCAAACTCGACAGCGAAACTCCGCTGCTGCTGATCAGCGCCGATGACGGCCGCTCCTACTCCAAGCCGATGCTCTCCACAGGCTTTGGTAAAAACAAAGACGCCGACGGCCTGAGCATGGCCGAGCCGGGCGCCATGGCCGAGCAACTGAACGCCCAAGTGCGCACCCACACCCGCATCAGCGGTATCGATCCGGGCCATAAACGCTTGTGGATAGGGGAGGAAACGGTGAACTACCGCGACCTGATCCTGGCCTGGGGCGCTGAAACCGTGCGCGTACCGGTGCAAGGTGATGCCTCGGATCTGATCTTCCCCATCAATGACCTGGAAGACTACGCACGCTTTCGCGCAGCGGCCGCCGGCAAGCGCCGGGTGCTCTTGCTCGGCGCCGGGCTGATTGGTTGCGAATTCGCCAACGACCTGATCCTGGGCGGTTACGAAGTCGAGTTGGTGGCGCCGTGCGAGCAAGTCATGCCGACCTTGCTGCACCCGGCGGCCGCCGCTGCGGTGCAGGCGGGGCTGGAAAGCCTCGGCGCGCGTTTTCACCTGGGGCCGGTGCTCAATCGCCTGCAACGGGGGGCCGACGGGCTGGAGGCGCATCTGTCCGACGGCCAGGTGATCGCTTGCGACCTGGTGGTCTCGGCCATCGGCCTGCGCCCTCGCATCGACCTGGCCGCCGCTGCCGGCCTGGTGGTCAATCGCGGCGTGGTGGTCGACCGCCACCTGAAAACCTCTCACGCCAACATCTACGCCTTGGGCGACTGCGCCGAGGTCGATGGCCTGAACCTGCTGTACGTCATGCCGCTGATGAGCTGCGCCCGCGCCCTGGCCCAAACCCTGGCCGGCAATCCGACCGCCGTGCGCTACGGTGCCATGCCGATTACCGTGAAAACCCCAGTGTGCCCACTGGTGGTTTCGCCACCGCCCAGAGGTCGCGAAGGTGTGTGGAGCGTCGAAGGGCAGGGCAGCGACATCAAGGCCCTGTGCCGCGACGCTCACGGCAATCTGCTGGGTTATGCCCTGACAGGCGCGGCGGTGATGGAGAAACTGGCACTGAACAAAGAGCTTCCAGCGCTGCTGGCGTGAATGCCTGTCCTTCTGTCGTAAATACCCTGCTTTCGGCGCGACAAAGGCCGCCCTGACACTGGCGTCGTCTGCGGCCCCGTGCCATCCTCATTCCCGTCTGCCGCAGAGTAGAGCCTGCGGCGCCTTAGGGGCTGTTCCCATGAGTACAGCCCAGACATAACAACAAAAAAACCGTCAAAAGGGGCTTCATTCATGCGTAAACCAGAACTCGCCGCCGCCATCGCGGAAAAGGCCGACCTCACTAAAGAGCAAGCCAACCGTGTCCTTAACGCCGTTCTCGAAGAAATCACCGGCGCCCTGCACCGCAAGGACAGCGTCACACTGGTCGGCTTTGGCACCTTCCTGCAGCGCCACCGCGGCGCCCGTACTGGCAAAAACCCACAGACCGGTGAGCCTGTGAAGATCAAGGCCAGCAATACTGTGGCGTTCAAGCCGGGCAAAATGTTGAAGGACAGCGTCAATCCGTAATCGCTGCGAGTTCCCCGGTTAGCGGGAACAAACGGTAGAAGAAAGGGGCAAGCCGATTGAGTCGGCTGCCCTTTTTTTTGGCCGCGAGAATCTGTATCGATTCTGAAGAATTATGGCGTTTTGGAGGACGACCCGCTCCCGAGTGCAAGACTAGGCCCATTAGAGCTTGGCTGGATTCCTTTTGATCCGGCTTCCTGTTTGATGGGCAAGGGGGCACTGCGACCCGGCTGGCCATGTAAGGATGCTGACGAATGCCGCGTACTGTGGGTCCCTTTATTCAATGTGGTTTGCGCCCGTTGTTTCGCCTCGCGCTGTGCAGCCAATTGTGCTGGCCGCTGCTGGGGTTTGCCGATACCGCCTATGACCAGATGGTGCATGACGCTCGCGCCGGTCATTACACACCTGCGCTGACCGCGTTGCGCCAGGTCCCGGCCGATCACGCCAGCACCGCGCAAATCAGTGACCATCTGCAGATCGCCAGTTGGGCCGGCTTTGACGCCGAGGTGGTGAACGTCTATGAAACCCGAGGCCGCTATCGCGACCTGCCAGTGCCGGCGCTGACTGCAACGGCCCGTGCCTATCGCAACCTCAAGCGTTGGGACTCGGCAACTGCGCTCTATCGCCAGGCTTTGATCGTCGAACCACAGAATCCCGATCTGCAACTGGGCCTGGCCTTGACCCAGGCCGACGCCGGTAAACCCGACGAAGCAGTCAGTCGGGCCAGGACCCTGGTCGCAGCCAAACCTGAAGACCCGACGCGCCGGCTGGCCTTGGGTTATGCCCTGACCCGTGCCAACCGTCCACACGAGGCGCTGTTCGAATACGACCAGGCTTTTACCCGCGCCGGCAACAATCTCGAGGTCGCCCGCGAATACATCATTGCGCTGCAACGTGCCCGCCTGCCGGAACCGGCCCTGCGTCTGGCGCGTCTACAACCGGGGTTGATCGATCAGGGCGTGCAGCGGCGATTGGAGGGCGATGTTGCGGCTGAGCGGGTGCGCCTGGCGGACATGGCGAGCCGCAGCGAAAAGGATCGCTTTGTCATCGCAGATCGCGCCTTGGCCGATTACGACAAGCTGCTCGCCACCTGGACCCCGGTGGCCGAGGCTCATGACGATGTACTGCGCTGGCGTATCGACCGCATGGGCGCTCTCAACGCCCGGGCTCGACGAGCTGAAGTGATCGGCGAATACCAGAAGCTGCTCGCCGAAGGTGTCGCCATCCCCACTTATGCCTTGCGCTGGGTGGCGTCCTCCTATCTGGAGCAACGTGAACCGGAGATTGCCGTTGATCTGTACCGCCGGGTACTGACGGCACCTGATGCCGATCCTGCGAACCGTTTTGAAGACAGCACCGCGCTCTACTACGCACTGCTGGAAAGTGAAAAGTCCGAAGAGGCCCGTGCACTGGCCGAAGACCTGGCCAAATCCCAGCAGCCCCGCGTCGAACTCAAGGGGCTGCCCATCGGCAATCCCAACGATGAGTGGATGGACGCTCAACAACTCGCCGCTCAGGCCGGCACTTATGGTGCCGACCTGCCCACCGCCGAGACGCGCCTGGCGACCCTGGTCAATCACGGGCCCGGCAACATCGGGTTGCGACTGGCCCAGGCTGATCTGTACCAGGCCCGGCAATGGCCGCGACGTTCTGAAAGCCTGCTCAAGGAAGTCGAAACCACGACCCCGCGCAACCGTGAGCTGGAAGTCGCCCAGGCCCGCGCCGCCATGGATTTGCAGGAGTGGCGGCAGATGGATGCGCTGACCGACGACGTGGTCGCTCGTTACCCGGAGAACGCCCATGTCAAACGCCTGCAACGCCAGCGCGAAGTGCACGACATGGCTGAACTGCGTATCGAAGCCTACACCGGCAAGAGTTATGGCGGCGGCAACGGCGATGCCGGTGCCGTCACCGGCAGTCGCGACTTCGGCATTGAAACGCTGCTCTACAGCCCTCCCATCAATGAAGACTGGCGGCTATTTGGTGGCGTCGGTTACGCCACCGGTGATTTCGAAGAAGGTACTGGCCACCATCGCTGGCAGCGTCTGGGTGTGGAGCGCCGCACCCGTGACATGACCCTGGAAGCGGAAGTCTCCAACCACTCGTACGGCTCCGGTGACAAGCAGGGGGCACGCGTGGCCGTGGCCCGGGACATCAACGATCACTGGCAGTACGGTGGCAGCCTGGATTACCTCTCGGCCGCGACCCCGCTGCGGGCGCTCAACAGCGGCATTCGAGCCAACGGCGGCAGTGGTTTCGTTCGCTGGCGAGCCCACGAAAGTCGAGAGTGGCAACTGGTGGTCAGCCCGTCACATTTCAGCGACGGCAACAACCGTCTCGAAACCCTGCTCACCGGTCGTGAAGGCATTTACAGCGCTCCACGGCTGCAGGTGGAGTTGGGCCTGGAAGTGGGGGCCAGTCGCAACAGTGGTTCTGACGAAGTCCCTTACTTCAACCCCAAATCAGATCTGAGCGTCATGCCGACCGTCAGCGCCAATCATGTGTTGTACCGCCGCTACGAAACGACGTGGAGCCAGCAGTTCCAAGCCGGCGCCGGTACCTACAGTCAGCGCGACCACAGCACCGGTGCCATGGGTTTGCTCAGCTATGGCCAGCGTTTTATCTGGAACGACGTGCTGGAGGCCGGTGCCGCGCTGAGTTGGCTCAACCGCCCCTATGACGGCGACCGCGAAAGCGATCTGCGCCTGCTTGTCGACCTCACCTACCGCTTCTAGAAGAGTTTGAAGATGCCTGTCATTTCGCGATTCATCCTTCTGCTGGGGGTCTTGCTGATCAGCGCTTGTGCCCAGCAAGCCCCGGCGTTCACACCGCCCTCACAGCGCCCGCTGCCGGCCAATGACGCCCCGTGGCCGAAAAACCACGTGCTCGGTATCGCCTATCACGACGTGGAAGACCGCGACCCCGACCAGGCGCTCGTGGCCGTGCGGACCGAACGTCTGATCGAACAATTGGCTTGGTTGCGGGAAAACAACTACCAGCCGGTCACCGTGGACCAGATCATCACCGCTCGCAACGGTGGCCCGGAACTGCCGCCGCGGGCGGTGCTGTTGAGTTTTGACGACGGTTATTCAAGCTTCTACACCCGCGTCATGCCCATTCTCCGCGCTTACAACTGGCCGGCATTACTGGCCCCGGTTGGCAGCTGGATCGACACGCCGCTGAACCAGTCGGTGGACTTCGCCGGGGTGCCGCGCAAGCGCGCCGAGTTTTTGACCTGGGAACAGATCCGCGAGGTTTCGAAATCGGGTCTGGTGGAGATTGCCGCCCACACCGACGCCAATCACAAAGGGGTACTGGCCAACCCGCAAGGCAACCTGCAACCGGCGGCGACGACCCGGCGCTACGATCCCGCCACCGGTCGCTATGAAAGCGAAGCTGATTTCCAGGCTCGCCAGCGCAAGGACGTGGTGGCCATTTCCGAGAAAATCCGCAAGGTCACCGGCTACAGTCCGCGCGTGTGGGTCTGGCCCTACGGGGCCGCCGATGGCACCGCCTTGCAGGTGATCGGCAGCGAAGGCTATCAAATGGCCCTGACCCTGCAGGACGGCCTCGACAGCCTCGGTAACCTGATGAACGGCCCACGCTTCTTGGTGGCCTCCGATCCGGATGGTGCCCACTTCGCCGAGAGCATCGTCGGCGTGCAGACGATGGACCCGTTGCGGGTGGTTCATGTCGACCTGGATTATGTCTACGACCCGGACCCTGTGCAGCAGGAAGCCAATGTCGGCAAGCTGATCCAGCGCATCTACGACCTGGGCGCCAACACCGTTTTCCTGCAAGCCTTTGCCGATCCGAAAGGTGATGGCCTGGTGCATTCGCTGTACTTCCCCAATCGCCACCTGCCGGTACGGGCCGATCTGTTCGATCGGGTCGCGTGGCAACTGAAAACCCGGGCCAACGCCAAGGTCTTCGCCTGGATGCCCGTGCTCAGTTTCGGCCTGGATCCGAAGCTGCCCCGCGTCCAACGTTGGGACCCGGAAACCGGCCGTACGGGTGTGGACCCGGATCAGTACGTACGTCTGTCGCCCTTCGATCCGAGCGTGCGACAGGTCATCGGCGAAATCTACGAAGACCTGGCACGGATGAGTTCGGTGGACGGCGTTCTCTACCATGACGACGCGGTGTTCTCCGACTTCGAGGATGCCGGCCCCGCTGCCCTGAAAGTCTATGCCGCCAACGGCTTGCCGACGTCCGTCGCCACCCTGCGGGACGACCCGGCGATGATGCAGCGCTGGACCCGTTTCAAGAGCCGCTACCTGATCGACTTCACCCACGAGCTCACCGCCAAGGTCCGGGCGATTCGCGGTCCGCAGGTGCTGACAGCGCGCAATATTTTTGCCGAACCGATGCTCAACCCCGACAGCGAAGCCTGGTTCGCCCAGAACCTGGACGACTTCCTCGGCGCCTATGACTGGACGGCCCCGATGGCCATGCCGTTGATGGAAAAGCAGACCCGCGAGCAATCCGGCCCCTGGCTTGAGCGTTTGGTGGAGACCGTCAAGGCCCGCCCCGGTGCGCTTAAACGCACGGTGTTCGAATTACAGGCCCGTGACTGGCACAGCAAACCGGTCAGCGACATCGACGGCGAACAATTGGCCGAATGGATGGGGCGCCTCAAGCGCTCAGGCGTGACCAGTTTCGGCTACTACCCGGACAATTTCATCGAAGACCAGCCCGCTGTGAAAACCGTGCGGCCGGCGCTCTCCAACAAGTGGAATCCTTGACATGCTCGACAGACTGCTCGCCCTGCTGGTGCTGGCGATCGTCCTTGGGGTGCCCCTGGGTCTGATCTTCCTGGTCACCGGGCAATTCCTGATGGACTTCGTGTTCTTTTACCCGCTGTTCATGTCCGGGCTGTGGATCGCCGGCGGCCTGTATTTCTGGCTGCACTGGGAGCGTCACTGGCCATGGAAGGACGACACCCTGCCGCCCGCGCTGGCCGGGGAACCCCTGATCAGCATCCTGATTCCGTGCTTCAACGAGGGCGACAACGTCGCCGATACCATTCACGCCGCGCTGGGCCAGCACTACCCGAACATCGAGGTCATCGCCATCAACGATGGCTCGAAAGACAACACCGCCCAAATGCTCGACCAACTGGCGGCTGATGATCCGCGCCTGCGCGTGCTGCATCTGGCAGAAAACCAGGGCAAGGCCGTGGCCCTGCGCATGGGCGCCATCGCGGCGCGCAGTGAATACCTCGTGTGCATCGACGGTGACGCGCTGTTGGCGCCCAACACTTGCGCCTACCTGGTGGCACCGATGCTGGACAATGCCCGCCTCGGCGCGGTGACCGGCAACCCGCGCATCCGTACCCGTTCTACCTTGATCGGTCGGGTGCAGGTCGGCGAGTTCTCCTCGATCATTGGCTTGATCAAGCGTACCCAGCGCGTCTTCGGGCGGATCTTCACCGTCTCTGGCGTGATCGTCGCCTTCCGTCGCACGGCCCTGCACCGGGTCGGCTACTGGAGCCCGGACATGATCACCGAAGACATCGACATCAGCTGGAAACTACAACTGGATCACTGGAGCATCTTCTACGAACCCCGTGCCCTGTGCTGGATCCTCATGCCCGAAACCCTGCGCGGCCTATGGCGGCAGCGCCTGCGCTGGGCCCAGGGCGGGGCCGAAGTGCTGTTCAAGAACATCCGCGGCATCTGGCAATACCGTCACCGCTACCTGTGGCCGCTGCTGTTCGAATATTGCCTGTCTACCGGTTGGGCGTTCACGTTCCTGCTGTCGGTGATCTTCTGGGGTGCCGGTAAATTCGTCGAAATGCCAGCGGCCATCGCGGTCGATCACCTCATGCCACCGGCCTTCACCGGGTTGCTGTTGGCGGTGGTGTGCCTGATGCAGTTCGCGGTGAGCATCCTGATCGATCGCCGTTACGAAAAAGGCTTGTGGCACATCATGTTCTGGGTGGTGTGGTACCCGTTGGTGTTCTGGCTGATCAGCCTGTTCACCACCCTGGTGAGTTTTCCGAAAGTGCTGTTCGGGCAGCATCAGAAACGTGCGCGCTGGATCAGCCCGGATCGCGGCATCAAACCGTTCGATGATGAAGAAGAGGAAGTGATCCGATGAAAATTATCAGGACCCGACAACGACCTTTTCTGGTGGTCATCGATGCGCTCTTTACTGTCCTGGCTTGGCTCGGGCTGTTGTATCTGCTGGTCAACGGGCTCTGGCCCCTGTTTGACAGCCAGGCCGGCCCGCGCCTCGGAGGTTCGTTACTGGACACCCTCGGGACACTGCAGATATACGGCTGGATCGCCGTGGTCAACGCAGTGATCCTGATTACCTGGGCGCGCTATCAGCAGCGTAAAAGCCGCAGCTTCGCGCAGCGGCGGCTGCCGGCGCCAGTGGTGGACGATCAAGGTCTGAGCGACAGTTTCAAGTTGACGGATGAGCGCCTCGACACGTTGCGTCAGCCGGGCTCCAAGATTATTCACAACAACCAGGACGGTGATATCAGCCATGTGGTGCCGCATTTTCACTTGCTCAGCAAGGAGTTGCAGCCGCCGCCCCTGGCACCGTTGGAGCGGCCACGGGTGATTCACCTGCCGGTCGATCACTCGGTGTAAGCGCTGTCGCAGGCTGTGATTGTTGATCTTGTTGTTTTGCAGTTCCTCGGTGATTTCCTTCAAAACGCCGCGCTCGCTCCCACAGGGGGACGGGTGATGTCGCGAATCACGGTCAACGCAGATCAAATGTGGCGGCTTCGAAGTTCATCGTAATTGTCACTGAAACCCGGCAGGCGCTGCGGCTATAGTTCGCAAGCCGTCCATGGCCTGATCCGCATAAGGTGCCCGGTATGACTCGATCGACTCTCTTTTCTCCCTGGCTGGCGGCCATCGCCCTCGTGCTGTGCGCACAAGGGGCCGCCCAGGCTCAGGAACGTTTCACCCTCAGTATTCCAGGTGTGTCGGATAATCGGCTGTTCACCGCGGCCGCCGCCAGTGACGCCAACAAATGCGGCGGCAAGAACATTTCCCCGGCCTTGAGCTGGACGGCGGGCCCGCCTGGCACCCTCAGCTACGCCATTGTCATGCACGACCCGGACGGCCAGAAAGGCCAGGGTGTCGACCACTGGGTTCATTACGGCATCAAGGCCAGCACTCGGCAGATTCCAGCGGGTGTCGGCGCCAAATCCGCATTGGAAGGCATAAGCGGCACCAACAGCAAAAACACCCTCGGCTACATTGGCCCTTGCCCGCCCATCGGCGACAGCGCTCACCATTACCTGATTCAGATATATGCGCTCGACCTGCCGCCGCATGCCCTGCCAGCCGGGCTCACACGGCCTCAACTGATGGAAAGAATCAACGGCCACGTGCTGCGCAACAGTAGCGTAGTGCGCCGTTATCACCGCTGACCCAGACAACACAAATCTCCGTGGTGGGGGCGCCTGCTCCCGCTGGGTTGCGCAGCAACCCCCAACCACAACATTGGCATCACGCGCCAAAAGCGAGCACTATCGAGCCCCTGTTCATTCAAACCGGAGGATGGCGATGACGCAGAAACCCGACGGCATCGCCCGCCTCAAGAACTGCCCCACCAAGGGCGACGAAATACGCCGGGCCATCGCCCAGAGCCGCAAGGATTTCCTGCCTGCTGAAGAGGCCGAAGAAGCCGAACCAGGCCAACCGCCGGCACAGCCCATGGACGACGGCCAAGACGCCTGAACCGTCCTTCTCAACAACTTTTCCTATCCAGATCTGCCCATGACTGCCACCACTCATCTGCCAGACGCCCGATTCAGCCGATCCGACTACAAGACCTTGGGCCTGGCCGCCCTGGGTGGCGCGCTGGAGATCTATGATTTCATCATTTTCGTCTTCTTCGCACTGATCCTCAGCCAGCTGTTCTTTCCTCCGGAAATGCCCGAGTGGCTGCGCTTGCTGCAAAGCTTCGGGATTTTCGCCACCGGCTATCTGGCTCGGCCGCTGGGCGGCATCCTCATGGCGCACTTTGCCGATCGGCTGGGGCGCAAGCGGGTGTTCAGCCTGAGCATCCTGATGATGGCCTTGCCCTGTCTCCTGATCGGGGTAATGCCGACCTACGCGCAAATCGGCTACTTCGCGCCGTTGTTGCTATTGGCGTTGCGCATTCTGCAGGGGGCGGCGGTGGGCGGTGAGGTTCCCAGTGCCTGGGTGTTCGTGGCCGAACATGCACCGTTGCACCATCGCGGCTACGCCCTGGGCTTTCTTCAGGCCGGACTGACCTTCGGCTACTTGCTGGGCGCCCTGACCGCCACGGCGCTGGCGCAAATCTTCACGGCAGCAGAAATTCTCGATTACGCCTGGCGCTTGCCGTTCCTGCTGGGTGGGGTCTTCGGTGTAATCGGTGTCTGGCTGCGCCGCTGGCTGAGCGAAACGCCGATCTTCATGGCTCTGCAAGCCAAGCGCGAAGGCGCGACGGAACTGCCGCTGCGCACCGTGCTGCGGGACCATCGCCATGCCTTGTTGCCCGCCGCCATCCTCACCTGCGTGCTGACGTCCGCCGTGGTCGTGTTCGTGGTCATCACCCCGACCGTCATGCAAAAAAGCTTCGGCATGACCCCCAGCCACACCTTTGCCCTGAGCAGCCTGGGCATCGTCTTCCTGAACATCGGCTGCGTCCTGGCCGGCCTCATCGTTGACCGCATCGGCGCCTGGCGTACCGTCATGCTCTACAGCCTGCTGCTGCCGGTGGGCATCACCGTGCTCTACGCCAGCCTGATCAACGGCGGCGCCTGGCTGGGCCTGGCCTACGCCGTGGCCGGCCTGTGTTGCGGCGTGGTCGGCGCGGTGCCATCGGTGATGGTCAGTCTGTTTCCGGCGAAAATTCGCGTGTCCGGCATCTCGTTCACCTACAACATCGCCTACGCGCTCTGGGCCAGCATGACGCCGTTGGTGCTGATTGCGCTGGTGCCGTGGAGCCCGTGGGTGTGCGTGGGGTATTGCGTGGTGATGGGCGCGGTGGGTGTAGGCGCGGCGACGTATTTCCCCCATCGGCATTCAAAGGTCTCGCAGCCGTCGTTGGCGTGTGAATCGTAAAGACTCTGCTTCAGGCGCACGACTACACTCAGAAATGACCCCGTTCCAACGCGAGGAGGGTGGCCATCATGAGCGCACACGAGCACGACCTGCTGCAACAAGTCCTGATCGCCCACGGCGGTCTGGAGCGCTGGAACACCTTCAATACGGTCCGGGCCACCCTTGTGACCGGCGGCTCGTTGTGGGCCATGAAGGGGCTGGTTCAGGACAACACCCCACGGGAGATGACGGTCTGGCTGCATGAACAGCGCGCCTCGGTCATGCCGTTCGGTGCGCTGAACCAGCGCACTGCGTTCACGCCTGATCGCATCGCCATCGAAACCACAGAGGGCAAAGTGATTGCAGAACGTTCGGACCCCAGGGCCTCGTTCCTCAAACACGAGCCATCCACTCCCTGGGATCCGCTTCACCGTGCCTACTTCAATGGCTATGCGCTCTGGTCCTACCTGACCATGCCGTTCCTGTTTACTTTCGCGGGCGTTACCACCCAGGAACTGGAACCCTGGAAGGAAGGCGGCCAGGTCTGGCGCCGCTTGCGGGTGAGCTTCCCGGACACCCTCGCCACTCACTGTCCGGTCCAGGACTTCTACTTTGGCGACGACTGTCTGCTGCGCCGGCATGATTACACGGTGGACGTGAGCGGTGGCCTGCCGGCGGCCCAGTATGTGGAGGACTACATCAAGGCCGATGGGCTGCTCGTGCCCAGCAAGCGGCGGGCATATCGGCGCGATGCCGATGATCAGGCGGTGGAGGGGGAGTTGCTTGTGGCGATTGATATCAGTCAGGTTCGTTACGCCTGACCGGTGATTCAAAGGCGCTCGCGCAAAAAATCCACAAAGGCGCGAGTTCTTGCCGAGCGGCGCCGGTCTTGGCTGAACACGGCGCTGATGGGCAGCGCCACCGGCCGATAAGCGTCGAGCAGGGTGGACACGGTTCCCTGGCGAACATCGGCGGCAAATAACCACTGCGGTGAAAGCGAAATGCCCAGCCCGCAAAGCACCATTTCCCGGATCGCCTCGCTGCTGTTGCTGGTGACATTGCCCTTGATCGTCACGCGGTGCTGTTTGTCAGGGTGGTGGAAGCGCCACACGTCGTAATGCTCCAGCAGTGTGAAACCCAAACAGTTATGGCGGGCCAGATCCGTTGGTTCCAGCGGTGTCCCGTGCTGTTGCAGGTACGCGGCAGAGGCGTACACCCCGCGTGGGCTGTCGCCAAGGGCGACTGCTACCAATCCTTCGTTTTTCACCACGCCGATACGGATGGCAACGTCGATGTTTTCCTTCAGCACATCTTCGTTTTGATCGCTCAGCCTAAGGTCGATCTGAACCTGTGGATGGCGTGCCAAAAACTCGCCTATCAAGGGTGCAATGCACAGCCGCCCGAAACTCACTGGCGCCGCCACGCGCAGGGGACCGGCGATCTGTTCCTGTCCGCTGGCGAAACTGAGCCGTGCGGTGTTCAGGCTGGCGAGTATTTCCTTGCTCTGGGCGTAGAAGCGTTGTCCCTGGTCGGTCAGTGCAAGCTGGCGGGTGCTGCGGGCAAACAACGCCCCGCCAAGGTGTTGCTCCAGCGCGCGGATCTGCTTGCTGACGGCCGGTTGACCCAGGTTCAGCTCCCGGGCGACCGCCGAGAACGAACCGCGCTCTACCACTCGCACGAACATCTGCATCGCGTCGAATAGATCCATCGGGATTTGGCCTCTGGTTGGAATAAATCCTATCCATAGTTGCTTACTTATCGGAATGCGTCGACGGCCGCAACATGTACTCACCCACTCATTGGAGGTTTACCGTCATGAACAACACCATGTTCGCTGTCATTGCCCAAACCGCTCAGGCTCCGCTGGTCGTTCGCCACATCCCCCGGCCTGTTCCCGGCAAAGGACAGGTATTGATCAGGGTTCACGCCGCAGGGATCAATCCTCTGGATACCAAGATCGCGGCAGGTGGTGGCGCTCATGCCCGCCAGCCGCTGCCCGCCGTCCTGGGCATCGATTTGGCCGGAACAGTCGTTGAGCTGGGAGAGGGCGTGCACGATTTCGCCCCCGGCGATGACGTGTTCGGCATGGCCGGCGGGATCGGCGGTGCCCAGGGGGCGCTGGCCGAATACATTGCTGTCGATACTCGCCTGATCGCGCTCAAGCCCCGTTCATTGAGCATGCGTGAAGCGGCAGCCTTGCCGTTGGTCTTCATCACTGCTTGGGAAGGTCTGGTAGACCGGGCCAATGTTCGTGCCGGCCAACACGTGTTGATCCACGGCGGCGCAGGGGGTGTCGGCCACGTGGCCGTGCAAATCGCCAAGGCCCGTGGCGCCAAGGTTTACGCCACCGGCTCGGCCACCCGCCTGGACTTCATCCGCGAACTGGGCGCGACGCCCATCGACTACCGGAGCCAGGACACCGACAGTTACGTACGCCTGCACACCGATGGTGAGGGTTTTGACATCGTCTACGACACCGTCGGCGGCTCGACGCTGGATGCGTCCTTCAAGGCGGTGAAGACCTATACCGGCCACGTACTCAGCTGTCTCGGCTGGGGACAACACAGCCTGGCGCCTTTGTCGTTCAAGGGGGCGAGTTACTCCGGGGTGTTTACCTTGATGCCGCTGCTGACCGGTAAGGGGCGTGAGCATCATGGGCAGATATTGCGCGAAGCGGCGGCTTTGGTGGAGGCCGGGGTATTGCGGATCAAGGTAGACCCGCGCCGGTTTGGCCTGGAAGACGTGAATGAGGCGTTTGCGCAAGTAGCTCAGGTGACTGGGCAAGGGAAAACGGTGGTAGAGATGACGAGGGAGTGAGGCTGGTCCGTCATTGTTATCAGGAAGCCGGTTTGAACATTGCGTTACCTCTGATTAGTAGGCCGAAACCCTCTCGCTACTAAACGAAAGGAGTCAGCTCAGCTGTGCGCAAGTTACTGAACCCGACCACTGATGGGCTGCGGCAGGAAAACGATAGAGCCCGGAGACAAGGCGCATAAGCGGGGGGAATTCTGGCGCAGTTGTAGGCAAAGGCGCATGGATGCGTAGCTTGGCGCGAGCGCGGCAATCGGGCTGTAGGCTCGGTCGGACGGATGCCTGCAAGTGGTGGGAGAGGACTGCCCCAACAGTCGCCTCAACCCAAGGCACCGGATCCCATTTGTGTGTTGGACCGAGGTTGAGCACCCCATTCCTCATGGGAATGCAGCGTATAAAAACAATGAATTTTTATTATCACAGCCCATGACGTAGCGTGATTGGCGGACAGGAGAACCGCCTTGAAATCACCTCACACCTCAGTTGATAAATTCGACACTTCTCGCGCCAATGAGTACGGCCGACAGAGCCGTATCGCGCTGGCCGGGTATGACGCCTGCCAGGATCTGGCGGCGTGCATGCTCGCGGCGAGCCTTGGGGATCAAGGCTCAGCGAACATACTGGTGGTGGGCGCTGGCGGTACGGCGCAGGAGATAATCGCGATGGCTTCGCTGGAGCCGGGGTGGCGCTTCACGGCGGTTGATCCATCCGAGCCGATGCTGGAGGCCGCCCAGCAGCAGCTGCAGGCGAACCATTTGCTCGAAAGAACCCGGCTGCACCTGGGGCATGTCGAGGACCTGGCGGCAGATGAGTCATACGACGCTGCGACGTTGATCGGTGTGTTCCATCATCTTGATGGCGACGAGGCCAAGCGCCAGATTTTTCAGGCCATTCGGGCTCGTCTCAAGCCGGGAGCGCCGCTGATCGTCGCGGGCAATCAATACGCTTACGCCAGCCAACCGTTGTTGCTCGCCGCCTGGGGCCAACGTTGGCGGCAGCACGGCGCAAGCCCGGATGAGGTGGAGGCCAAGCTTGGAAAAATTCTTCAGGGCGCTGACCCGCCGCATTCCGAGGCGGCGGTTCAGCAACTGTTGCATGAGGCGGGATTCGATGATGCCACCCGTTTCTTTAGCAGCCTGTTCTGGAGTGCTTGGTTGACGTGTAAAAGGGGCTAAAGCGTGCGTCCAAGTAGACCGGCGGAGCGATGCGAGCGTAGCCCCGCTAGCGCCATGGTGCGGCGTGTCTGGCCAACCTTTTCGGGGTGGCTTCGCCACCTGAGCGGGAGCAAGCTCCCTCGCCACGGGGTTTGTGTTTCTGATCAAGTTCTGCGGGGTTGGCTTATTTACTCATCGTCCAAATCATCCTCATCAATCAGCCCTTGGACGAAACGGAGGAAATTCGAGCAGACCAGCTTTTCAGACTGAGCCTGATTCTCTTCAGGGCTCAAGTCACTATCAAAGCTATCCGTCGTGAAATAGCTAACGGCTTGGGTATCAAGGTTCAAGCAAAAAAAGTTACCACCCCAGTCGTTTGCGAAAGGCAAGAGGCGCGCAGGAAGTACCTTTTTCTTCAACATCATCTGGTAGGTGGACAGCACCGTGGAGTCGCCAACGGCAATCGGCTTGAAAGCGGCCACTTCCAGTGGCTCGTCGAAATCGTCACCGACCCAGTAGGTGCGCGCCGGTACGCCGCCGTTGTACTTGAGGTAATGGTTTCTAAAGGGCGTTGATAACTTCTTGCCGATAGTGGACTCCAAGAGGTCTAAGTCCGCTGGCGTGATGGCTGCTTCGGCATTTGAGAATGTATTTTCAAGCATCGTTAATCTCCGTTTATGAGCAGCGGCCAGGTTTGGCTTTAGGGATCTTGTTAGCCAGCCAGCCTTTTTTGGAGGCCGCAAGAACTGACTCAGTGCTCTCGTACTTAACCTTGAAGTGTTTTTCATATTGCGCTACGGAACCACCATGCGGGAACGTAGCCTCATGTGCGGCCGTTTTAACGAGCTGCATCGTGGTTGTACCTGTTTTGGGGTTGAAGTCATCAACGTGGTGCCAGGTATAGCCCGTCGCTGTTTTCTTAGAGATACCGGCCTCTTTGAAGGCCTGTGTGAAGTCGCGCCCCCTTGCGCCTTGCATCTTGATGGTCACGATATTCTTTTGTGAGCCTGTTGTCGGGAACAGGTCACTGCTTCCAGTGAAGTCCACCCCTGCAAACGCCCAGCCCCATGGATCCGCCCAGCCAATAGGATTTGGAGCGTATTGGTAAAGATTGAGTCCACCTTCCAACCCAATCGGATCCGGCGTCGTAAACCGCCCCACATCCGGATCATAAAACCTGAACGTATTGAAATGCAGCCCCGTTTCCCGGTCCAGGTACTGCCCCTGAAACCTTAGGTTCTGCTCCTCGATGTAATACGGCTCGCGCACCTCTTCCAGCGTGTTGCCCCACACCCGGTACGTTGCCCGCCACACGTCATGGCCGTCGGCTTCGGTGAGTTGTTCGGGCAGGCCGTTGAGGTCGTTGTGGTAGTAGCGGATCTTTTGCAGCGGGCCGCTGCCGTCGACGCGGGCCAGGGGTTCGTAGCCGTCGTCTTCGTAGAGATAGAGGCTGGTTTGCTGGTGGCGGTGTTCCTGCAACAGGCGCAGGCCGTCCCAGGTGAAACGGGTTTCGCCCAGTGGGTAGCCGTGGCCGTCGTGCTCGGTTTTTTCGATGCGCCGGCCCAGCGGGTCGTAGGTCATCCTGACCACGCTGCCATTGTCGTTGCGCACTTCAATCAGGCGGCTTTCGGCGTCGTAGGTGAAGCGTTGCAGGCCGCGTGCGGCGCTGCGTTTTTCGATCATCCGGCCAAAGGCATCGTACCGATAACGCTTGTCCTGGTAGGTCAGCAGTTTGTTGTGCACCACCAGCCCGGCGCCGGCTTGCGGGCCGTCCAGCAGGTTGGCGGCGGCGTCGTAGGCGAAGGTTTCGCGCTGGCCCTGCAGGTTGTCCTGGCTGGCGACGATGCGGCCGGTGGCGTCGTAGTGCAGCAGTTGCCGGTGCTGCGCGGCAGGTTGTTGTTCGAGTTTGCCGATCAGGTTGTCGGCGGGGTCGTACTCGAAGTGTTTTTGCACCGCCGCCGGCAACAACGAAGGTTGACTGCTGTGGCGGCGTTGCCGTGCACGCAGGCGGCCGCTGCGGTCGTATTCGCTGCGGGTGCTGATCTGGCCTTGGGTGCGCAGCACTTCGCGGTGCAGACGGTCGCGTTCGAAGTCGCTGATGACCTGGCCGTCGAGGTTGATCTGGTGCAGGTGGCCGCTGCCGTAGTACAGCCGATTGACCCAGCGACCATCGGGCAATTGGGTCTGGATCAGGTTGCCCAGTTCGTCGTAGTGGTGTTGCAGGCTGCCGGCGGCGCTGTTTTCGGCGAGCAACTGGCCAGTGGCGTCGTAGGCGAAGCTCAGGGTTTGCGCGTTGCCTTGCAGGTCGGTGAAGGTGACGGCGGTGAGCTGGTCCAGCGGGTCGTAGGTGTACTCGGTACGGCCATCGTCAGTGACTTTGGCAATCAACCGGCCCACGGCGTCGCGTTCCAGGCGATGGACGATGGGCGCCGGCGGTGCTTCAGGAATGATCGCCAAGCCCGTGCCGTACGGCGCCGGAGTCGCCGTCACCGCCGCGACGTTGTCGAGTACGTCGTAGGTGTAGCGCTTGGCGCTGCCATCGAGGTCCTGTTGTTCGGTCAGCCGATCCCCGGCATCCCAGGCAAACCGATAACTTTCGCCATTCTCGTTGATCAGCGCTTGCAGCCGTCCGTAGCTGTCGTAGGCGAACTGCACCTGCCGACCGTGGGCATCGGTGCGTTGGCGAACCTGGCCGCGACGGTTGTGTTGATAGAGCGTGGTGTGCCCGGCCGGGTCGGTGTAGCCGGTCAACTGACCGGCGAGGTCGCGCTGGTACTGTTCGGTGCGGCCATCCGGCAATTGGCTGCTGAGCAAACGGCCTTGGGCGTCGTAGCTGAACTGGGTGCGCTCGCCGAGGGCGTCGGTGATGGTCTGCAGGTAGCCGCGCTGGTCGTAGCTGAAGCGTGTCGGGTACCCCGAGCAATCGATGTGCTCCACCAATTGCCCGAAGGGATTCCAGCGCAGCTTTTTAAGCTTGCCGGTGGCGTCGATGATTTCGATGACCTGACCGTGGGCGTCGTAGCGGTAGCGGGTGACGTGGCCCAGGGGATCGGTTTCGGCGGTGCAGTTGCCGCGTTGATCGTAGCGGTATTTCCAGCTGTTGCCGGCGGCGTCGGTGTCCACCAGCGGCAGGGCCCAGTGTTCGAGCCATAACGTCGAATCGCCGCGGCCCAGCGGATCGGTTTCGCCGATCAGGTTACCGGCCTCGTCATAGCTGTATTCATAGCGCCCGCCCTGTGGGTCGGTGGCGCTGAGCAGTTGGCGTTCGTCGTTCCACTCGAACAGCCAGGTCTGGCCGAGGTTGTCGCTGTATCGGGTGATCTGGTGCTGGCGGTTCCAGTGTCGTGTGCTGACGCGCTGCAAGCCGTCGGTGATGCGGGTGACGCCGGCCTTGAGGTCATAGTCGAACTGATAGGTGTCGCCCTCGTCGGTCCAGTGTCGAACCACGCGCCATTCCTGGTCTTCGATCAGAGCCCATTCGTAGAAGCAACGCAGCCCGGTGGGCAGTTGGTGTTCCACCATCCGCTGGCCGGCGTCGTAGTTGAAACGCCGTTGCACCTGGCCGGTGGCGTCGCGCACTTCGCTCAGGTTGTTCGCGGTGTCGTAGGCGTAGCTGACCAGCATTTCGCGCTGCTGGTCGGGGTAGAGGCGTTCTATCCGGCTGACGCGTTCGCGCTCGTGGATCAGCTCGACTTGCACCAGGTCGAAGGTGTCGCGCAGGCGTATCAGCCGTCCGGCGGCGTCGTAGTCGAGGAAGATGCGGTTGTCGTTGCGGTCACCGAGTTGGCTCAGGCGCAGCAGTGATGTGTTGGCTGGCGTGGGTTCGAACAAACGGTACAGGCCGTCGTCGCTTTCAATCAGCAACTGCCCGTTGAGATGACGTCGCACGGCCAGGCCTTCGCCAGCACTGAACACCGCGCCGCCCAACGGGATCGAGCCCATGTCGATGGGCCGGGCCTGTTCGTCGGTGTAGAGCAGGGTTTCGCCGCCGTCCGGGTGAGGCAGGATCTCGACCCGCACCTCGTAGGCCACGCTCCAACCAGGGCCGAACAAGCCGTCGCGGCGCTCGTCGCGGCTGTTGTAGAAGCGTTGCCAGTCGATCGGCAGAACACCGGGCAGGACGAAATCCAGTTCCTCATCGCGGCCCAGCACCTTGGCGCCGGTGGCGGCGTGCACCGGGTTTGACGAACCCATGGCGGCGTTGGCGGCGGCCCCCATGGCGCTGCTGACCGCCATCGACGCCGCGCCACCGGCCAGCATGCACGGCAGTTTGCTGAAGAACTTGCCCTTGCCACCCTTGAGCATCAGCAACGCGGTGACCGCCAGCCCCACGCCCGGGGTCTTGCCGCTGCGAATCTCGCGCACCACCACTGAGCCGCCGCCAATGGTCACGTCCTGGGAAATCAACCCGGCCGACACCACCGTCGCATCGCAGGTGCTGCGGTCGCCGCTGCGCACGGCGGGCTGGCCGTTGATGGTGACTTTGTCCGAGCCTTCGGCCATGAACTGCGGCGGCATCGGTGGGTGCTTGGTGCAGATCACCAGGTCTTCCGGCCGGGTCTCCGTGCCGGGGGCGGGCGAGGCGACGGTGGGGCGCCACATCTGCGAGAAGAAGTTGCCGGCCATGTCCAGGTAGCTAGGCTCGGCCTCTTCTTCCGGCTCGGGCATGTCCAGTTCGGTACCGGCCGGCGCGACATGGGAAACAACCGCTCCGGCGGCGCGGGCCGAGGGGATGTTGTTGGTGAAAGTATCCTTGGAGCCGGTGAGGATGTTGGCCTGCACCGTGGGCGGGAATAGCGCGTTGCCGATGCCTTCGCAGATATTGCTCAAGCCTTTGTCGGCCCCGGTCTTGCTCATGGCAAGGCCAACGACGGCACCCACCACGGCACCGAGCAGGAAGCAACCCAAGCCACCCGTGGCGACGGTGATGCCGGTGGCGGCCACCACGGCAGCGGTCGCCAGGGCGGTGATGGCGATGTTCGCCGCCACTTCCAGCACGCCGCCGAGGATATCGGCCATCATCGAGGTGTGGTTGAGTGCATCGCCCAGGCGGGCCGCCCAGAGCGCATCAGACATGTAGGCTACTCATCAAGCCGGAACGTCGAACGACAGCGAACCCTTGATCGTCGCCCAATGCGCCGCTTCAGCATCACCGAGCTTCTCGGCTTTCACGTAGCTCAAGGCAAGCATCTTGCGCGTGCCGGGCAGTACCAGGGCGAGCTGAAACTGGAAGACCTTTTCGTTGCCCTTGTTGAACTGGCTGCGCAGTTCGATGCCTTCGACTTCCTGGTGAGCGCCCAGGCGCACGGGGACGCCCGGTTGAGCGCGTAAGTTCTGGACTTGTTTTTCCAGGCGCTTGAGCTGGTCGTCGAGGTTGCTCTGCAAGGTTTCGCCGTCGGCCAGCAAGCTGCGGCTGACGATCAACGAGGTGCCCAGTTCAGGGAACTTGAGGATGTTGATCGTGGCGTCCAGCAATTCGCTTTCCGGCAACTGGAACTGGAATTCATTGATGCGGTAAGTCATGGCACTTAAATCTCGAGGTTAGCCTTTGGGGAACGCGGCAGCGACGTTGGCGTCGATGCTGGCCTTGACGCCCTGGCCGTCGGGCGTGGCACCGGGGCCGCCGCCGTTGTTCAGGTGCAGCACGCCGCCGGTGTTGAATTCGGCATCGCCGCTGGCATAGAAGCTGATTTGCACGCCGGTCAAATTGATCTGGCCGCTGGCGTTGAGTTCCAGGATGCTTTCGCCGCACACCAGGCGCAGGTTCTCGCCCACTTCAATGACGTAGCTCTGGCTGATGCTGTCGGTCTTGCGCAGGCCCACCGACAGGATGTCTTCCTGCTTGACGATGCGCAGGCGGTTGTTGCCGATGGTCACCGTCTCGTTGTGGCCGATGCTCTTGTTGCGGTCGTGGCCCACCGAGTGGCTTTCATCCACCTCCACCACGATGTCCTGGTTGCGCTCGGCATGGATGTACAACTGCTCGGCGCCTTTTTTGTCTTCCATGCGGATTTCGTTGAAATTCGCTGGCGAACCGCCCTTGCTCGAACGGCTTTTCATGCCGCTCTGGGTGGCGTTTGCGGGCAGGTCATAAGGCACGGTCTGTTCGGCGTTGTAGACGCGACCGGTGATGATCGGCCGGTCGGGGTCGCCTTCGAGGAAGCTGACGATCACTTCCTGGCCAATGCGCGGGATCTGCATCGAGCCCCAGTTTTTCCCGGCCCAGGACTGTGACACGCGAATCCAGCACGAGCTGTTTTCGTTGGACTGGTCGTGACGGTCCCAGTAGAAATGCACTTTCACCCGGCCGAACTGATCGGTCCAGATTTCCTCACCTTTGGGGCCGACCACCAACGCGGTCTGCGGGCCTTTGACGATGGGGCGATGGGTAATAGGCAGCGGCCGGTAGCTTTGTTGGGCGACGATGCAGGTCAGGCTGCTTTCGAACTGGGCCGAAGGCGCGCCGCCGCCGGTTTCACCGCTTTCCTGGGACACGTAATAGCGGGCGCCGACGATCAGGTATTCGCGGTTCTGGTCCTGGCGAGTGAAGCCGGTGAGACTGAACAGGTGGCCCGAGCCCAGGCCGCGAGCGTTGCCGGCCAACTCCACTTGCTCGTGCAGGGTCTGCAAGGCTTCGATGCGGGTGCGGGCGTAGTGCTCGCCGTCCTGGCTCTGCACGTAGGTGCCGGGGTAGTCGTACAGCGGATAGTCGCCGGCAGTGTGCGGGCGCGGCATGGCCGAACGCACGTCGATGCGCGCGCTGGGGCGCTGGAAGTCGTAGTCGTTGAGTTCCAGCGAGCCGGGCTGCACTTCCTGGGCCAGGTGCCAGTCGTGGATATGGTCGCGCTCGCGCTGCTGTTCGTTTTTCGGGTAGTAAGGCACCGAACCGTAGCCGGGCACCGTGGTGTGGGCGCCGTAGGCGTCGGCCAGCACCAATACATGACGGCCCTGTTCGTGGCGGAAGAAGTAGTAGATCCCTTCCTGTTCCATCAGGCGGCTGACGAAATCGAAGCTGGTTTCGCGATACTGCACGCAGTATTCCCACTCGCGATAGGGCCGGCTGAGGGCATCTTCGAAGTCGGAGAAACCCAGGTCGCGAAACACCTGCTTGATGATCTGCGGGATGGTCAGGTTCTGGAAAATCCGGCAATCGGAGGTGCGGGTCAGCAACCATAGCCAGGGCCGCAAGGTCGCCTGATAACTGGCGAACTGGCCTTGGTCAACGTTCTGGCTGAAGCGCGAAACGATGCCGTGGAAATGCCGCTCGCCGCCGCCGTCCAGTTGCAGGCTCACGCACATGGGTTTGCCGAGCACCTGGTTGAGGTCGATGGCGTTGTCCAGCGAGTTCAACTGCAACTCGTAGTTGAACAGCCGCCCCAGCTCTTCGCCGCCGCCCATGTCCTTGAGCAACAGCACCTCGGGCCCCAGGGGGCTGGTGATTTTGGCCAGGCGTGAGGCTTGGTTGAATAACATCGGTTATCTCATTGTGATAATGGCTGCGCCGCTGATTCCCTGAAGAAACCGGATCCATTGTGGGAGCGGGCTTGCTCGCGAAAGCGGTGTGTCAGTCAACATCAATGTCACTGACAGATTGCCTTCGCGAGCAAGCCCGCTCCCACATTCGATCCGGTTCCATTAGATCAGGCCGCGTCGCTGAAATCGTACTGCAATTCATTGTCCCGGGCGCTGATCCGCACGCCGGCCAGCGCCTTGCCTTCGAGCATGCGGGTCAGGAACTCGCGGCTCATGTCCGGCAGCAGGCTGTTGGTCAGGATGGCGTCGATCATGCGTCCGCCGCTTTCGGTTTCGGTGCAGCGCGAGACGATCAGGTCGATCACCGCGTCGTCGTAGTCGAACGCCACTTTGTGGGTGTTTTCCACGCGCTTTTTGATGCGGTTGAGTTGCAGGCGGGTAATGGCCTTGAGCATCTCGTCGCTGAGCGGGTAGTACGGGATCGTCACCAGGCGCCCGAGCAGGGCCGGCGGGAAAATTTCCAGCAGCGGCTGGCGCAGGGCCTTGGCGATTTCTTCGGGCTCGGGCACGTTCTGCGGGTCTTTGCAGACCTGGGCAATCAGCTCGGTGCCGGCGTTGGTGGTGAGCAGGATCAAGGTGTTCTTGAAGTCGATCACCCGGCCTTCGCCGTCCTCCATCACGCCTTTGTCGAACACCTGGAAGAAAATCTCATGCACGTCCGGGTGCGCTTTTTCCACCTCGTCCAGCAGCACAACACTGTACGGTTTGCGCCGCACGGCTTCGGTCAGTACGCCGCCTTCGCCATAGCCGATGTAGCCCGGTGGCGCACCCTTGAGGGTGGACACGGTGTGGGCTTCCTGGAACTCGCTCATGTTGATGGTGATGACGTTCTGCTCACCGCCGTACATGGCTTCGGCCAGGGCCAGGGCGGTTTCGGTCTTGCCCACGCCGGAGGTGCCGGCGAGCATGAACACGCCAATGGGTTTGCTCGGGTTGTCCAGGCCGGCGCGGGAGGTCTGGATGCGCTTGGCGATCATCTGCAAGGCGTGGTCCTGGCCGATGATGCGTTTTTTCAGGTGCTGGTCGAGGTTGAGCACGGTTTCCAGTTCGTTGCGGGCCATGCGGCCCACCGGGATACCGGTCCAGTCGGCGACCACCGAGGCCACGGCCTGGTAATCCACGGTTGGCAGAATCAATGGTGTTTCGCCTTGCAGGGCGCTCAGGCGCTGTTGCAGGTCCACCAGTTGCTCGCGCAGGGCATGGCTGGTTTCGCTACCGTCCTCGCTGTCCACCACGCCGACGCGTTCGCGCAGGGTGGCGCGGGTGGCGAGCAACTCGTCCACCAAGGCTTTCTCTTCGGCCCAGCGGCTTTCCAGTTCGGCCAGGCGCTCGCGTTCGGCGCTCAGCAGGTTCTCGCTCTGGGTCTGGCGGGTGCCGATGGCGATGCCGATGGCATGTTCACGGGCGATGATTTGCAGCTCGGTTTCCAGCGCTTCGATGCGCCGACGGCTGTCGTCCACTTCGGCCGGCACCGCGTGCAGGCTGATGGCGACGCGGGCGCATGCGGTGTCCAGCAGGCTCACGGATTTGTCCGGCAACTGGCGCGCCGGGATGTAGCGGTGGGACAGTTTGACCGAGGCTTCCAGGGCTTCGTCGAGGATCTGCACCTGGTGGTGTTTTTCCATGGTCGAGGCCACGCCGCGCATCATCAGCAGCGCTTTGTCTTCGGAAGGCTCGGCCACCTGCACCACCTGGAAACGCCGGGTCAGGGCCGGGTCTTTTTCGATGTGCTTCTTGTACTCGGCCCAGGTCGTGGCGGCCACGGTGCGCAGGGTGCCGCGCGCCAGGGCCGGCTTGAGCAGGTTGGCTGCGTCACCCGTACCGGCAGCGCCACCGGCGCCCACCAGGGTATGGGCTTCGTCGATGAACAGAATGATCGGTTTGGGCGACGCCTGGACGTCTTCGATGACCTGACGCAGGCGCTGTTCGAACTCACCTTTCATACTCGCGCCGGCCTGCAGCAGGCCGACATCGAGGCTGCGCAGTTCCACGTCCTTGAGCGATGGCGGCACGTCGCCGGCGACGATGCGCAGGGCAAAGCCTTCGACCACGGCGGTCTTGCCCACGCCGGCTTCACCGGTGAGGATCGGGTTGTTCTGCCGGCGGCGCATGAGGATATCCACCAGTTGGCGGATCTCTTCGTCGCGCCCGACGATGGGGTCGAGCTTGCCGCTGCGGGCCTGTTCGGTGAGGTCGACGGTGAAGCGCTTGAGGGCTTCCAGTTTGCCCATGGCGCTGGGGGCCATGGCGCCACTGGCCTCGCCCGGTACGGCACCGGCGTTGAAACCGTCGCTGGCGGTCAGGGCGTTTTCCGGGGAGTCGCCGACGTATTCGTCAAAGCGCTCGCTCAAGGCCTCGACCTTGACCTTGTCGAACTCCGACGACAGCCCCAGCAACGCATGGCGCAGGCTTGGCGTCTTGAGAATACCCAGTACCAAGTAGCCGGTGCGCACCTGGCTTTCGCCAAACATCAGGCTGCCGTAGACCCAACCGCGTTCCACGGCTTCTTCAACATGGGAGGACAGGTCGGTGATGGAAGTCGAGCCCCGTGGCAAGCGATCCAGCGCTTCGGTCAGGTCGCGGGCCAGGCGCGCCGGCTCGATATTGAACTGGCGGATGATGCGGTGCAGGTCCGAGTCCTGCAGCTGCAGCAACTGATGAAACCAGTGGGCCAGTTCCACGTAGGGGTTACCGCGCAACTTGCAGAACACGGTGGCGGCTTCGATGGCTTTGTAGGCCACGCTGTTGAGTTTGCCGAACAACGCGGCGCGACTGATTTCACCCATGCTCATGGCTCCTTGAGGTCTGTGAGGTGTTGGCCTGTTCGGCGTAATGCCGGGCCAGTATTAAATCCTTGGCATCTGTTTCGGGGCGTCCCAACCAGGTGTTGAACCCCAGGCGCAAACGACCGTTGAGTTGCAGCGCCGGTACTTCGGGTTGTTCCAGGATCAGGTTCAGGTCCCAGTCCAGTTCATGGCCCAGATATTCGGCGACCCAGGCCACCAGCTCGTTGAAGGGTTGGCTGCCGGGCAACATGCCCATGTAGTCATCGAGCTTGAGTGGCCCCAGGCGAATGCGGAACTTGTGCTGGCGATCCCACACGTAGCGGCCCAGGCAAAAGTCCACGCCCAACTGATGGGCGCTGACGCCCACGCGGCTGCGTTCCGGCAGTTCCAGCCATTGGCCGACGTATTCTTCGATCTCCACCGGCAGGCCGAAGTACTCGCTGAGGATGGCTTTCAAACCGTCCGGGTAGCGGGTTTGCGCTGATAAGTGACCGCTGTAATGCAGTTTCGCCGTGTCAGGAATCAGCCCTTGCTTGAGCAGGCTCGGCATGCCCCGACCACTGAGGGCGGCCAGGCGTGCCGACCAATAGTCGTCGTCCGGGCGATCATGGCTGACCGTTGGCCGCGCTTCGGCCCAGGCCCGGTAGAACAGGCTGAGCAGGCGATGGTGGAACACGTCGAGGAAACGTTTGCTGGTGCTGTCGGCATTGTTGCGTTGGCGTTCGCGCACGTATTCGGTGATGTGCAGCGGCAGCGGGCCGTTGGGGCCGCCGAGGCCGAAGAAGAACTGTTCCAGGCGCGCCGGCGCACCGTCGAGGCCCGGTTGCACCGAGGCCAGGGTCGCCGGGGCGAAGGTGCATTCGGCCTGTTGCCCCAGGCGCAGTGGGTCATCGGCCAGGCGTAATGAATGGCCCAGACGCGGCAGTTCGGGGGATTCGCACTCGATACGCCGCAAGGCCTGGAAGAAGTCGTATTCCCAGGGCTCCTGGTGCATCGCGTCCAGGGTACTCAAAGGGTCGGACGACGTCCGGGCTTGGCTTTCCATCGCATGATCTCGCCGCGTTCGGTGGTACGGATCACCGTCTCGGTAAAACTGTTGATCGACACGTAGCGTGCCAGGAAGCGCTCGAACACCGCGCCGAGCAAAAACACCCCGGTGCCGCGAAACGCGTTTTCATCAAATTCCAGGGTGATTTCCAGGCCACGACCAAACACGATCGGGCCGGGCATCGGCAAGCGTCGGGTGCAGGCCTTGCTGCTGACTTCGCGCAGGCCTTCGATCTGCAACTGCAGCGCCGCGTCGTTGCTGTCGCCGTACAGGCGCAGCAGTTCGCGCAGGGCAGCGGCGCCCTGGCCTTGCTCGCTCAGGGACAGGTAATTGAGCGACAGTTGGCTGATCAGGCGCCAGGCCTTGGCGTCATGGGCATGGCTGGCCCGTGGTCGACTGGGGCCTGCTACGCAGCGGATTGCGCCAACGGGCGCGCTGTCGGCCAACGTGAAATCGGTCTTGCCGTTGCCCACACTCATGAACAGCGGGAGGTCGCGGTTGGTGCACAGCGCCGTCACGCCCAGTTGGCGCAGGTCGTGGCGATAGGGCGCCTGCTGGCTGTCCACCAGGCTGACGAAGGTTTCGCTGCCCACGTAGGTCGAGCGCGGGCCGTTGCGTCGCTGGTCGCTGGATAACACGCGCGGCTCACGTCGTACTGTGTAGTAGGCCTGGTCGCGCCCGTAACGTGACGGATCGCGCACGGCATAGAACGGCAGGAACGGCTGCTCCGGCCCGGTGCCGTGGCCGGTGAGGCCGGTCAGCGAATGCACTTCGAAATCCATCGGTCGGGTGCGGTCGGCGATGACGTGATGTTCGTTGACCCGCTCCGAGAGGTGGATGCGATCCAGGCGCTTGGGGAACAGGTTGATCGCCGGGGTGCAGAACGGCAGGAACTGCGCGGCGCCAACGCTGCCCTCCAGGCTCGGGTCGTGACGGTCGAACAGCACGATCAGCTCCAGCTCCTGACCGTCGCAGCGCTTGACCGCGCGGCTCAATTGGGTGAAGTCGACGAACAGGAACCGATGGGGCAGGGCGAAGTATTCCTGCAACAAGCGATAGCCCTGGAAGGCGCGCGACACCACGGGCAGCGCGGCATCGGCATCGTCGAAGCCCCGGGAGCACAGCGCGTCCTGAGGCAAGCGTTCAACCCAGTCGCCGCCGGGCTTGCGGGCGAACACGGCGCAAGCATTGCTCAGCAGTTGTTCGTAGAGGCGGAAGGGCTGTTCGTCGGCGCCGCTGAGGTACAGCGGCAGGTTGTCCAGAGACAGGCTGTTGAACGGCAGTTCGGCGCCTGTCCGCAGGGTCAGGCGCAAACCGGCCTTGGCTTTCGGTTCGCTGGCGGCCAGGCGTCCGAGCACGGCGGACGGGTTGCCGAAGTACTCGGCCTGGCTGACCTGCAATGGCCACAACGTCACCGCATGGGCGGTGCGGTACTCGCAGCAGGTTTGGCTTTCACGCCCCAGGGCGGCGCGCAGGACGGTGTCCCGGGGCAGCGCAAAGCCTGCGCTCAGCGAGCCCTCATCGGGGTCGGTCTGCAATTGCACCACCGTCATCGACGGCGTGGGCGCCAGATAGTGGGGGTAGGCGATTTCCAGCAGGTTATGGGTGAAGGTCGGATACTCGGCGTCGAGCTTGAGCTGCACTCTGGCCGTCAGGTAAGCGAAGCCTTCGAGCAAACGCTCGACGTACGGGTCGGCGCAGTCCATCCCGGACAACGTCAGCCGACTGGCGATCTTGGGGTATTCCTTGGCGAACTCCGCCGCGCTTTCGCGCACATGGTGCAGTTCCTGGTTGTACAGCTCCAGCAGGCGCGGGTTCATGGACGTCTCCGCTGGTCGGCGTGGACCACGCGCACGTGGCCGGTTTCCAGGTCCAGGTCGGTTTGCAGCATCAGGCGCAGTGGCACGGGTTGCGCCCAGAGGTCGCCCTCAATCTCGAAACTCAAGGCGTTGTGGTTCATCTCGGCGGTTGCTCGGGCTCGCACCCGCAGGGTATGGCGCAAGATGCGTGGTTCGAACGTGGCGATGGCCTGGTGGATCAGCGCTTCGAGGGCCGGCAGGTCGACGTTCGAGGCGCTGTTGCCGGCCAGCGCCGGCAAGCCGAAGTTGACCACCGAAGTGCCTGCCGGGGTGTGCAGCGTGGCATCGGCATCGAGCAACGAAGTGGTGTTGAGCAGCCACGCCAGGTCGCGCAGCACCGAGGCTTTCAACTGAGTGAGCGACAACACGCGCTTGTCGGCGCTTTCCTTGGGGTTGCTCGGATCGTCGTCGGTCAAGCGGTCCAGCAGGGACGGTTGCAGGCGATCGCGAGTGGCGATTTCGGTTACCAAAGGAATAGACCCGTGTAGTTCTTCTGGTCACCTGCGCCGCGCATGCAACTGGCATGACGAGCGATTATTGAAGGCTCAAGTTGTCCATTGATCAGGCGTATGGCGCGATACTCGGAGCGACATTCTTGGCTGTTCTGAGGGTCGGTCGCCAGATGGATAACGATGACAATGGGCACCTTGCCGAAGGTTTCGACGTACGGTTTGCCTTGTCGGTCGACCGTGAACTGGCAGGGCCACGGCAAGTCGAGTGGCAGCAGGGTCTGGTCTGGTTTGCGCAGCACGCAACGCTGTTGGTCGTTCTCCAGCGTCAGCTGTTGCCCGCCCATCGAGACGACTTGCTCCACGGCTGCCGATGGCAGGGGGGCTTGCTGCTGGGCACAGGCCGTCAGACTTGATAACAGGCAGCCAATCAATACCGCACAGTGAGCCTTGATCATAAGAGCTCCCAGAACCAGATAGCCCTTGATCGATAGGCCGGGTCATCGTATCGGCTGGCGGTAATGCCACGGTTCCACAGGTCGATGTGGTCACCGGTGCGACTGTCTGAAGATTCTCCCAGTTGTTGGAAGCAATCCTTGAAGAAAATAAGGCCTTTTTTGTCCATCAGCGTGCGGCGTTCTTGCGCGCTGCCGCCAAGCACAGTGGGACGCCCCAAGTGATGTTTCCATAACCAGTTTGCCAGCGATTCAGCGCCCCGCGCGTGCCCATGAGCACACTTGGGTTCGGTATAGGTGGAGGTGTTGACCTTGATCGTGAGTTCCGTGTTGAGCGTGATGCTCATGCGGATCGCGCACTGGTTTGCCCAAGGGCCATCACAGGGCTTTGCGTCAGGGTACGTATCCAGCAGGTCGGAATACGCTTTCCACAAATTGATAAACGAAGGCTTGGCCATGACTCATACACCGCGCGACAAAGGATTGGATTCGAGCAAGCACCAAACACCCCCGGTGCGTGGCACCGGGGGCGTGTTCGATCACACCTTGACGTTCTGACGGATGTTCCAGCCGAACTTGACCGGGCCGCCTTCCTTGGTGCCGTCGGCTTTTTGCGGCTGATAGTCGACCATCACCTTGGCGAAGTTCAGGGTGACGTTTTCGGTCAGGCGATCATCGTTGCCCGAGCCGCCGGTGCTCAGGGAGGTGATCAGCACTTCTTCCAGGTTGATGATCATGTACTCGACCTGGCTTTCACCGCCGGCCTTGCGCACGGTCAGCTTGACCTTGTCGATGTGCTTGCCGCTGGCGCAATGCATCATCAGGTTGGGCGATGCCTTGTCGACGAACTTGGTCAGCGACAGGTCCTGCACGTTGACCTTGCCCGCGCCACCGCCACTGCCCACATGCATGTTGCCGGACTGGGACATGCCCCAGCTCCAGTTCAGGACATCGATCTCGTCCTTGTGGGCCTTGTCCATGGACTCGCCCTTGATGTCGCCGATCTTGATGAAAATATCAACAGCCATGTTTTCTCCCTGTGTGGTCTCTACCACATTGTTTGGTTGACGCTGACCTTGCGAAATCTGTGAACTCAATGAAGATCCCCTGTGGAGCCCCCTGTGGCGAGGGAGCTTGCTCCCGCTTGGGTGCGCAGCGCCCACAAGAAGGGGCCGCTACGCGACCCAGCGGGAGCAAGCTCCCTCGCCACAAAGGGGCATCCACGGGAAGCCCCCTTCCAACAGGTTTTTACGCACCCTTGGCCGAAGGCAGTTTCGATACCAGGCGCAGCGACACGGTCAGCCCTTCGAGCTGGTAGTGCGGGCGCAGGTAGAACTTGGAGTTGTAGTACCCCGGGTTGCCTTCGACTTCCTCAACGATGACCTCGGCGGCGGCCAGTGGGTGCTGGGCCTTGGTGGTCTCGGTGGAGTGCGCCGGGTCACCGTCGACGTAGTTGAGGATCCAGTCCTGCAACCAGCGCTGCATTTCGTCCTTCTCTTTGAAGGAACCGATCTTGTCGCGCACGATGCACTTGAGGTAATGGGCGAAGCGGCAGGTGGCGAACAGGTACGGCAGGCGCGCGGCCAGGTTGGCGTTGGCGGTGGCGTCCGGGTCGTCGTATTCGGCCGGTTTCTGCAATGACTGGGCGCCGATGAACGCGGCGAAGTCGGTGTTTTTCTTGTGCAGCAGCGGCATGAAACCGTTCTTCGCCAGCTCCGCTTCACGGCGGTCCGAAATGGCGATTTCGGTCGGGCACTTCATGTCCACGCCACCGTCATCGGTAGGGAAGGTGTGGGCCGGCAGGTTTTCCACTTCACCGCCGGATTCCACGCCACGGATGCGCGAGCACCAGCCGAAGTGTTTGAACGAACGGTTGATGTTCACCGCCATCGCATAAGCGGCGTTGGCCCAGGTGTACTTGGAGCTGTCGGCGCCGTCGGTATTTTCTTCGAAGGCGAAGGCTTCCACCGGGTCGGTCTTGGCGCCGTACGGCAGGCGCGCGAGGAAGCGCGGCATGGTCAGGCCGATGTAGCGCGAGTCTTCCGATTCACGCAGCGAACGCCAGCCGGCATATTCCGGCGTGGTGAAGATCTTGGTCAGGTCGCGCGGGTTCGACAGTTCCTGCCACGAGCCCATGCCCATCACGGTCGGCGATGCGGCGGCAATGAACGGCGAGTGCATGGCGGCGCAGACTTTCGACAGCTCGCCCAGCAGCTCCACGTCGGGTGGCGACTGGTCGAAGTAGTAGTCGCCCACCAGGCAACCGTACGGTTCACCGCCGAACTGGCCGTATTCTTCTTCATACATCTTCTTGAAGATCGGGCTCTGGTCCCACGCGGTGCCCTTGAATTTCTTCAGGGTCTTGTGCAAGTCGGTCTTGGAGATATTGAGCACGCGGATCTTGAGCTGCTCGTCGCTCTCGGTGTTGTTGACCAGGTAATGCAGGCCACGCCAGGCACTTTCCAGCTGCTGGAAGTCGGGGTGGTGGATGACCTGGTTGACCTGGGCGGTGAGCTTGGCGTCGATGGCGGCGATGATCGATTCGATCGACTTGATGGCGTCGTTGGACACCAGGTCGGTCTGCGCCAGGGCCTGCTCGGCGAGGGTGCGCACGGCGGTTTCGACGGCTTCGCGAGCGCGCTCGGTCTTGGGCTTGAATTCTTGCATCAGCAGCGAGGCGAACTCGCTGGGGACTTCGGTGGTGCCCAGGGCCTGGGACTGATTTTCACGTGCTGATTCGGTCATGATCATTCGTCCTGATTAAGCCTGGGGCTCGTTGTCGGCGGGCTTCGGCGCGCTGGCCAGGGCCTGCAGCAGGGCAGGGTCCTTGATCGCTTTCATGATGATTTCTTCGGCGCCGGTCTTGCCGTCCATGTAGGTCAGCAGGTTGGCCAGTTGGGTGCGCGCTTCGAGCAACTTGTTCAGCGAGTCGACCTTGCGGGCCACGGCCGCCGGGCTGAAGTCGTCCATGCTTTCGAAGGTCAGGTCCAGGCTCAGGTTGCCTTCGCCGGTCAGTTCGTTGGGTACATGGAACGCCACGCGAGGCTGCATGGCCTTGAGGCGCGAGTCGAAATTGTCGACATCGATTTCAAGAAACTTGCGATCGGCCACAGGTGCCAGAGGCTCGGCGGGCTTGCCGGCCAGGTCCGCCATCACCCCCATGACAAAGGGCAACTGGACCTTTTTTTCGGCGCCGTAGAGCTCGACGTCGTACTCGATCTGCACTCGAGGCGCACGGTTGCGCGCGATGAATTTCTGAGAACTTTGCTTCGCCACGTTGCTGCTCCTGGTCGCTTGAGCGACGGTGTTGGCGTCATCGGGGGTGCCGGTGACGTGACTGCGTGATCCGTTCGCTTTTTATTCGCTGTCTGGGCCGCGCAGGTTTTCAAATTGACTCATGCCATCGGGAATCAGGTTGCGCACGATGGTCGCAAAGTCGGCGTTCACCAGAATCTTGGCCCGATTCAACAGCACCGGCAGGGGGCTGGAGGGCTCTTGACGGGCGTAGTAAGCGAGAATCCGGTCCAGGCTGCGCAACACGTCGTCGCGGTTGTTGACCTCGCCAGGGGCGGCGCTGCGTGGCGCGCTCGCGCTCGGCCCGGTGGCGTGTTCAACCGGCGCGGCGTTGTCGTCGCCGCTGATGACATCGGGCAGGGCGCTGTCGCCGCTCTGTGGGGCGAACTGGCCAAGGATCTGCAGGGCCATCTTGAGTGGTTGCTTCAGCGGGCCGAGGTCCACGCCTTGGGCAGAACCGACTTGATCGCTGACCTGTTGCTCGATGGCTTCGACGGCGCTGCGGGCTTGCAACAGGGCGGCCCGGGTGATTTCCAGCTGCTCGGGATCAGCATCGAGCAAGGCTCCGGCGAGCTGTTCGGCGCCGAGGCTTTCATTCGGGAAACTTTGCAGGCCGCTGGCATTGGCGGCGGCGCGCAGGCTCACGGCACCGAAGGTGCGCGAACGGGCCAGGATGCTTTCGCGCAGCAGGCCAATGGTGATATCGGACGTCAGGCCGGCGAGGGCGTTGATCCGCACGGTGGGATCGTTGTCGTCCTCGGCGTCCAGGCGCGGATGCAGGTCGGCCCAGTACTGCTTGAGCAATTCGCTGATCAGCGTCAACACGCGGGCCAGCCCCGGTAAGCCCTCCAGGGCCAGAGAACTCTGCAGCAGGAAATGGGTGATGCGCAGGTCTTTGCTGCGTTGCAGCAGGTCCAGGCTTTGCTGCTGGATGCTGCGCCATTCTGGGGGTTCGGCAGGCAATATCGAATCGCCCATGCTGCGCTCGGGCTGACCTTGGGAATCGCGTTCCAGGCGCAAGAAGTCCGCGTCATATTCCAAATCTTCACCACACGGCGAAGTTGCGGATACAGCGGCGAGCAGCAGAGGCACATCCACTTCGTTCGATCTCCCTATCGCCCGCTGAATAACTCGGGCAGTGCACACGCAAGTTCCGAATGGAACTTCACATGTTCCTTGAGGCTAATGGCCCTTTAGATGCTTGATGATCTTAAAGTGCCATCACGTATATTCAAGAAGTTGTGCATTTTTGGTGTAGTACTTATGGCTTGTCAAGGTAAGCTATTTCCCCTGTGTGACAGTTGTGAGGCGCTTAACAACCTGCGCGACCGGTAGGTCGAGGCAGGCACTGATGCAGGTTTTTTGTCACGCAAGCAGGTTAATATCAGCAATCATGCTGGCAAAAAGCCGTTTCGCAGTGGGTTGCAAAGGTTTGTCGGCGAGTCGTCCGGGAGCGGATCCCGTCACTCGATCGCATGCGCAAGTGTTCAGCAAGGAGGCAAGATGGCGCTGTGTTTGACTATCACTAGTTATCACAAGATTACCCCAGGCCAGTGTTCTGAAAAGTCCCTGGACCAGGGAGTGATGGCAATTGGCCGTAACTCCGATAATGATTGGGTATTACCGGACCCTGAGCGCCTGGTTTCCGGTAAACATTGCGTTATTCAATACAAAGACGGGCGTTATTACTTAACCGATAACAGCACTAATGGTGTGGAATTGGTCAAGGCCGGTGTCCGTTTGCGCAAGGGCAACAGTGAACCGCTGCAAGACGGCGAAGTTATCCGGATTGGCGATTATGAAATCCAGGCACGGGTGGATTTCAACCTGCCAGTCTCCGACAGCAATCCGTTTGCTGAGGCGCCCAGCAGCTTCGAAGCCTTGATGGGGCACCAGGGTGCCGGCGTGAATACACCCACGCCGATGCCCGTGGCTCCCCCAGCCCATTTCCAGGGCGCCTCGGCCATGGACACCTTGCCGGACCTGTTCGACTTCCTGAGCCCAAGCAGTGTTCCGCCGGCCACCCAGCCTGACCATGTGCCGGCCCAACAGCATGATTTCCGTCCGCCCACGCCCATTGCTCCTCCCAGCCCGCCGCCTGTGATCGAGCCTGTGGCGCAGGCGCCAGCCTCGGTGATACCGGAGGACTGGGACCTGTTCAGCGACAAGCCCGCGTCCGTGGCCGTTGCCCCGATTCCTGTCGCTGCGCCACCGGTTGCGCCACCGCCCGTTGTCGAGCGGCCTGTCGTAGAGCCGGTGCCGACACCCCCGCCCCAGGTCAGCGTCGCCACCGAAACTACGCCGCTGCGCGAGGCACCCGTGCCCAGCGTTCCAACCCCGGCCATGCCGCCCAAGCCGCTCGACGCCGCCCAACCCGACCTGTTGCAAGCCTTCCTGCGCGGCGCCGGGCTGGACCAGTTGCGCCTGGACCAGGCCCAGGCCGAGGCGCAGATGGAAAGCATCGGGCGCAGCTATCGGCTGATGGTCGAAGGTTTGATCGATGTCTTGCGCGCCCGCAGCAGCCTCAAGGGCGAGTTCCGCATTCAGCAAACGATGATTCAGCCAGTGGAAAACAACCCGCTGAAGTTCGCCCCCAATGTCGAGGAGGCCATGTTGTTGTTGCTGCGCCATGGTAACCAGGCGTTCATGGCGCCGGATGTGGCGGTGCGTGACAGCTTCGACGACCTGCGCGCTCACCAACTGGCAGTGATGGCCGGCGTGGAAGCGGCCATCAAGCATTTGCTGGCGCGCTTTGAGCCGGCGCAACTGGAGGAGCGCATGGGCAAACCCGCTGGCCTGTCGAGCCTTTTCAACGGCTCGCGACAGGCCCAGTACTGGCAGCAATTCACCGAGCTCTACAGCAACATTTCCCGGGAAGCCCAGGAGGATTTCCAGGACCTGTTCGGTCGTGAATTCAGTCGCGCCTACGAAGAGCACAGCGCGCGACAGCGCCGCCTATAACACCTTTAAAAGCAATCAACGGATAGCTCAAACGTCATTGAGGACGCAGGATGATTTTCAGGTTTTTACTCGCAGTCGCCACCGGGCTTCTGCTGACGGCATGCGCCAAGGATGCGGCCGATTCACAGTCCGAAGAGGCTGATACCGCTGCCATCGAACTGCACTTTCACGCCATTGCCGGCCTCAACCCCGGCGCTACGGGGCATCCGGCGCCGGTCCGGGTGCGTATTTTCGAACTGAAAAATGCCGCCACCTTCGCCCGCTCCGATTATTTCGCCCTGGCCGAACGGGCCCAGGCGACCCTCGGCGCCGACCTGATCGATCAGGACGAAGTGCTGATCCAGCCCGGTCAGCAGTTGAGCCTGCAACGCGACCTCGATCCGGCGACCCGCCATATCGGCGTACTGGTGGGCTATCGCGAACTGGACCGGTCGCTGTGGCGCACGGTGATGAATGTCCCGCCGCGCCAATACACCGAATACCAGATCAGCCTCGACGTGCGCGCCGTGCGCAGCGCCGTCGTCGTCCCCCCATCCAGCCCTGCCCAATAAGCAATCGGAGCCCCCATGTCCTGGAACAATCGCGTGGTCTGGTCGGAAGGCATGTTCATTGGAACGCAGCACTTCCAGCAGCATGACCGTTACCTGGAAAACCTCATCGACGCTCGCAGCCGCCCGTTGTCGGCCGGGGCCTGGGGGTTTTCCGAACTGCTGATCGACCAGGGCCTGCTGGCCCAGGGCAAGCTGGCGATCATTTCGGCGCGGGGCCTGCTGCCGGACGGCACACCGTTCAATATCCCCCAGGATGACCTGGCGCCGCCTGCGCTGAACGTCGATGACAACCTGCGCGACGGTCTGGTGTACCTGGCCTTGCCGCTCAAGCGTGCCGGTGCGCGTGACACCGTGGATGAAGGCGAAGCGCTGGGCGCTGCGCGCTACGTGAGCCAGGTGTGCGAAGTGCGCGACGATAACGCACCGTTCGAGAACCGCGCGCCGGTGGCCTTGGGTTCGCGGGCGTTGCGCCTGTTGACCGCGCAGGACGGCATCAGTGACTACGCCGCCATCGGCCTGGTACGCATCAAGGAAAAACGTGCCGACCGCGCCCTGGTGCTGGACGACAGCTACATCCCGCCGCTGCTGGATGTGGCCGCCTCCAAACCGTTGGCCGCGTTTCGCAGCGAGCTGTTGGGCCTGCTCCATCAACGCGGCGAAGCCCTCGCGGGGCGGGTGGTGGCCTCCGGTGCCGGGGGCGCCTCAGAGATCGCCGATTTCATGCTCTTGCAACTGGTCAACCGCGCCCAGCCGCTGATCCAGCACCTGAGCCAACTGAGCCCATTGCACCCCGAGCGGTTCTACAGCGAGCTGGTCAGCCTGGCCGGGGAGTTCTCGACCTTCACCGCTTCGGGACGACGACCGCAGGAATATCCGCAATACCAACACGATGACCTGGCGCTCAGTTACGCGCCGGTCATGCAGGCCCTGCGCGAGGCGCTGTCGATGCTGATCGACAGCAAGGCCACGCCGATTCCGATTGTCGAGAAAGCCTACGGCATCCATGTGGCGATGCTGGCCGACAAGACCCTGCTCGACAGCGCCAGTTTCATCCTGGTGGTGCGTGCCGATGTTCCGGCCGAAACCCTGCGCGGTCGCTTTGGCCAGCAGAGCAAGGTCGGTTCGGTGGAACACATTCGCGATCTGGTCAACCTGCAACTGCCGGGCATCGGCCTGCTGCCGTTGCCGGTGGCGCCACGCCAGCTTCCGTACCACGCCGGTTCCACCTACTACGAACTCGACCGGGGCAGTGATCACTGGCAGCAACTGAGCAACTCCGGCGGCTTTGCATTTCATATCGCCGGCCAGTTCCCGGGGCTGAACCTGGCTTTCTGGGCGATCCGAGGATAAACCGCGATGAGCAACGACGATCGTACCCAGTTCATGCCGACGCCCGGTGGCCGTGGCGCCGACCCATTCCGCCCGGATCCTGGCCGTCCGGACTTGGGTCGTCCACAGCCGGCGGCCGCACCGCTGTCGATGCCGGCCGCCCCGGTCCTGACCGGCAAGGCCCAAGGCCTCAACCCGCTGGAAAGCGCGGCCGGTCCGCTGCTGGCGCTGTTGACGCGCCTGCGTAGCACCATCGCCCACCCGGCCCCGGCCAGCCTGCGGGCGCAACTGTTGGCGTACCTGCGCCAGTTCGAGGAGCGCGCCGAAGCCGCCGGCGTGGTGCGCAATGACGTGCTGCTGGCCCGCTACGCCCTGTGTACCGCCCTGGATGAAGCCGTGTTGAGCACCCCCTGGGGCGGCACCAGCGACTGGGGCAAGCAGAGCCTGTTGATCACCGTGCACAACGAAGCCTGGGGCGGCGAGAAGGTCTTCCAGCTCCTGGAGCATTGCCTGCAAAGCCCACGGGAACGCTTGTACCTGCTGGAGCTTTTGTACCTGTGCATGTGCCTGGGGTTCGAAGGGCGCTACCGGGTGATGAACGACGGGCGCAGCCAACTGGAAGCCTTGCGCGAGCGCACCAGCGCGGTGATCCGCAGCGCCCGTGGCGACTACGAACGTGAGCTGTCGCCGCACTGGCGCGGTGTCAGCGTGGCCCGCGATCGACTGGCGCAATTCATGCCGCCGTGGATCGCCGTGGCCATCGGCGCGGCCTTGTTGCTGGCGCTGCTGTTCGGCCTGCGCATGAAGCTGGCCTCCGATGCCGAGCCGGTGTTCAAGAACATCCATGCCCTGGGGGAAATCCCGGTGCAGGCCATCGACCGTCCCGTGGTGCAGCCCAAAGTGATCGAGCGACCACGCCTGGCCGGTTTCCTGGCCGATGAAATCCGCGCCGGTCGGGTCGCGGTGGAAGATGCCGTGGATCGCTCGGTGGTGACCATCCGTGGCGATGAACTGTTCGCCTCGGGCAGCGCCAGCATCTCCGATGATCTGGAGCCGCTGATGCTGCGCATCGCCGACGCCATTCGCAAGGTCAAGGGCCAGGTCCTGGTGACCGGCCACAGCGACAATCGTCCGATCGCCACCCTCAGATTCCCATCCAACTGGGCCTTGTCCGAGGCGCGGGCCAAGTCGGTGCTGCAAATCCTCTCGGCCAAGACCGGCCAGGCCGAGCGCTTCAGCGCCGAAGGCCGCAGCGACACCGAGCCGTTGGCGTCCAACGCCACCGCAGAGGGGCGTGCGCGCAATCGTCGGGTTGAAATCACAGTATTGGCGGAGGGGGTCGAGTGAAGGCGTTTTTCAGTTTTATGATCCGCTGGGTCATCCCATTGCTGGGGCTGATCGCCCTGAGCCTGATCATCTGGTTCGTCGGCCCGCTGCTGGACTGGCTGGTGCCCGAAGGCCGTCGTTGGGCGTTGATCATCCTGGTGTTCGCGGTGTGGATCGCCTACCGGGTGTTTCGCATCATCCAGGCCCGTCGGCAGGCCGCTGAAGTCATGCGCAGCCTGGCCGCGCAAACACCGCCCGATCCCACCAGCGTCGCGACGGCCGAAGAACTCGAAACCCTGCGCCAGCGCATGGACGAAGCCTTGGCGCTGTTGAAGAAAGCCAAGCTGGGCGGGGACGAGCGCCGCAACCTCTACGAACTGCCGTGGTATGTGATCATCGGCCCGCCGGGTTCGGGCAAGACCACTGCGCTGGTCAACTCCGGGTTGCATTTCCCGTTGGCCGCGCAACTGGGCGCCGGCGCGGTACGCGGCGTGGGCGGCACGCGCAACTGCGATTGGTGGTTCACCGATCAGGCGGTGCTGCTCGATACCGCCGGCCGCTACACCACCCAGGACAGCGACGCGACGGTCGACAAGGCCGCGTGGCTGGGCTTTCTCGGGCTGTTGAAAAAGCAACGGGCCCGTCGCCCGATTGACGGTGCGTTCATTGCCATCAGCCTGTCCGACCTGCTGCTGGGCAGCGATGCCGAGCGCGCGGCGCATGCTGCGGCGATTCGCTTGCGCATCCAGGAGCTGTACACCCAGCTGGGCGTACGCTTTCCGATCTACCTGATGCTGACCAAGCTCGACCTGGTGCCCGGGTTCATGGAGTTCTTCGACAGCCTGAGCAAGGAAGAGCGCGCCCAGGTCTGGGGCATGACCTTCGCTCTGGACGATGGCAAGAGCAACGACAGCCCGTTGGCGCATCTGCAAAGCGAATTCGCTGGCCTTGAGCAGCGCCTCAACGACCGCCTGGTGGAACGCTTGCAGCAAGAGCGCGATCCGGCGCGGCGCGACTTGATCTACGGTTTCCCGCAGCAGTTCGGCGCGTTGAAAGATTGTCTGCAAAGTTTCCTCGAAGGCGTGTTCAAGCCCAACGCCTTCGAAGAACGTGTGCTGCTGCGCGGGGTGTATTTCACCAGCGGTACCCAGGAAGGCAGCCCGATCGATCGCTTGATCGGCTCCATGGCCCAGAGCATGAACCTGGACCGCCAGCACCTGGCGCGCCAGACCGGCACCGGGCGCAGTTACTTCATCGAAAAACTCTTCACCGCCGTGGCGTTCGCCGAGCGTGGGCTGGTGGGCGTCGATCCCAAGGTCGAGCGGCGGCGCAAGTGGATCGCCCGTGGCGTACTGGCCTCCACGGTGGCTTTGGTGCTGGTGGTTTCGACGTTGTGGTGGATCAGCTATCGGGCCAACCAGGCGTACATCACCCAGGTCGATCAGAAAGTCGCGCCGCTGGGTCAGGCCGTGCAAAGTCTTAGTCCGGCACAACGCGATGTCCTCGCCGTATTGCCATTGCTCAACGCCGTGAAGCACCTGGCCGACGACGCGCCCGATTGGGCCGAGGGCCTGGGTCTGTATCAAGGCGACATGCTCGAAGCCGAGTCCGGCAGTGTCTATCGCAAGCTGCTGATCGCCGTGTTCGCGCCACGCTTGCTGACACGTATCGAAGAGCAGCTGCACAGCGGCGGCAGTTCGGACTTCCTCTATGAAGGATTGAAGGCCTACCTGATGCTCGCTGACAACGAGCACTACGATGCCGACTTCATCAAGGCCTGGGTGGCCCTGGATTGGGACCGCAGCCTGCCGCGTGACCTGCCGGCCGATCAACGTCTGGCCCTGGGCGAGCATTTACAGGCGCTGTTCGAGCGTCGTCCGCCCACCGCACGCCTGGACCCGCGCTTGATCGAAGACCTGCGCCGGCAGTTGCAGCAACTGCCCGTGGCCCAGCGCGTCTATGACCGGGTCAAGCGCCAGAAACTGCCCGAGGGCATCGCCGACTTTCGCCTCAACGAAGCCGCCGGGCGCGACGCCGCGCTGGTGTTCAGCCGCAAGAGCGGCAAACCCTTGGGCGAGCCACTGAGCGGGTTCTTCACGGTCAAAGGCTACCGCCAGGGTTTCTTGCTCACCAGCCTGAACCAGGCTGGAACGCTGGCTGAAGAACAATGGGTGTTGGGTCGCGACGAGGCCGGGCAGCAGGACGTCGCCAGCCTGGCCGCCGAAGTGCGCCGCTTGTATTTCCAGGATTACCAGCGCCAATGGGACGCCTTGCTGGCCGACATCGACTTTGTGCCGATCACCAGCGTGGCCCAGGCCGCCGATGTCTTGCGGGTACTCTCCGGGCCAAGTTCGCCATTGAAAAAACTGCTGGTGGCGGTGGCGAAAGAAACCGACCTGCAACAGGAAGAACGTGTGCTGGCCGCTCAAGGCGCGCAGGTTGAAGGCGGTGTGGACAAGCTCAAGGAGCGCCTGGGCAGCTTGCTCGGCCAGGAACAGACCGCGCAAAACGCACCCCAGGCCAGCGTTGACCCGGTCACCGCGCATTTCGCCGAGCTCAACAGCATCGTCAGCAAAAACGAAGGCGAACCGGCGGCCATCGATGGCCTGCTCGCCGACATGAATGCCTTGTACGTGCAGGTCAGTGCCATGGTCGGCGCCAGCGGTGACGCGCTGCTCGGCGAAGCCAAGAACCAGGCCCAGGCCGCCGCCACCCGCGTCAGCCTCAACGCCGAGCGCCAGCCGCCGCTGGTGCAGGGGCTGGTCAAGTCGGTGGTCAACTCCACCACCAACAGCATGATGGGCGGGGTGCGCAATCAACTGAACGCTGCCTGGACCAGCGAAGTGGTGAACATCTACCGCCAGTCTCTGGCCGGGCGTTACCCCCTGTCGCCGGGCAGTGCGCGGGACGCAACCCTGGACGACTTCGGCCAGTTCTTCGGCGTCGGCGGGGTGATGGATAACTACTTCCGCAAATACCTGCAACCCTACGTCGATACCTCGACCCAGGCCTGGCGCTGGCAACCGGGTGCGGCACAGAAACTCGGGATCGCCCCTGGCGTGCTGCAAACCTTTCAGCGTGCGGCCACCATCCGCGATGCGTTTTTCCGCGCCGGCGGCACTCAGCCGCTGGTGCGTTTCGAGCTCAAACCGGTGGCGATGGACTCGACCATCACTCAGTTTTTGCTCGATCTCGATGGCCAGCAACTGAGCTACGACCACGGCCCGAGCCGTCCGACCGCCATGCAGTGGCCTAACCCCGGCAGCATCGGCGTGGTGCGGATCTCGATCATGCCGCCCTCGGCCAATGGTCGCTCCGGCATCACCCTGGACGGGCCGTGGGCCTGGTTCCGCCTGTTGGAACAATCGGACCTGACCGCCGGCAACTCGCCGGACCGCTTCAACCTGCGGCTGCGGGTCGACGGCGCCAGCGCCTCTTACGAACTGCGGGCCAACAGTGCCTTCAACCCGTTCAGGAGCCGCGTGCTCAGCGGCTTCAGCCTGCCGGAGCGTCTATGAGTACGCCAGGCTTCTATGGAAAGTTGGCCAGCCGCGGAGACTTTGTCAGCCGTGGCTTGCCCCAGAGTTTTATCGGCCCCTGGGACTCGTGGCTGGCGGCGGGCTTGCTCGCCAGCCAGACCGGCCTGGGCGAGCGTTGGCTGGATGCCTATCTGGTCAGCCCGCTGTGGCGCTTCATGGTCGCGCCCGGGGTCTGTGGGCCCGACGCCGCCGTCGGCGTAGTGATGCCGAGTATCGATCGGGTCGGCCGTTATTTTCCGCTGACCGTCGCGGTGCTGTTGGGCCCCGACGCGGACCCGGCGTCCGTGGTGGGCGGTGCGGATGATTGGTTTGAGCGCGTGGAGAGCCTGCTGTTGAGCACCTTGAACGTGGAGGCAAGTTTCGAGGCCTTCGGTGCAGAACTGGAAAGCCTGGGCAGCCCGGCATACCTGCCGCGCAACCCGAGCAGCCGTTTTGCCAGCCTGCATCGCTTTGATGCCACCGACCCGAAACAGCGCCTGAGTGCCCTCGCCGAATCGGCCTGCGAAGGCGCCAGTTTGTGGTGGGGCCAGGGTTCGGAACGTATCGCGCCCGGTTTGATGCGGTGCCAGGGTTTGCCGGCCGCCGCTGATTTTGCGCAATTTTTGCTTGGCCAAGAAGGTGTGGTGTAGATGCGTCCAAGTGCTGGGAAAGCCTTCAAATCTGCAAGCAAGAGCCATGTCGGCATGGTTCGCCAGGTCAACGAAGACGCGTGCCTGGAACTGCCGGAAAACGGCCTGTGGGTGGTCGCCGATGGCATGGGCGGGCACGCGGCGGGCGACTACGTCAGTAGCTTGATCGTCGACAGCCTGCGCGGCATTGCCGCGGGCCGCTCGCTGGACGAATACGTCGCTGCGCTGCACAGCGACTTGCTGCGGGTCAACGCCGCCGTGCGTGAAGAAACCGCCAACCGTGGCGTGACCATGATGGGCAGCACCGTGGTGGCGCTGGTTGCGCGAGACCTGCGCGGCATGTGCCTGTGGGCCGGTGACAGTCGTTTGTACCGCCTGCGCGACGGCCAGCTCGACAGCATTTCCCGCGATCACAGCTACGTCCAGGACCTGCAGGACAGCGGCCTGCTCAGCGAAGCCGAAGCCCGGGTGCATCCACGGGCCAACATCGTCACCCGTGCCATCGGGGTCGAGGCGCAACTGAACCTGGCGATGGTCGAGTTGCTGCTGGTGCCCGGCGACAGCTACCTGCTGTGCAGCGACGGCCTGACCAAGACCGTCGAGGACGATGAAATCCGTGAAGTCTTGAACCACGATGAGCCCGGCGAGATCGCCAGCAGCCTGGTGTCCCTGGGCCTGATGCGCGGCGCGCCGGACAACATCACCGTGGTTGTCGTGAAGGTGCCGTCATGAGCTTGACCCTGAACATTGTCATCCCTGGCTACGACATTGAAGGGCCGATCGGTGAAGGCGCGATGGCCAGCGTCTACCTGGCGACCCAGCGGTCCCTGGAGCGCAAGGTGGCGTTGAAAGTCATGGCGGCCGCGTTGGCGGCCGACCCGACGTTCTGCGAGCGCTTCCTGCGCGAAGGCAAGACCCTGGCGCGCCTGTCCCACCCGCACACGGTCACCATCCATGACATCGGCAACGTCGGTGAGCTGTATTACATGGCCATGGAATACCTGCCCAACGGCACGCTCAAGGAGCGCATCGCCGCCGGCCTGTCGCCGGAGCAGGGCCTGATCTACATTCGCCAGATTGCCTCGGCCCTGGGTTACGCCCATGGCTTGGGCCTGGTGCACCGTGACGTCAAGCCGGCCAACATCCTGTTCCGCGCTGACGGTACGGCGGTGCTCTCGGACTTCGGCATCGCCAAGTCCCTGGACGACCGCACCCAATTCACCCAGGCCGGTTTCGCCGTCGGTACGCCCAGCTACATGAGCCCGGAACAGGCTCGTGGGCAAGACATCGACGGTCGCGCCGACCTGTATGCCCTGGGCGTGGTGCTCTACGAAATCCTCGTCGGCAAACTGCCGTATACCGGCAATGACGCGCTGTCCACGGCCCTGGCGCACCTGACCGAACCGTTGCCGGAGTTGCCGGTGCATCACGGTCATTACCAGGACGTGTTGCGCAAACTGCTGGCCAAAGACCCGGCGGAGCGTTTTCCGGATGCAGCGGCGCTGTTGCGGGCGCTGGACAATCTGCCCGAGGAATCGGCGCAAGCGACGTTGATCCGGCCGTTGCCGCTGCCCGTCTCGACCCCAGCCTCCGGCGATGACCTGGCGGGATTGACGCCAGTGTCCATCGACATTCCGAGCGGCCCGGCGCAGCCCACGCCGTCCAAACCGGTTGCGCCGCCCGTGAAACCGACACCGCAGTCCAGCGTCTCGGAGCAACGCAAGGGGCCGGTGTTCGCACTCGCCGCCGTCGCGGTAGCCGTGGCGCTGGCGTTGGGTGGCGCGGGTTATTGGTGGTTGTCGGGCGACGATGGAGAAGACACGCCGCCGATTGTCTCGACGCCGCCGGTTAATCCACCGCCGGTGAAGGCTCCAGAAATGCCCCCGGCAAAACCGCCTGTGGCGACGCAGACCGATGGCGACCAGCGTCCATTGTTGATGGCTGGCAAGAAAACCCTGTTCCAGCGAGTGCTGAGTAAACCGGGCGCCAAGCTCGCTGAAGAAGCGGGTGCGGCGCCGGGCAAGGCGTTGCCGGCGTTTTCCGTGCTGTACGTGTATGAGCGCAAAGACCACGATGGCAGCCCCTGGTTGCGGGTCGGCGCGGCCACGGACGGGCGCAGCGACGGCTGGTTGCCGGCCACACAGGTCAGCGACTGGAAGCAAAGCCTGGTGCTCAAGTTCACCGAACGTTCCGGCCGTGCGCCAGTGATGTTCCTGCGTCAGCCCGGCGAAGTGGAAAAGCTGCTGGCCGACCCTTCAGCGGCCAGGAATGTCTTGCTCAAGGCCCAGCAGAACCGTGAAGACAACCAGCAAGTGCTGGCCCTGGAACCGGCCGCCAGCGCTGTGCCGCAGAACCAGTTCTACCTGTTGCCGATCTTCGATTCCCGCGAAAGCTTCGATGAGACCGGCCAGCCGGTGCAGTTGCTGAACGTGGCGTCCATCGACCCCGGCAACGCGCCGAAGGCTACAACCAACACGCCCATCAGCACCGCCAACGCCGACGCGTTCCGTACCGCCGTGGTGCTAGTGGTGGACACCACCGTGTCGATGCAGCCCTACATCGATCAAGTCCGCGACGTGGTCCACCAGCTGCAAAGCCGCATCGCCGAGCGTGGCGAGCTGGACAGTGTCAGCTTCGGCATGGTGGGTTTTCGCAGCAGCACCCAGAAGACCCCCGGCCTGGCATACGTCGCCAAGACCCTGATCACCCTGGAGCAAGGTCGCGATCCGCAGCGCTTCATGGAGATGGCGAGACAGGTCAAGGCGTCCACGGTGTCGAGCCACTCGTTCAACGAAGATGCGTTTGCCGGGGTCATGGAAGCCGTTGAAGGCATGGACTGGTCCGGTTACGGCGGGCGCTTGATCCTGCTGGTCACCGATGCCGGCGCCTTGCGCAAGAACGATCCGTTTGCCGCCACGCAAATGAACGAAGCCGAAGTGCGTCAGGCGGCGCTGGGCAAACAGATCAAGATCTATGCCTTGCACCTGCTCAGCGACGCCGGCAAGAAAACCCACGGCGGTGCGCAGAGCCAATATCGCACTCTGACCGCCGACGCCAACCCGCAGATCGGTGACCTGTACATCCCGGTGCCGGGCGCCGATGTGCGCAAGTTTGGCGAGCGCGTCGACGAGATCGGCTCGGTGTTCGCCGACCTGGTCCATCAGGTGCGCAGCAACAAACCGCAAGCCGTGCCGCAGCTGGGCGCCGCGCCAAGCCTGGCCGATAAATCGGCGGCGGTGGGCTACGCGATGCACATGGACTTTTTGGGGCGAAAATCTGCCAGCCAGGCGCCGCAACTGGTCAGCGCCTGGACCGCCGACCGTGACCTGACCAACCCGGCGCTGCCGGCGTTCCAGGTCTGCGTGATGCTGACCAAACTGCAACTCAACGACTTGCAGCAGTCGTTGAAGCTGATCGTCGATGCGGCGCGCAAGACCCAGACGTCGCCCAAGGATTTCTTCCAGGAAATCGCCAGTGCCAGTGCCTACATGAGCCGTGATCCTTCGGCGTTGCGCAAGGGTGGCAACCTGGCTGACGGCGGGATTCTCGGCGAGTACCTCGAAGGGCTGCCGTACCGCAGCAAGTCGCTGAACATGACCCAGGATTTGTGGCTGTCCCTGAGCGTGGCCGAGCAGGAGGATTTCATCGACGAGCTGGATTCGAAAATCCGCCTCTACGAGACCTTCCACAACGATCTGGCCAACTGGGTACGGTTCGGCGATGCCGAGCCGGGCGATGCCCTGTACCGCGTGCCATTGTCGACGCTGCCATGATGCTGAACATCAGTGCCGTACACAAAAGCCGGGGCGCCGGCAGCCAGCGCTACAGTCTGGTGATTCCACGGCTGCAATTGCGTGCCGGCGAACAACTGGCGGTGGTTGGCCCCAGCGGTTGCGGCAAGAGCACCTTGTTGGATCTGCTGGCCTTGGTGCTGGCGCCGGATCAGGCCGGGCAGTTCGATTTCACGCCGGCCAACACGCCGTTGGACGTCGCCGCGCTATGGCGTGCGGGGCAACAGGGCGCCTTGGCGGACCTGCGCAGCCGGCATCTTGGTTATGTGTTGCAGACCGGTGGTTTGCTGGGTTTTCTGGACGTGCGCGGCAACATCGAATTGTCGCGCAAACTGCTCGGCATGGCAGATGACGGCAGCGTCACGCGCCTGGTCGGGCAACTGGACATTGCCGATCAACTGGACAAGAAGCCGGCGGATTTATCCGTTGGCCAGCGTCAGCGAGTCAGTTGTGCTCGGGCCCTGGCGCATGGGCCGCGCCTGTTGTTGGCCGATGAGCCGACCGCGGCCCTCGATCCGCTGAATGCTGAACGGGTTATGCAGTTGTTGGTGGCCCAGGCCCGCGATCACAGCGTGTGCTGTGTCGTTGCGACTCACGATGAGTCACTGGCTCGCGCCAGTGGTTTGCAGGTGCGGCGCATCAGTTGTCGTCGCGACGCCGATGGCGGCGTCACCGCGACCCTCGGGGAGGCTTGCTGATGCGCGGCGCGCTGGTGGCTTCCCTGGCCTGGCAGGATTACCGCAACGATGCCTGGCTGTCGGCCTGTTCGGTGCTGGCGCTGGTGGCGGTGGTCGCGCCGTTGCTGGTGTTGTTCGGCCTGAAATTCGGTCTGGTCAGCAGCCTCACCGAGCGCCTGGAAAATGACCCGGCGACCCGGGAGATCATCCCGTTGGGCGGTGGTCGGTTCAGCGCTGAGTTCGTTGAGCAATTGGGCCGGCGCAGTGATGTGGCGTTTGCCCTGGCCCGCACGCGGCAGATTGCGGCCACTGCGGATTTGAGCAGCGAGGCTGCGCCCGTCACTGTCGAAATGATCCCCACGGCGGCCAATGATCCCTTGTTTGAGCGCCTGCCGGTGCCGCAAGGGCTGGATCAAGTGGTGCTCAGCCACACCGCCGCCGAAAAACTCGGCGCCAAGGCCGGTGATTGGCTGCAGGCCAGTTTCAGTCGGCAGGTGGCCGGTCGTAGCGAGGCGCAGCGCACGCGCGTGCAGGTGTTGCACGTGTTGCCGCTTGAGGCTTTTGCCCGGGATGGTTTGTTCGCGCCGCTGGCGCTACTGGAAGCGGCGGAGGACTACCGCGACGGTCGCGCCGTGCCCGCGTTCGGCTGGCCGGGCGATACGGTGGGACAGAGCGCGCAGCGGGTCTACCCGGCGTTTCGCCTGTACGCCCGCAACCTCGGCGATGTCGAGCCGCTGCGCCAATACTTCGCGGCGCAGAACCTGTTGGTATCCACCCAGGCCCAGACCATCGCACAAGTGCAATCGCTGAGCCGCAACCTCTCGATCGTGTTCTGGATCATCGCCGGGTTGGCGTTGGCGGGAGCGTTCGCGGCGATTTTTGCCGGTGCCCTGGCGGCGGTCGAGCGCAAGCGTCGGGAGCTGTCGGTGTTGCGCCTGCTGGGGGTTTCCACGGCGGCGCTGTTGTTGTTTGTGGTGTTGCAGGCGCTCTACAGCGCCGCATTGGCGGCCCTGTTGAGTGCCGGGCTGTATGGCCTGGCGCAGTCGGGCCTCAATTATTTATTTGCGCAGATGCCGGGTGAGTACGCCAGCCATTTGCTGGTGAGTCACTACACCTTGGCCCTGCTGGCCGTGCTCGGCGTCAGCGCCGTGGCGGCGGCGTGTGGTGGCTGGCGGGTGGTGCGCATCCAGGCGTGTGAAGGAATTCGCGATGTATAAGTTATTGGGCGCCGCCGTGGCGCTGAGCCTGGCCGGTTTGGCCTGGGCCGATGAAAGCACCGACAAACTGGACAACCCTAAACCGCTGCCCGGTGACGTCAGCCTGCCGTTGCCGTGCGAAGGGCAAATGGTGTTCCGTTACGTTTACGTCCTTGCCCAAGGCACTCTGGATGATCGGGAGATCAGCCTCGGCTACCCGTTCAGCGAAGGCGAGGCCGGTTATAAGCAGTCGTTCATTTCCGGGTATCGCCGGGACTTCATCAACGGCCAGTTCACCCTCAAGGATCTGCCCAAGGACTGGAACAAAACCATCGCGCCGTTGATGCCCAAGGCAGACGCCAAGACCCCGCTCAAACCGATGCTGTACTTCATCGGCAAATACGAGGTCACCGCGCGTCAATACGCCCAGGTCATGGCCCAGGCGCAATCGCTGGCCAGCGGTGAACCGGCACCGGCCTGCGAGGTGCTGCAAGCGGAGCTTCCACAAGGCATGGCCGGACGGCTGCCCAAGGTGAAACTGTCCAAGTTCGAGGCCGAACGCTTTGCTGCGGTGTACAGCGCCTGGCTGATGAAGTACCACAAGGCGCTGCTGCCGGTGAGCGGGCGCGGCAGCTCCGCCGAAGACGGCGGGCTGGGCTTCGTGCGTTTGCCCACCGAAGTCGAGTGGGAATTCGCCGCTCGTGGTGGGCAAGCCGTCAGCCGCCAGGACCTGGAGGGGCGCTTGTTTCCCCGGCGCCTGGAAGGCAGTGAAAGCGACGGGCCACTGGCCGACTGGGCGGTGTTCAACCAAGTCGCTGGCGGCACCGGCCAGGCGGCGCGGCTGATGCCCGTCGGCATCAAACTGCCGAACCCCATCGGCTTGTTCGACGTGATCGGCAACGCCGCCGAGATGGTCCAGGAGTCCTTCCAGCTGGTGCATGCCGGTCGCCGCCAGGGCGCCTACGGTGGCTTCGTGGTCAAGGGCGGCAACTACCTGGAAGGCGAAGGCACGCTGTTCACCGGCATGCGCCGCGAATATCCCTTATTCGCCGCCGACGGCACCGAGCAAAGCAACGAAACCACCGGGTTCCGCGTGGCGGTCGGGGCGTTGTCGGCGCCGCGCTCACGGTACAAGGAACTGTTCGCCCAATGGGAGAAAGAAGGCCGCCTCGCATCCCTGACCGATGCCATCGATGAAGCCGAAGACCCGACCAAGCGCCTGGACAGCATCATCGCTGCCAGCGTCGACCCGCGCCTGCAAGCCGAGCTGGGGCTGGTCAACGAAGAGCTCAAACGCAATGTCTCGCTCATCGCCCAGCAACGCGAGGAAGCGGCGGGCAACCTGATCCAATCGGCGGCCCTGGTGGCCGAGACCATCAATAACTACAACATTCGCCTGACCAATTTGCAGAACAGTCGCCAGCAGGCCGTGGACGCCAAGGACGAGGCCAGCGCCAAGCTGTTCGCCACGGCCATCAACAACGGCCGCAGCGCACTCGATGGCGCCGTGGCGATTTACATCGACAACCTGGCCACCGGCACGCGCTACACCGATGCCGTGATCCAGGCGCAATTTCAACGCATCAAGGAGGAGTTGGAGCGCAAGCCGGTGCTGGGCAGAAGCCTGGTGGCGCGCGCGACGTTATTCGTTCGCCATGTCGGCAATTATCGTCAGCAAAAACGAGCCGACCCGGCAGCGATATTGAAGGAACTGCTCGCATCGAGCGGTCAGCGGTCTTGACCGTTGGTTGTCAGCGAGTTTGGAAGGGACTCAGGCGGCGGTGGGCCGTACTGAGCTGGTCAACACTTAAAAGAGAACACAATCATGCTTTTCTCCCGTAAACCTTTTGCTTCGGTTTCCAAGCGTCACCTGCTGATGGTCGCTGTCGGTTTCAGCACTGTACTGACCGGCTGCGCCACGTCGCCGACTTCCAAGGTCGCGTCGAGCACCAAGGTCGAGTACTACCCTAACTGCTATGAGCCGGTGCAACACTTGCGCGCCACCGAGGGCAACATGACCAAATCGGTGCTCACCGGCGCAGCGGTTGGCGCAGTCGGCGGTGCGCTGCTGGGCGCCCTGACCGCCGACAAGGAAGACCGCGGTCGCAACGCCGCCATCGGTGCTGCCGGTGGCGCGCTGGCCGGTGGCGCGACCGGTTACTACACCGAGCGTCAGAAGCAGATCGCCGATGACAACCAGCGCATCGCGTCCTACGCCGCCGACGTCAACAAAAGCGCCGCCGACATCGACCGCAGCACCGCGTACGCCAAGGCTTCGCAGCAGTGCTACCAGAACGCGTTCAGCAAGCTGGTGGCCGACCGCAAGGCCAAGACCGTCAACGAAACCGAAGGCCGCAAGCGCCTGGCAGAAATCGTCTCCGGCCTCAAAGAGTCCAACGACCTGATCGTCGCGGTCAACGGCAAAGCCGCCGAAGACCTGAACAACTACACCCAGGCCTATGAAAAAGACCTGCAGCAGGTGGGTGTGCAGCGTACCGACGTGGTAACCGTAGCGACTGCGGAAACCAAGCCGGTTGTCGCTTCGACCAAGACCAAAAAAGCCGTGAAGCCGGCGAAAAAGCCGGTGTTGCCAACCGTGCCGAAAGAAGCGGTGACCACCGAGAAAACCCTGCAGACGGCCAAGGCCAAGCAGGATGAAAGCAAGCAGGTTGCCAGCGCCGGCACCAGCCAGGTCAACAGCATGTGCAAAAACCCGGACCTGGGTGACTGGGCGCCGGTTCCTTGCCCGAATGTTTGATTGAGTGAGGGCTGCTGATCATTCCTTTATGGAGTGATCAGCGCACAAAACCTGTGGGAGCGGGCTTGCTCGCGAAGGCGTCAATTCAGTCAGCATGTGTGTTGGCTGGCACCCCGCTTTCGCGAGCAAGCCCGCTCCCACATTTGTTTTGTGTTGCCGCAATATCCCCGATCCTCTGTGGGAGCGAGCTTGCTCGCGAGGCGGCCTGACAGCCGGCCTGGCTCTCCCGGTTGTACGTCGATCACACTGGGGGAGCGAGCCTGCTCGCGATGGCGGCCTGACAGCCGGCCAGGATTTGGTTGACTGGGTACATATCCGTTGCTGCGGTAACGGCGGCTTAGGGTTCCGCCCTTACGGCGGGTCACTTTTGGCAAACGCCCCAAAAGTAACCAAAAGGTCTTTGCCCCACCACTCGGCACCTCGCCTAGGCTCGGTGTGCCCTCACTCCGGCATTGCTCCGTGGGCCCGCCGCGAAGGGCCATCCATGGCCCAGCGCGGCTAT